>NZ_JCAPEU010000024.1:0-5168 GCF_059735265.1 Mangrovimonas sp. sgz306409
CCAGCTGAACCGTAGATCGGAGTTCATCATCGTAAGCGGTGGACCTAAAGTGAACTAATTCAAAACCCTAATATATTTTATAACTAACACAAAATGCAATGAGAAAACTACTATTATTATTTACATTTTTTGTTTTCTATTTACCAATACAGTCACAGACGTATTTGGATGAAGACTTTGATGCCGGAATACCGGTAACTTGGACCGTCACGGATGGAGGTGACGCTACAGGTGATTCTTGGGTATCCGATTTGCAGGGCTGGGGAGACAATAGTTTGGACGGCACCAATGGTGCTTTGGTAGATAGTGATGCCGCAGGAAGTGGTACATTATTACAGGAGACCCTTACATCACCTGTTTTTGATACCACAGGAGCAACAGCTTTATTTTTAGATTTCGACCAATATTATAACAATGGCGGAGGGGATTCGGCAATTGTTGAAGTGTTTGATGGAACGGATTGGGTTGAAGTTTTAAATCAATCCTCTGATGTTGGATCTTGGACAAGTCCTGATTTTCAGCATATAGACATTACGGCTTATATAAATGCCGATATGCAAATTCGTTTTTACTATGATGATGCTAACGTTTGGGCTTGGTATTGGATGGTAGATAACGTTATGGTTTATAACTCTACATGTAATTTCCCGTCTGAAGTTGGGGTAAGTTTAGATTTAACTACAGCTAATTTTACTTGGACAGTAGGAGGGAGTGAAATGGCTTGGGAAGTAATCAATCAAGAGGCCGGTACAGAAGGTCCGACAGATGCAGATTCTGGTACTTCAGTTGATGCAGCATCTTATGAGGTGACTGGTTTAACAGAAGGGGCAGATTATGATTTCTATGTGAGAGCCGATTGTGGTGATGATGGTTACAGCCTTTGGGTAGGGCCATTGACATATCATGTTAGTGGTTTAGGAGAAGCTTGTGGTAATCCAATAGTTGTTACCGAATTGCCATATAATACAGTTGACAATACGTCTAATTATTTAGACGATTATTCAGGTGCTCCAGGTTCTGATTGTGGTAGTACCTATAGCTATTTAAATGGAGATGATGTGGTGTATGCTTACACACCTTCAGAAGATACTTCTATTGATATAGAACTTACTGAAACGGGCAACTATGTTGGAATGTTTGTGTATACTGATTGTGAAGATATAGGTGTAGTTTGTGGAAATGGTGTCGTTACTTCTTGGAACGGAGGTGATTTGATTATGGATAATTTTTCAGTTACGGGTGGAACTACCTATTATATTGTAATCTCTACGTGGGCCTCTCCACAAAGTACAGCTTATGATTTGACCATAACAGAAAATACCTGTATTGATCACATTGTGAATTTTGAAGTAGTAAGTGACTGTATTAATGGGCCGCAATTCTATATAGAAGCGGATGTTACTGATTTAGGGTCGGCAACTACTTTAACTCTTACAGACGACCAAGGTGGAGCTTCGCAAACAGTTACAGATTTGGGTGTATATACATTTGGGCCTTATGATAATGCAACTGATGTTATAATTACTGTGGCGAATGCAGATGATGCTAATTGTATTATTGATAGTGGAACATTGACACAGCCATTTTGTATGGATAATTATGTAGATTGTACAGAAGGGCCTGTGAATACTACATTCTGTTATGGAGCAAATAATGACATTACCTTTACTTATACCAGTTCAGACCCAACAATTTCTTTAACATTAATTGTAAATGCAGGTTTTGTTGAGAACGGATGGGATTATTTCATTGTATATGACAGTGATGGAACTACAGAGCTTACACCTGTAGGCGGAATGAGTGGGGAATTATCTGGTTACTATGAATCATCTGGTGATACCATTTCTTTTACTGTTGATGCAGATGGAGGGGGTAGCTGTTCAGATACTTGGACAGACTATGAATCTATTGATGTAACTGTCTTTTGTGCAACTTGTGAGTTGCCAACTTGGTCTTATGTGCCAGTGTCAGACTGTATCAATGGTCCTCAATTTAATGTAGAAGTGGACTTATCAGATATGGGATCGGCAACATCTTATACTATTACAGATAACCAAGGTAGTGTGTCTCAAACTGCTTCAGCAACTGGGATTTATACTTTTGGTCCTTATACTAACGAAACAGAGGTGTCTTTTACCATTGCCAACGACGATGATGCCAACTGTACTTTATCAGGGCAACCTGTTACTCAACCGTTCTGTTTGGATAATTATATAGATTGTCCAGATGGAGAGCCTATTAACTTTGTGTACTGTTATGAAAACAATGACACCAATGTATTTACCTTCACAAGTAACGACGGAACTCCACTTAACTTTGATGTGAACGCTGGAGAGTTGAGTACTTTTGGTGATTATTTTCACGTATATGATACTGATGGAACTGAGTTGACGCCAGATGAATTCATCGGATTTGATGAAGATGGCGATCTTACAGGAGTTAGTTTCCAATCTACGGGAGATACCATTTCTTTCTGGATTGAGTCTAATGCTTATACAAGTTGTCAAGATACATGGACTTCATATGCGTCCTTGGATGTAACAATTGCTTGTGCCACCTGTATCAATCCTCAAGCCTCTTATACTATTGTTGATGATTGTGAAAATGGTGACCAGTTCTTGGTAGATGTAGAGATTACCAGTATGGGTGATGGAACGTCTTTGACTATTTCTAGTGATTATGACGACAATACACTGACTGCAACAGCGGTGGGAACTTACCAAATGGGACCATTTGGATTCAACACAGCTGTGGAAATAGCAATTGTTAATGACGATGATATTACTTGTGATATCTACAGTCCTGAATTTATGGTATTGGCCTGTCCTCCAGATAATGATGATCCTTGTGATGCCATTACAGTTGAAGTAAATGAACTGGATGAGTGTACGTTGTTTGCATCTGGTACGGTTGCCGGTGGAACGCCATCGGCAGTTGCCGAGCCAACTTGTTCAGGGACACCTAATGATGATGTTTGGTTTACCTTTGTGGCCAATACTGAGGCACAGGTTGTGTCGCTTTTCAACATTGCTAACGGAAACTTAAATCTTGATTTTAGTGTGTATGAAGGAACCTGTGACGGGACCCTTACTGAATTGTACTGTTCTGATGCTACCGTTGGAGCTGTAGAAGGTTTAACTGTTGGAAATACTTATTTGGTACGAGTGTACTCTTGGGATGACGAAGTTATAGCAACGACTTTCGATATCTGTATCAAGCCATCGCCAGGAAATATTATTTCTGATACAGAAATTTATACTGTGGAAGAATTGGTAACCGATATTTTGATTGCCAATGAGTGTGCGCAGATTTCAAATATTACCTATTCAACAGGGACGGATTATGATTCTGTAAACGGAATTGCTTATTTCTATACAGAAAGTCCAGGATTCCCATTCGATGAGGGTATCATGTTGGCTTCTGGAGATGCTGCTTTGGCGAGTGGACCTAATACAGGTACCGCTTCTTCTGGAGGTTTTAGTTGGCCTGGAGATGCTGATTTAGATGTTGTTGTTGGAGGAAATACGAACAATGCGTCTATCATCGAGTTCGATTTTGTGCCGTTTGCAGATGAAATCAGTTTTGACTTTATCATGGCTTCGGAAGAATACAACGGAGGTTCTTTTGAGTGTAACTATTCGGATGCCTTTGCCTTCTTATTGACAGATGAATTTGGTGTAACTACTAACTTGGCTGTGTTGCCAGGTACAACTACTCCAATTTTGGTAACCAATATTCACCCGCAAAATACGTCTTGTGCCGCGATTAATGAGGAGTACTTTGGTGGGTATACGCCAGATAATTTGCCTCCAATGATCTACGATGGTAGAACGGTTCAGTTTACGGCGTTCTCTGAGGTAAACATTGGAGAGACCTATCATATCAAATTGGTGATGGCCGATGAAGGGGATTCAGCATTGGATTCTGCGGTATTCTTGAAGGCTGGTAGTTTTGATATTGGAGATTTCGATTTGGGTATCGACATTACCATTGAGTCAGGAAATGCTATCTGTGATGGGGAGCCTATTATCTTAGATACTGGAGCACCATCTGTTGAGCATGTATGGTACAAAGACGGATTTATTCTTGAAGGAGAAACGGCTTCTACTTTAGAAATCACTGAAGAAGGAGAATACACTGCTCAGGTTATTTTCTCTCCTACATGTAATGTTGACGATACTATTGTGGTAGAATATTTGCCTAATCCTGTAATTTCAGAGCCTATGGATCTAGAAGTTTGTTCTGTTACTCCTTTTGGAGTGTACGATCTTACTGAGAACAATGCGGTGGTACTTGGAGATTTGGACCCAGCATTATTTACAGTATCCTATCACTTGACAGAGCAAGATGCTATGGATGATGTGAACCCATTGACCTCTCCTTATTCTAATATTTCTTCACCTCAAACCATCTGGGTAAGAGTTTACGATACTGTATTGGGATGTAAGTCTTATGCTAGTTTCGATTTAATTATTACTGCACCAACACATACGGCTACAAGTGTAGACTTATTGGAGTGTGATAATGATGGGGATGGTGTTGCAGAATATGACTTGGATGCCCATAGCACTTATATCTTGGACGGTCAGGATGCTGCTGCTTACACAGTAACTTACTATGCCTCTGAGCAGGACGCCATGGATGCGGTGAATCCTCTTCCTAACCCATACACAAGTTCTGGTAACGAGACTGTTTGGGTACGTGTTGAAACAACTGGTCTGCCAGATTGTTATGTAACCAATAGTTTTATGTTGACCATTGGAACGTCTCCGGTAACTACATTTACTGAAGACTTCGACTATGAGGTTTGTCCTAATGCTACAGTGCCAATTATGATTGAAGCTACACCAGGTAATTATACTGAAGATCAAGTGTCTATTAACTGGTACCAAGATGGTGTGTTGGTTGAAGGAGAAACAGGGTTAACCTTACCGGTTCTTGTAGGTGGTTCTTATGAAATAGAAGTGATTTTCAACGATACAGGTTGTAGTACTACTACTGAGCAAGCGGTGATTCAGTTGGAAAGCTGTATCATCCCTCAAGGTATTTCACCGAATGGAGATGGTATGAATGATTATTTCGATTTGAGTAACTTCAGAGTAACGAAGATTGAGATCTTCAACCGTTTGGGAACTTTGGTGTACTCTAAGCGTAACTATACCAACGAG
>NZ_JCAPEU010000025.1:0-5099 GCF_059735265.1 Mangrovimonas sp. sgz306409
TCATTAACTTGTTTTTTTAATTTGGTACAACGGCTCGAATATGGGGCGTTTGGCGTTTTAAAGCTCCGACCTATCAAACCGCTATATATTTTATGAATTGTACTCATTTCTATTTTATCACTTTCCGCCAAATGACCTATATTTATTGTTAGCGGTTCGGCTTTTATATTAAGTTATTTTCTCTTCTTCTTTTTCTCGCAATATTAGTCTCGTCTGTTCTGTAATTCGTGTTTGCACATTCAAAATACGAATATTTGCGTCTTCTTTTTCAAGTTTGTCATAATCCGCTACATGACCAAGTTCTGTTAACATGCAAGCAAGTTCATTTTCATCTTTATTATTAATATTCAACATTATCTGAGCCTGATTTATTAAAAACAACATTTTCTTTTGGTCAATCGAATTATTATAGTCAGGGTCAGTAGTCGTAATAAGTTCTGATATTATTAACCTAAGGTTTGAAATCCATTCAAATTTAATTTTCATTTGAAAATCACTTTTAACCTGTAGTCTAATCTTTTCAACGTCTGATTTAATTTGAGAATTGATTTTTTCAAAATCAGCTCGTATTGTTTTCTTAGTAATCAAGTGCTGAGATAATATTGTTATAATCGCAACTAGCAACATTCCAATCACAGTAATAACAACATGATATATTGGGTCAATTGAACTTTTACTATTTGAAGCCATTTCTGCAAAGGCAGAAGTTAGTTCACTATTAATGACAACATCTATGGTATCTCTCATTTTATTCTTTTGTAACTTATAAATCTTTAGTCTTCACTCAAACAATAAATATCCATATCAATCTCAGCGTCTATATTCGCTAAAATTTTTACTTGCTCCTTTTCAAATGCAAATCCAGGATTACAGCCTGAATAATAATATTGAACGATTATCAATCGCGTTATCCCACTATTACTGCTAATTTCTTTTATCAAATCAAGTCTTGGTTTAATAATAGTTTCAAAGAATTCACTTATTGTTTCGCCAATGAAATCATTGGTCTTTGTATTTAATTCGTAATCCCAATGATTATATTCCCAAGTTTTTTTCACCTTGCTTTTCCCAACAAAGTAATCTTCTCCTTTCCGTGCAATTGAGAGAGGAATCAATCCAAGTTTTTCGGTAATTTCATCAGGATTAAAATCGAAATCAATGAATCTAAGAATCACATGATTTTGGTTAATTTCCAAATCATTATCTGAATCTTGTAGCTTTTTATAATCCGCTTTATCTAACTTTTTTATATTCATCGTTTCAATTTTCTGGGGATGTTTCTCTAGCTGACCGCTAACGGTTGGTGTATAGTTTCGTTGCGTGAAAATCCGCTAGGATTTTCGTGTTAAGAAACTAAGATAGTAAAGTTGCGAGGATTTTCCGTGAGGAAATCAGAAGCAATGAATTATACACTGTGTTGGCAGAAGTTTTTTTAAAAATCATTACAGTCAATTTCAAAATCTAATTCTGTTAATTCATTTTGGTCAGTTTGATATGTAATAGTCGGGGCAAAGTGCCAAATTGGATTATTTGAATTATAATTTTCTATATACCAAAATTTGATGTTTATTTCAGAATTTGGTCTGGTTTTTTTTTCAAATATTTTGAAATTGTCATAGGTAAATTCAGTTCCAAAATCAAAGTTGTCATTATATTCTATTCCAGTAATTAAAGGTGGTGTGTGATTATTTAAAACAGTAAGATTGAATTTTAATTTAATTGGTACCCAAGCATTTAAATTTAAAACATTATTTTCTCCTTCAATTAAGTTTGAGGTATCATAATCTCTATAAAATTCTCCAGAATTTGATACCAATTCAGAATAATAGGTGTTAGTTTCTGTTTCATTAAATTCTAGACGATATCTTTCATCACTTCTTAAATTGTAATCAAAATTTAATTGATAATTACCGTTTAAGTCTGAATAAGTGGTTGAAATTTCTTTTGTGCAGTAATTTGGACCTATTCCTCCTCCAGGACATGACCAATATTTTAATAGTTTTATTTCAAAATCAGCAACATTTAAATTTCTATGGTAGTCTTTAATATTACCTGAAATCGTCGTAGGGACTCCTGGTAATTCCTCTCTGACTTGGTCATCATCTTTATCACAAGAAATAAAAAGAAACAGGGATAATGAAATTATTATAAACTTTATTGTTTGCATAATGTTAACCTAAATTTCTGCCAACGGTTTTGTATATGATACGTTGCGTGTGTTAGCACGAAAGTTAGCAAATAAAAACCGAATAGAAAATCCGCGAGGATTTTCGTAAGTAGGCTTGTACCAGCAATGGATTATATACGTTGTTGCCAACAGTTTTTTATTCCGTTTCTATTAATTCAAATTTATTTTCCGATTCTAATTCTTTAATAAATTCAGTCATAATTTTGTCCCATTCCACAATCCTTGATTCTTTATTAAACTCAAAGTTTAAATTTCGTTCAGGATAATTTTCGTGAATTATTTCGTATTCCATTCCTTCCCAGCCTCTTTCTTCCCATTTCTTAATTTCCTCTATTGTGTATTTGCGTTTGGAAGCATATACTTTTTCTTGGTCAAACTCTTGTAAATCAAAATAGTCAAATTGCTTATCAAAATTTTCATTGTCCGATTTTATTACAAAATGTCTAAAGCAAGAATGAGAAATTGTTATTCTGCTTGAGTAAGTTTTATTTCCGACAATTGAGTCTGGTTTGTATTCAAAATGTTCAACGTTCTCAATATTTAATTTCTCTTTGTTTTTTTTATAAAAACTGAAAAAAGTTGAGTCGGTAAGTTTAATTGGTTTGAATTTCTGCAACGATTTATTATCGTATTCAGAGTTTTTAAATTTTTGAATAAATGTTGAATTTTCTTTTTTCCACAGCAAATATGCAGTTGAGGAAACTCCATAATTTATGCAGGTCAATTTTGTGTATCCAATTTCTTTTATTCCGCTTGTTTTTAATTCAGCAATTTCAAGATTTAGAATAGAGTCGATTTTCATTTCGAACTTTTGTGAAAAAGCCTGAAATGATAATAGAAATAATAAAATTTTAAATATGTTCTTGATTTTCTTCAAATTGTTGGCAACGGTTTGTGTATAGTTTCGTTGCGTGAAAATCCGCAGGATTTTCAGGTTTAAGAAACTAAGATAGTAAAGTTGCGAGGATTTTCCGTGAGGAAAATCAGAAGCAATGAATTATACACTGTGTTGGCAACCGTTTTTTATTCGCAATTAACTTCAGGAGCTTCAAAATATCCGACTGCTTTGCTAGTTGTTACTTTTTTATATTTTTTAAAATCGGAACGACAAATGAAATAGTCTACAGATTTTAGGGTTTCGACAACCTCGAAATTTGGATTAAGATAGTCTTCCTTAACAACGTTATATTTTTTCAAAATTTCTATTGTTTCCTCGTTAAGTTCATAATTCTCGTCATTCCAAAAAAACAATTTTCCATTTTGTTCAATGTATCTTGTCGGTAAATAATTTTTTGTGTTTTGTAAGCTATCCGAAAGTAAATAGGTGAATTCGTTTGTCATTGCAGAAATGTTGATAGCAAATATTCCTTCGTAAGCTTTTCCATCTATCCAACGGTAGTTTTTGTTATCAATTTTTTCAAGTTCTTTTCGGTAAATCGTGTCTATGAATTCAACTTCGAATACTTTATGTTTTTTATAAAGTTTACTTGTGTTGCTGAAATCAATAATAGTATTTTTTATTGCTTGATTTTTATTTCCGTCCGAAACTAAAGTGTTTTTGTAAGTTGAGCAGCTTATAATTAAGATTGGAATTAATAAATATGCGAAATTTCGATTTTTCATTCAAATGGTTGCCAACGGTTTGTGTATAGTTTCGTTGCGTGAAAATCCGCAGGATTTTCGTGTTAAGAAACTAAGATAGCAAAGTTGCGAGGATTTTCCGAGAGGAAAATCAGAAGCAATGAATTATACACTGTGTTGTGCTTAGTTATTTATTTTTTTAATCGAGTCTATTTTTTGTTGTGTTTGTTCCTTTATGTCGTTAACCATTTCGTCCGTTAATATTACTTCAATTTCGGATTTTTTAGTTTGAAAAGAATTTGGAAAAAAGTACTTGTAAACTGCTACAAAAATCCCAAATGATATTAACCATATAAAGATGTACTTTTTAAACTTTTTAATTCCAAACTGATGAATTATTTCAGTCAGGTTTTCAGACTGGATTGCTCTTCTCTCAGGTATTATTCTTTTCTTTTGTCCATTCAATTCCTCAACGTAATCATAACCAGAAGTTGTCAAGAAAAATACATTTTCATCATTTTCCGTTTCGATATAATCCATTGCTACAAGTTCTGATATAACTCGCTCATAATTTGGATGCGAATTCCCTTCTTCGTCAACAAAGTCAGTTTTATGCAACGATTCATTTTCAGATTCGTAAATCCGTTTTAAATTGATTATATGTTCTTCGTTTAAATACAGTTTGGTCTAATTAAGCACAACGGTTTGTGTATAGTTTCGTTGCGTGAAAATCCGCAGGATTTTCGTGTTAAGAAACTAAGATAATAAAGTTGCGAGGATTTTCCGTGAGGAAAATCGGAAGCAATGAATTATACACTGTGTTGCCATTAGTTTTTTATTTTTATACGGTCTCTTATTGTTCCCATTAATTTCTGTCCATAATCATTTTCGATATGGAGGTCAATGAAAACTTCCTTTAGGTCGTCAGTCAATTTGGTTTCGTAATTATATGTTCCTTTCCTATGTTTTAGAGTGTCGAGATTGATTTTATTCTCATTTTCTTCGTCATATGCCACTAGATAACTTTTGTCCGAATTATAAGCGACAATCATTATATCCATTTTATAGTCAGAGTTCCGTTTTTTTGAGTTGTCTGGGTCATTTATGGTTTTTACAAAAATGCTGTCAAAAACATATTTGTTATTTAATTCCGATACAATTTTTTTCAGGCTATCATTTTCCGCACGTAAATTTTCTATTTCTGCAATCTTATTCTCCGTTTGATTGATGTCTGTGCAACTCAAATTTAATAAAGCCAGAAGCGCAATTATTATAGGTTTGTTCATTTTTTTAAATTAATGGCAACGGTTTGTGTATAGTTTCGTTGCGT
>NZ_JCAPEU010000026.1:0-4476 GCF_059735265.1 Mangrovimonas sp. sgz306409
CAGTTTTGTTCATTCGAATTACCGCCAACGGTTGGGCTATGATTCCGTTGCGAGGAAAATCCGTAGGATTTTCGTAGTAGGAATCGAGCCAAGTTAAATATACTGTTTTTTCGTTATGTATTTAGTAAGCAATGGATTATAGCCATTGTTGGCAAATCGTTATTTTTTTTCAAATTCCCATTTCATATTTATGAATTCGTATATCAAACGACACGAATATTCAAATGGAGTTTTACTTTTCACTTCTTTACCTTCCTTTATAGTTTCTCCGAATTTTGTTATTAGCAAATTATTTATCGAATTTCTCTGTTTTTTGGTCAGTTTTAAAAACTGTTCATTTTCATTTGCTCCAATTGGTTTTTCTTTTGCCATACTCATACAAACTCCAAGTGAAATGTCCCTAAAAAAATTTGAGGCAAATGAATTTTTATTAACTAAGTTTAAGCAGTCCTTTTTCAAGTTTTCATTTGGATAATCCTCTTTGATTAGTTTACCTAGCAATTGATAATTATTACTTGACATATCAGAAAGTAACTTGCTTAAATCAGTAGCCACTTCATTAATATTCTCGTCTTTAGTTTTCTTGTATTTACTGAAAATACCAATAGATTTTTCAATCTGTAAACTATAGTCATCTATTGATTTCTTAGCACTTTCAACATCTTTAATATAAAGTAGCTGCTTGTCAAATTCGATAGAACTATTATGCAATTCATAAAATGTATTAATGTAGTCTGTTAAGAAGTCAGAAGCAACTTGAGCGTTTAGTGCACTCGTTAAAAATGTAAGTGCAATTGATAAAATCAGTAATGGGTATTTCATTCTATTTCAGTTTTTTGAATGTTTGCCAACGGTTTGTGTATAGTTTCGTTGCGTGAAAATCCGCAGGATTTTCGTGTTAAGAAACTAAGATAGTAAAGTTGCGAGGATTTTCCGCGAGGAAAATCAGAAGCAATGAATTATACACTGTGTTGTGTGGCGTTTTTTTATTCCAACATTGCTTTAAAATCTCCTTTTATTTCAATTTCTCCGCTACAATCTGATTCGCAAATTCCTTTGAAATAGAACTTACCAAAAATCATTTCTCCTTTTTGTTTTGGAATTGATTTTACGATTAGTTCCTGTTTAATCTTTTTGATTTTTGGGTCGATTGGTGGTCCTGACATCCAATACTTAAAATCTGATTTGAATTGATTGTCTATTATTTTTATTGTTAAATTTTGGCTGTAAGCTGGATTAGTCTCAAATATTTGTAATTCTAGAGTGTCAGAGTCAATTCGTTTTAATTCCGCAAACCTCATTAATCGCAAACTGTCGTTATTTACAATTGCATTAGATTTTATTGAATATTGGGTTGAGTCAGGTAGATTGTCATATCCAGATTCTATTTTCAAAGTCAAAGGATTAAGTATGGATTCAGTTGAATTGAATAGATTACTACTCAATTCTTTGTCAAAAGTCATTTTGTCAAATTCTGAATTGTTTTTTTTAACTCCGCAAGAAACTAAAGTTGTAGAAAGTATTATTATCAGTAGTTTTTTCAATTCAGAGTTATTTTTTTTAATGACACACAACGGTTTGTGTATAGTTACGTTGCGTGAAAATCCGCAGGATTTTCGGGTTAAGAAACTAAGTTAGCAAAATTGCGAGGATTTTCCGTGAGGAAAATCAGAAGCAATGAATTATACACGGTGTTGGCATTAGTTTTATTTTACTTTAATCGAAAAATCAACTGTTTCTGACTTTCCATCTTTTTCAAATTTTATTTTGATTGGTAATCTACTTTCATTATTAAGATTTTCCTTTTTTGGAGTTATTTCCAAGTGAAATTCATTGTTATTTGTTCTTATCAGATTAATTCCTGCACCTTGAATACTTAAGTTTGTAGCTTCAAAGAACAAAATTTTAGCAGAATTTTTCTTATCCAAATACAGGAAATTTCTATGGTCTTCAATATGAAATGAAATCAGAGTTCCTGATTCATTATATATTATGTTAGTTTTTAGTTTTTCTTTTTTTTGGGAATTACAACTTATTAATAATGTAATTGAAATTATCAAATGTAATGGAGATTTGAAATTCAATAAATATTTCATTTTACATATTAATGCCAACGGTTTGTGTATAGTTTCGTTGCGTGAAAATCCGCAGGATTTTCGGGTTAAGAAACTAAGATAATAAAGTTGCGAGGATTTTCCGTGAGGAAAATCAGAAGCAATGAATTATACACTGTGTTGTGCATAGTGTTTTTTTATTTAGTTGGTTTGTAATTCAATCCAGTTTTTATTCCGCTTATTGTCAGCAAGATTATTAAAATCAGTTGGATGATTAATAATACATAATAAGCATTATTCCATACATTTCCAGGGTTTTCCACAATTCCGCCACTCAAAGGTGGATATTCGGTCGAGCCAGGAATTTCTCGGATAGAATTTACTAATGAAATCAGAAATGTGAAAATCAAAATCATAGTTATGTCCGAAATCATAAAAATCAGATTTGCGGTCAAGTTTTTAAAATTCCGTCGTAACATTCGGATTAGATAAATACCAAAGAAAATTAGCGTAGTAATTAGAGTAAATAAGTGAATTGCTGGAATCACGTAATAAGTATCGTGCACATTTATATCTGTCTCTCCTGTCAGGTCAAAGTTTCTAAATCCAGAAGGACCAAAAAAGAGAATAATCACAAATAAGATTGTTCCGATTAACCAAAATATTTCTTTTTTCTTCAAATTTTTAATTCAGATTACGGTTTTGGGACATTATGCACAACGGTTTGTGTATAGTTTCGTTGCGTGAAAATCCGCAGGATTTTCAGGTTTAAGAAACTAAGATAGCAAAGTTGCGAGGATTTTCCGAAAGGAAAATCGGAAGCAATGAATTATACACGGTGTTGGCAAATCGTTTTTTAAATCTGTTCTTTAACTATTTCAATTTTTTTTGGTTTTATATTAAGTGCTTTTTGAAAACCAATAGATTTTGTAACAGCCTTTTTAAATTCATCAATGCCTAAAGTTGAATCAAATCCAACATTGAATTCTTGAATTTCTTTAAAATCGGATGAGTCATATACCATGTCAATTCGGTATTCATAGAGGTTTGCATTTTTTTTGTCAACTTTTTGATGAGCAAAAGCAATTTCAAACGTTTCTATATTTTCATCCCAATAGTCAGTCGCATAAACGACATAAATGTCAATTGGCTTTTCATTGGATTCCACAACTTCATTTTTCGTATTGTTATAAAGCTCAATTATTGATTCTAATGCTATTTTTGGATTTAATTCAGATTCTCCGTTTAGATTTTTATCTATTATTTTTTGGAATTCTTCAGTTGAACCTCGTGTTGCGGTTAGATTATTTTCATATTCTTTCCATGCTTGTTGAGAATTCCAAGCAGCAAATGGCACTGCAATGAATTTTGGAAAGGCATAAGCCAAAAAGAAATATACTATTAAAAGGGCTCCGATTATTTTAAATATACGTTTCATCAAATGTTTGCCAACGGTTTGTGTATAGTTTGTTGCGTGAAAATCCGCTAGGATTTTCGGGTTAAAAAACTAAGTTAGCAAAATTGCGAGGATTTTCCGCGAGGAAAATCAGAAGCAATTAATTATACACTGTGTTGGCAATAGTTTTTATTTTTTTACCTTTTAAATTGTCAAGCCTTTCTTTTTCCTCACTCTGGTATATTCTATAAATTTTTATTGGCACTGTGTCATTTGGTGGTTTGGGCAAATCATAGATTCTAAAAATATCACTTTTAATAGAGGTTGTTAAACTTTTAGTAATTACTGAATCTGGGATTTTCTTGTCTGCAAAAACTCTCAAATGAAATTTTAAATCTGTAAGTAAGTCATTTTCAGGCCTGCCAGTTATTAGTTTATCTTTTATCTTTTTTATATCCGATTCAAGATTGTTTAAGCTGCTAGACAATTCCGTTTTACCAATCATTTTATTTTCTGAAAATCCCATAAATATTTTTAGAGCGTACTCACTATCTAATTTAATATACTCGCTCTTGTCATCTTTTGGTAGTTCAAATTGAATTCCGCTTCTTTTGTTCAAATAATCTATATAGCTATTAGCTCTAATCAGATTGAATTGTATTTTTTTTTGAGAGGCTGTAATTTTTGTATATAAAGTATCATTTGTAGCAGACAAATTGTATTCCAGGGTCGTCTTTTTGATGTTTCTTCCCATAGAGTCTAGGAGCATTAGATTATAATCAAATTCTATATTTGAATTGTCCGCAGACCATTCCACAATTTGGTTATCTAAATCGGTTATTATAAGACTATCTGGTTTGAAATATAATCTTGTTATTCCTTCATTTGTGATTTCATACCATTTTCCGTTCAGATTTTTTTCAGCTGAATTTTGTCCGCATGAAAAAGCTAAGAATAAAATCAAAAAGAATTGTATGTAGAATGGTTTTTTCAAATTATTGCCAACGGTTTGTGTATAGTTTCGTT
>NZ_JCAPEU010000027.1:0-2500 GCF_059735265.1 Mangrovimonas sp. sgz306409
AAAGGGGTTAGACTCTAGACAAGCAAAGGGTGGTATTTCAACAATGACTCCACAACGCCTGGCGACGCTGCTTCGAAGTCTCCCACCTATCCTACACATTACTTGTCCAAAGCCAATACTAAGCTATAGTAAAGGTTCACGGGGTCTTTTCGTCCCACTGCGGGTAATCGGCATCTTCACCGATACTACAATTTCACCGAGCTCATGGCTGAGACAGTGTCCAGATCGTTACACCATTCGTGCAGGTCGGAACTTACCCGACAAGGAATTTCGCTACCTTAGGACCGTTATAGTTACGGCCGCCGTTTACTGGGGCTTCATTTCAGATCTTCGCCGAAGCTAAACCCTCCACTTAACCTTCCAGCACCGGGCAGGTGTCAGGCCCTATACGTCATCTTTCGATTTAGCAGAGCCCTGTGTTTTTGATAAACAGTCGCCTGGACCTTTTCACTGCGGCCCCACCGGAGTGGGGCGACCCTTCTCCCGAAGTTACGGGTCAATTTTGCCTAGTTCCTTAGCCATGAATCTCTCGAGCACCTTAGAATTCTCATCCCAACTACCTGTGTCGGTTTGCGGTACGGGCTGCCTCGCTCGCTTTTCTTGGAAGTCGCTTCTCTGGATTATCACCTTGCCCGTAGGCTCAGTGTACTATCGAGGTGTTGCCACTCTCTTCAACGCACTATTCCGTCAGTGCGCACCAAATATACGCCTCCGTCACTTTTGTTGCGGGCAGGTACGGGAATATTAACCCGTTGTCCATCCACTACCCCTTTCGGGTTCGCGTTAGGTCCCGACTAACCCTCAGCTGATTAGCATAGCTGAGGAAACCTTAGTCTTTCGGTGTGCGGGTTTCTCGCCCGCATTATCGTTACTTATGCCTACATTTTCTTTTGTAGCTCCTCCAGCATGCCTCGCGACACACCTTCAGCGGCACTACAATGCTCCCCTACCACTTTTAAAAGTCCATAGCTTCGGTAGTATGTTTATGCCCGATTATCATCCATGCCGAACCGCTCGACTAGTGAGCTGTTACGCACTCTTTAAATGAATGGCTGCTTCCAAGCCAACATCCTAGCTGTCTAAGCAGTTCAACCTCGTTTGTTCAACTTAACATACATTTGGGGACCTTAGCTGATGGTCTGGGTTCTTTCCCTCTCGGACATGGACCTTAGCACCCATGCCCTCACTGCTGACCAACATTTTATAGCATTCGGAGTTTGTCAGGAATTGGTAGGCGGTGAAGCCCCCGCATCCAATCAGTAGCTCTACCTCTATAAAACTAGATCAACGCTGCACCTAAATGCATTTCGGGGAGTACGAGCTATTTCCGAGTTTGATTGGCCTTTCACCCCTACCCACAGGTCATCCGAAGACTTTTCAACGTCAACCGGTTCGGGCCTCCACTGTGTGTTACCACAGCTTCACCCTGCCCATGGGTAGATCACACGGTTTCGCGTCTACCGCTACTGACTGCATCGCCCTGTTCAGACTCGCTTTCGCTACGGATCCGGACCTGAAGCCCTTAACCTTGCCAGCAACGGTAACTCGTAGGCTCATTATGCAAAAGGCACGCCGTCACCCCAATGGGGCTCCGACCGCTTGTAGGCGTATGGTTTCAGGTTCTATTTCACTCCCCTGTTCGGGGTTCTTTTCACCTTTCCCTCACGGTACTGGTTCACTATCGGTCTCTCAGGAGTATTTAGCCTTACCGGATGGTCCCGGCAGATTCACACAGGGTTACACGTGCCCCGCGCTACTCAGGATACTGCTATGGTTAACGCTCTTTGCCTATACGGGGCTATCACCCTCTATGGCCGCTCTTTCCAAAGCGTTCTAGTTCATTGCGCAACCAATGTCGCAGTCCTACAACCCCAACATTGCCGTAACAATATTGGTTTGGGCTAATCCGCGTTCGCTCGCCACTACTAACGGAATCACTTTTGTTTTCTCTTCCTCCGGGTACTTAGATGTTTCAGTTCCCCGGGTTCGCCTCCTTGCGGATAACATGTCTTCAACATGCTGGGTTGCCCCATTCGGATATCTGCGGATCAAATCGTATGTGCCGATCCCCGCAGCTTTTCGCAGCTTATCACGTCCTTCTTCGCCTCTGAGAGCCTAGGCATTCCCCATACGCCCTTGTTTAGCTTATTGTACTTTTTGTCTTTTTAATGAGTTACGTTATTGCTCGTTACAATAACATTTTATTTTTCATGTATATCTTTCCAATATGTCAATGAACTTGTGGCGCGTCGCCACTGACAATCATATTATCAGCGACTTTGGCCCTTGTGGAGAATATCGGAGTCGAACCGATGACCTCCTGCGTGCAAGGCAGGCGCTCTAGCCAGCTGAGCTAATCCCCCGTTATATTTAGCTGTCAGTTAACAGTTATCAGTTAACAGTACTTATAACGGCTACTCAACCTCTAAAATTTCCTTTCAGTTTTTAATGAACTTATTCGACAACGCCTACGCGCCATCTGGCTCCTTCGCTAAAAATG
>NZ_JCAPEU010000028.1:0-4146 GCF_059735265.1 Mangrovimonas sp. sgz306409
TTGTTGGACATTTTACACTGTATAGATAATAATTCAATGTTTAGAAGACCCCAAATACACTAATCATATGAAAAAGATAATTACTTATATTTTTCTAATAGCAATTGGTCAAGCCTACGGCCAAGAGCTTAACCTACCAGTTTGGACGCAGTACCTTGCGGACAACGATTTTGTGGTTTCTCCAACCTACGCTGGGATTGGGGATAACCTAAGGATACGCCTTAATGGTCTCACACAATGGGTCGGGATTAAGGACGCTCCAGATAATCAAGCCTTATATGCCGATTTTAGAATTGCGGATCGATCTGGAGTGGGATTGTCACTTTATAATGACAAGAATGGAAACACACGTCAAAAAGGAGTGAAGTTCTCTTTTGCGCACCACTTGGTATTGGATTACACTTCCGAGCAGTATTTGTCTTTTGGGATTTCTTATAATATCAATAGTTTTAGGATAGACATTGAAAATTTTGAGCCCAACTATGAGACACCTATTGTGGACCCTTATGTTACGGATGACCGTGCTGTTAACAACAATAACTTTGATGTTGGTGTACTTTATCGTAATAAAGGGTATTATTTGAGTTTAAATGTCAACAATATTTTGAAAAAAGATATTGATAATTTCAATGGCATAGAACCAAGCCTTCTTTTAAATTATCAACTTTATTCAGGTCTTGTTATTCAAAGTAAGGAAAACAAACGCGTGGAGTATGAACCTTCGGTATTCTTCCAGTATTTTGGAAGTGACGGTCGTTCGGCTACAGACGTCAACTTCAAGTATCGAAAATTCAACAGAAAAGAAGATTATTATTGGGTAGGACTGTCGTACCGCTTTTTAAACGACCAGTTCTTCAAACCTCTTAATATTGGTCCTATGGCCGGAATTATGAAGTCCAAATTCTATTTTGCCTATTCGTATCAAATAACCACCAACGCTTTGGCTGGTTATAATTCTGGAACGCATAGTATCACTATCGGAATCGACTTCCTGCAGGGAATTAGTAACTGCCCATGTACAAAATAAAAATAGTATAAACGTGAAAATTAATTGATTAGATATGCCTATGAAAACATAATTACTATAACACATATTAGATAATAAGGACACCATAATTTTTTCCAACGATGCCCCTTGTTGGAAAATAACCAAACAAACCAAATACCATGAAAAAACCTACTTTTTCAAGAATTGCCATTATTATTGTGTTGTTAATTTTGGGGAGTCAGTCATATGCCCAAAATTACGTGCCTTTTACACCAAGGTTTAATGAGGACTTAAAAGGAGATATTATCCTGATAGGAAATAACATCCTAGGTCCAGACAATAATGCTTTTAATGACGGATCGGTATACAACCACAATGTGGATATGACGTATATCGATATTGATGATGATGACTCTACCTTTAGTTCATCGAGTGCCGATTTGGACATCCCTAATCCCAACTGTTATCAAATTATTTATGCGGGACTGTATTGGGGAGCCGTTACAAATGGAGATGAATCTATTACCGATGTAAAATTAAAAGGACCAACTGGAGATTACCATGATGTACAGGGAACCATTGTATACAATGCCAATGGGACTGCCACGGGAAATAGTTTCCCGTATTCCTGTTATGCAGATGTAACTTCTATTGTAACCAACTTAGATGCCGATTTGGGAACCTATACGGTGGCCAACGTATCTTCAGCCGAAGGAGAAACTGCTACCTTCAACCCTTATAACGGAACGGGATATTCCGCAGGATGGTCCCTTTTTGTGGTTTATGAAGACCCAACCTTACCAGGGAAATCCATTACCAGTTTTGATGGTTTTAGCGCCATTAGTAGTTCGGTAAATACCGATGTAACTGTTTCTGGATTTAGAACGGTGCCAGCTCCAGCTCCTGTAAGAGCAACCTTTGCTTTTGCTGCTTTGGAAGGGGATAAGCCTATTCAAAATGATAGGATGTTACTTAACGGAACGCCTTTATCTGCTGCCGATCGTCCTGCCAATAACTTTTTCAATAGTTCTGTAACTCAATTAAGTGCTACGCCTGTAGATAATAGGGTACCTAACAGTACCAATACCCTCGGTTTTGATACGGGGGTGATGGTGGTCCCCAATCCAGGAAACACATTGATTGCTAATGATGCAACTTCCGCAGTAGTGACTTTAGAGAGTGATCAGGATGTATATTTTCAATATTTCTTCGCTTTTGCGGTAGAAATTATTGAACCAAACATCGTCTTGACAAAAATTGTAGAGGATGACGAAGGAAATAACATTGGAGGTGAAACAGTTGGATTAAGTCAACCTTTAAATTACATTATTGGGTTTCAAAATACGGGAAATGACAATGCTACCAATCTTGAAATCAAGGATATTCTACCAATCAATATCATCTTCAATTATCCGGAAGATTTAGAATTACCAGAAGGTGTTACGGCTGTGAGTTATGATCCAGATACAAGAGAGCTTATTTTAAATGTTGCCGATTATTTGGTGGAAGAAGGCGATCCTGTTTTGGAAATTATCATTCATGCCCAAACGGTAGATACTTGTAACCAATTGGCAGATTCCTGTTCCAATATTATCAATAACCAAGCCTTTGCAACATATAACGGCTTTTGGAACCCTGATTTTTTAATTACAGATGACCCAAGTTATAGTAGCAATACAGGTTGTTTAATTACGCCTCAGGCCACTAACTTTTTAGGAGATTTGGATGATTGTACCTTCGAGGAAAATGTGGTGCTTTGTGGGGCCAGTGTACAATTAACGGCCGCCAGTGGCTACGATGAGTATTCTTGGTCTACAAGTCCTTCCGGATCACCGGTTATTGGCACAACCCAAACCATTTCTGCTACGGAAACAGGAACTTATTACGTTCACAATACAGCTATTGCACCTTGTCAATCTATAGATCAGGTATTTCATGTGACCACTTTTGGAGCAGGGATGACCAATCCGGTGATTCCATTTGCAGACGAAGTCGTGATTTGTCCAAACGACGGAAAAGAACTTCCAAATATCTTTTTATGTGGCGCTAATGATTCAAGAGAAATCAACACCAATATTTCAAGCGCTACGTCCATTATTTGGGAAAAGTTGGATGAGTCTAGCTGCGAAGCGGTTGCAAACCAGGATTGTGCCAACGAAAATGATGCCTGTACTTGGAACCAAGTTGGGACAGGTCCAGATTTTACGGCTGATACTTCTGGTCAGTTTAGGTTGACTATTAACTTTGAAGGAGGCTGTTTCGTGCAGTTCTATTTCAACGTATATCAAAACTTATTGAATCCAACGGCGGTTGGTCAAGATATTATCTGTTCCACTCCGGGAAGCATTACGGTGGGAAGTGTACCTTCTGGGTATGAATACAGTTTGGATGGCGTTACCTATCAAACCAGTAATGTATTCACCGTAAATGCTCCTGGTGTATATACTGTATATATCAGACAAATTGGAGTAGAGACAAATCCTTGTGTGTTTACAACGCCACAGGTACAGATCATGGAAAGTGATTTTACAGCAACAAGCATGATTGCCCAACCTTTGTGTCATGATGATAAGGGAAGTATTCAATTAGCGGCTATTGATGCTGAGCCTCAGTATTACTTTGAATTATATAGTAATGGTACTTTGGTGAACAGTGTTGGGCCTATCGATGAAAACAATTACACTTTTGAAAATTTAAACCCAGGAACCTATACAGCAACCGTTGAAACAGAAGATGGCTGTGTATATTCTGAAGATGTGACCATTGTGGAACCCCCTTTATTGGAAGCCACGGCTGCACTAACAGTGCCATTAACGTGTACCGATGGGGAAATTACCGTATATCCAATTGGAGGAACACCTCCTTATTTCTATTTTGTAAATAGTGATACTGAATTCCAGTCGATACCTGAGATTGTGGTAACGGCTCCGGGAGTATTTAATATTACCGTTGTAGATTCCAATAATTGTAGTGTTGAAACGAGTATTACTGTGGAAAGTTCTCCTGCTCCAGAATTTACTATCGACCAAACAAATATTACTTGTGCTTCTATAGATAATTCAGGAAGTATCACAGTTAATGTAACCGAAGCATTCGGAAGCTCTATAGCTTACAGCATAGACGGCGGATTGACTTTTGTAAGCTCACCAGTATTCACG
>NZ_JCAPEU010000029.1:0-3440 GCF_059735265.1 Mangrovimonas sp. sgz306409
ATAAATTATTTTACTGATAAAATGGCCTCTGTTTGTTTTTAGTTTTACTAGATATACTCCTTTTGAAAGGTTTGTGATTGGAAGGCGAAGACTGTTTGTTGATGTTGGAAGACTCCATTTCTTGATGGTTTGGCCAACTAAATTTGTTAGTATTATTTCTTCTGGAAAAACATTATTGGTAGTTTTTACAAATAATTGCTGTTCTTTTTGAAGAAATTGAACAACAGTATCTTGGTTTAAATTGTCATCTAAGTTCAGCGAAGCATTATCCATAAAGGTTATAAAAAATCTATCTGAATACGTGCCAGCTGCTAGATTGTTTTGGTAATTGGAATCGTTGATTTGAAAATATTCGTCTAAAAGACTGTCATAAATAAAAACGTCAATAGGCTCGTTAAAATTTTCTAAAGCGTTAAGGCTAATTTCGAAATAGCCGCCATCATTAAGTTTAATAGTTAAGGGGTAACTTTTTGAACTATCAAAGGAACCCACACCCTGAATTACGTAATAATTTCCATTAATAACCCAATACATGTCATTTGGAAAATTTTCTGTATTTAAGGCGTCGTACCCATAATCTACGGCATCACTAGCAGCATTGTCAGGAGTAAATCCAAGAAGTAAATATCTAGTAAATCCGTTTGGACCTATAAATGAAATTCGTACTCTTTGTATATTTTCTGGAAGGTCTTCTCCAGAAGGATCCGTTTCTTGGTTTGTTATACTGATTGATGGATAATTGTAATTGGGCATATTGGAGGATTCTATAAATCTATTGTCAATATTTAATGTGTTCGATAAAAATTGAAAAGATTTATGATTGTTTTGATTTGCCTTTCCAAATAAATTGTTACAATAAATTGGCGAAGTAAAGTGGAGTGAATAGCAAATACCTAGAATCAATAATTTAATAAAAGTCTTCATTGGAAGTTATTATTGTTGGTTAAACTTACCTTTAGTTTTAATAGATTTTGAGCTTTTATTTTTAGTTCAAAGGAATTTTAGCTTTAGGGAAATGGAAATGTATTTTAAATTAGGGAACTTTTGTAAATAATTGAAAATTAATCGATTAAGTGCTTTGTTGTTGAACTTAATGGTAATAGAAGACTTTCTGAAAGGAAATTGAGTCTAGTAACAAAACATTTTTTTTGGAAAAAAATCTATTAATTATTGAAGATTTGTCCGTTTTGTAATACATCCTATGTTAAATTCGTATTAACATTGAAGAGTTGTTAATTAAAGG
The DNA here is from genome assembly GCF_059735265.1 of Mangrovimonas sp. sgz306409. Taxonomy (NCBI): domain Bacteria; kingdom Pseudomonadati; phylum Bacteroidota; class Flavobacteriia; order Flavobacteriales; family Flavobacteriaceae; genus Mangrovimonas; species Mangrovimonas sp. sgz306409. The sequence goes on from NZ_JCAPEU010000029.1 coordinate 1,244, forward strand.
TTAATTATGTTATTTTAGCAGGATAATTAACTTTTCAACTACTAAAATATATATGAGGAAGTATACTCTTCTTACGATCTTTTTTTGTCTTTCTTTTAACCTATTTGCCCAATTAATACCTGAGTATTACGGAGATGCTGTGTCTCTAGGGGATAATTGTTATAGAATTACCGAAAATACTACGCAGCAAAGTGGATCCGTATGGTACAATAATGTTATTGATCTTAATACTGATTTTGAAATAATTTTTGACGCCAACTTTGGAAGTAACGATGCCAATGGTGCTGATGGAATGGCCTTTGTAATGAAAACTACAGCTACAGCCGAAATTGGTTTATCTGGAGGAGGTGTAGGGTATGAAGGTATTACCCAATCTCTAATTGTTGAGTTTGATACATGGACTAACGGAAACAGAGCGGATATAACAGCAGATCATATGGCTTTGATGAAGAATGGGAGTACTTACCATAATTCAGCAAATAATCTTGCAGGACCAATTCAAGCTTCAGAAACCTCTATAAATATTGAAGATGGAAACTACCATGAGGTAAAGGTAGCATGGGATGCCACAGCGCAAAATTTTACAGTAACCTTTGATTGTAGTGAACGGATTTCTTATTCTGCTGATATTATCAATACTATATTCAATGGAACTTCTGAGGTATACTTCGGATTTGCGGGGTCTACGGGTGCTGCGTATAATTTACAGCAATTGTGCTTTAAACATATTTCCTTTTCATCAATAGGGTCTTTATCAGACAAACAAGTTTGTGCTGGTGGAAGTATTGATACAATAGATGCTACTTATGATGGAGCTCAAGGTTATGAGTGGTCACCAGCAGAGGGGGTTAGTGATCCTACGCTTCCCAATCCAGTATTTTCTCCAACTGCAGATACCACTTACACTGTATCCATAACAGATAATTGTGGCGATATTTTAACGAAAAGTTTTAATGTCGTAGTAATGCCTGAATCTTCAGCGGAAGTGGAAGCAGTGAATTCTACAGTTTGTCCAGGGGATGATGGAGAGTTTACTATTACGGGAGTGCCTAATAGTACAGTTACTTATATTATTAATGAAGGTGTAGAAGAAACAGTTGTGTTGGATGATACTGGAGTTGCATCTGTAGTAGTGATGGCTTCAACAGAAAATACCACCATGACACTTGTGGGAATTGATGCTCCAACTCCTACTATTTCTGGGAACGGACAATCGGCTTATGGTGGAATTAATCCTGAAAATGCCGAAGGTGCAATAGAGCCAGAAGGAACAACAGCGACTTCTGCCAATTCGGCAAGAATCTCCAACACCTACCAATCATGTGTATTGTTGTTGGATCAAACAGTTCCGGCAGGCACTGAAATCACACTAAGTGTGGCAAAAAACAATAGTTCCGCACAAATGAGTGTTTCCGATGGAACCAATTCTCAAACTATTAATACAGGTACGGTAAATGTCCTTCAATATGTCACTTTTGTAACAGGCCAGGACACTAACATGCTCACCTTTATAAGTCTTAATGGATATTTCTGGATTGATGGTGTGGAATATACTATTGAATTACCTAATTGTTACACCGCTTTGGATGATTCTGAAACGATTTCATTTTCAGATTTGGATGATGCAACTTTTGTTATGGAACCAACCTGTGATGGTGCTACAGCAACAGCGGCAACTCCTGGAGGAACTTATGTAATTGTGTCTCCAGCTGGCCCAGGAACAATAGATCCTTTAACAGGAACTATTACAGGAGGGTTGCCTGGAGAAGAATATACTATTGAATATACCACCAATGAAAATTGTGGAAGTACTAGTAGCGGAACGGTAACAATACTACCCGAGCCTGAGGTGGCAGAAGCTAATCCAAGTTTGCAAGTTTGTGATGATAATATTCCGGATGGATTGACGGCAATAGATTTGGCTTTAGTGAATAATAACATTACAGGAGGAACCCCAGGATATGTAGTAAGTTACTTTTTGACACAGGCAGATGCCGATAATGATATCAATCAACTTCCGATACCTTATACAAATATCAGCAACCCACAGACTATTTACGCGAGATTGCTAAATACAATGACTGGATGTTATACTACTACAACGGTACAACTTTCGGTAGAACAGGCTCCAGAGGCTAACATCCCAGACCCGTTGGAGTACTGTGATGCGGACAGCGATGGCTTTGGCGTGTTCGAC
>NZ_JCAPEU010000003.1:0-482587 GCF_059735265.1 Mangrovimonas sp. sgz306409
GTAGGTCGTCGCCTTTTTTGAAGCCCCCAGCATTGAATTGCTGGGGGCTTTTTGTTTTTGGGTGATTTTGGGGAAGGGATTTGATTCTTCTGCAAGCTCTGGGGGGTACAAGTTAGTAGTTAGTAGTTAGCCCTTCGACAAGCTCAGGGTGACTAAATAGGGAGCATAGAGTAGAGAGTATAGAGTAGAGAGTAGAGAGTCCTTCGACCCTTCGGCTATGCTCAGGACAGGCTTGCTCAGGGAGACTAAGTGGTTAGTGCTGATGCCTTCGACCCTTCGACAAGCTCAAGGTGACCTAGTAATTAGTAGACAATGAATTTTTTAGTACGGTTCAAATCTAGTTGAATTAAAAATGAATAATAAAAAGTGAATAATTGGGAGGGGGTTCGAGGTTTAACGGGAGCCTGGATCTTCCTTTTTGAGGCTTAGGCTATATGTTATCTTGAATTTCCTTTTTAAAAACTTGCGCCCTGCGAGATTATAGCTTTATTTTACTGCATATTGATAAGCCCTTGCAACGCAAACACATTCTTATTATCACTTCTGAATTTCCTCCTTTACCGGGAGGGATTGGTACGCATGCCTACCAACTAGCCAAGCATTTGAATCTAAGGGGCTATAAGGTAAGAGTGATTGCTGATCAAAGAAGTTGGCATGTTAAGGAGGAACAGGAGTTTGATGCCCAGTTGACCTTTGAAATCATTCGGGTACCCTTGCGAAAGCTGCGTGGCATTATGTATGTTCAACGGTTACAATTGTTATTACAATCTATGAGATGGGCAGATGTGGTGTTGGCCTCAGGGAAGTTTTCGCTTTGGAGTGTGGCCTTGGGAAGCAAATTTGTGAAACGACCTGCAGTGGCGGTTGTCCATGGTACTGAAGTGAATTTTAAAAATCCATTTTTAAGAGTTTCTATCCAGAAGTCATTGGAACAGATGGCTCATATTATAGCGGTGTCCAATTTTACCAAGGGATTACTTCCTGAGTCCCTAAAGCAACGAACAAGCGTGGTTCCTAATGGTATTGAAGCCTCTTGGGAAGTAGATGTGCATGAGAATCCTGAAACTTTAAAGGGTAATCCCAAACTGATCACGGTTGGACATGTTTCTGAACGAAAGGGGCAATTGCATGTTATCAAGGCTTTACCTGGTTTGTTGCAAAAGTATCCTGAACTCCATTACCATTGCGTAGGCTTGCCAACTGAAAAGGCGGTGTTTCAACGAGAAGCCGAACATTTGGGTGTTGGGGCACATGTGAGTTTTCATGGTAGAGTATCTGAAAGGCAACTAAAAGGACTATTAAAGGCATGTGATGTGTTTATCATGCTAAGTATGATTACGGAAAGTGGGGATGTGGAAGGTTTTGGGATTGCCATTTTAGAAGCTAATTCTTTTGGACTCCCTGCAATTGGAAGCATGGGTTGTGGGATTACAGATGCTATAGAAAATACTCAGACAGGGTTTCTAATTGCTCCAACAGATATGAATGAATTTATTTCTGCTCTAAATACCATATTGAACCATCGTAGTTTTTTTTCACGAAATGCGATTGAATGGGCTAAAAGACACAGTTGGGATATACTTGTCAATAAGTATGTTAATATTATTAATGGAAATTATGAAGATTAAAAATTCAATTATTATTCATGGACCAGGAAGAAGTGGAACAACATTGTTCAATAGTATATTGTCACTTCATGAGGATTTGGCTTGGATTTCTGGATATGTCAATAAATATCCTTGGTTTTTGTATTTAACCTATTTTAATAGATTACATCATTTTCAAAGTTTTGAAAAGTTTACAAGAGGAAAAAGGAAATTTCCAAGACCCTCTGAGGCATATAACTTTTGGCAATCGTTGGTGCCTGAGTTTAATAATGGTGTACAACAATCTATTGATAAAATTAGCGAAGAAAGAGTAATTGGGGCTATTAATGGAATATTAAGTATGTCAGGTAAAGATAGGTTTGTAACTAAGTTAACAGGACAATCTAGGTGGCAAACTTTGGATGCCGTTTTTGAAGAGCCCATAGTATTTTGGCTAAACAGAAATCCAGAGTCTGTCATTATGTCTTATTATAAAAATAAATGGGGGTATAAAAATAATATTTCGGGATTCAATAGTGTTTCAAAACAAGATTTAATGAATCAATATTATCAAAGATATAAGTACTATTTAGAAGAAAAGGAGAATCTTCGTAGATTTAAATTTTATGAATTGAAATATGAGAAGTTGGTTGAGGATAAAATTGCATTTTTTCAAGAAGTGTGTAAATTAAGTGGACTATCCTTTTCAAAAAGGTTTAGAGAGGTTGTAAATAGTTGGCATATAGAACAAGATACGAATAGGGCTTATTTGAATCATTTAAGTTTTGATGAATTAGGATATTTAAAGCAGCTTGTGGATAAAGGATGAAATTGGTGATAATATCACATACAGAGCATTATATCAGGGAAGATTGTAAGCTAGTAGGGTTGAGCTCTACTGTAACTGAAGTTAACCGCTTATTGGATGTGTTTGAGGAAATTACACATGTAGCCATGTTACATCTAGGGGAGGCACCTGTTAATACCTTACCTTATGCATCTGAACGTATTAATTTTCATCCGATTACTGCGGTTGGTGGGGCCAGTTTTAAGGATAAACTAGGAATTTTTAAGGAAGGGCCTCATACACTCAGAACTGTTTCCAAAGTGTTGAAAGAATGTGATTGTTTTCAATTTCGGGCCCCGACGGGTATTGGCGTTTATATGATTCCTTATTTGATGTGGTTTGTTTCGAAACCTGGTTGGTTTAAATATGCAGGTAATTGGAATCCGGACCGAGCCCCAGTGGCTTACAGGTTTCAAAAATGGCTGTTACAGCAGCAAAAAAGGAACGTTACGATTAATGGACATTGGGCAGATCAGGGCAAACAATGTTTAAGTTTTGAAAATCCCTGTTTAACCCAAACTGAGATTGCAGAAGGAGCAAAGGTGGCAAAAGTGAAATCGAAGATCTCAGGAGGTCTCCAATTTTGTTTTGTTGGACGTTTGGAAGCGGAAAAAGGGATGGCTCTTTTATTGGAGGCGTTTAGTTCATTGACTTTGAATGAACAAACTGAAATAGCACAGGTTCATGTGGTAGGAACCGGGAAGCAAGAAGGGGTTTATAAGGTGAAAGCTAAAGATAGCAGAATCCCTATTGAATTTTACGGACACTTATCGAGAACCGATGTCCATGCGATATACAAAAAGTCTCATGCCATTGTGCTGCCTTCAGCTTCGGAAGGTTTTCCAAAAGTTATTGCGGAAGCTATGAATTATGGTTGTGTTCCCATTGTTTCGGATGTGTCAGCTATTAGCCAATATGTACAGGATTCCCATAATGGATTTTTGTTTAAGCGTCTGGATACTGGAGCCGTTGTAGACGGAATTCACAATTTATTAGGTCTTTCAAATGAGGCTTATAAGCAAATGGTAGGTCGTACAAGGGACGGAATCGAACGGTTTGGCTATGATTATTACAATTCTCGACTAAGGGAACTTATTGCGACATTTTAGCCTATTTTATTATAAGATTGGTTGCTTGACTCCTTTAACCATGATCATTTTGGCTACTTTTTATATTATCTTTTTGTTTTCTTAAGTGAGGTCTTAAAAAAAAGGCTATTTTAGACTCATTAAAACAGAAATCTCAGTTGCCTTCATGGTTATTAAGAAACTTTTGTGGACTATAAAACGGCACCCCGCTTTGTATAAAGCACGATTTAGGTTGTTATCCAAAACATCAAGCATAGAAGATATTGCGGCATACGACTATAATGGTGTGAATGCTCCAGGGGACATGCCATTGTATTTTAAAGAAGTCAATGCGGAAATCTTTAAAGAAGGAAAGCCTGAAGCTGATTTGGATAAGGTTAAAGCCATAAGTATTTGGTTGAATACCCATATTAAGGGTGGTCCTGGTTTAAGTGAGGCTTCGGAGCAAGCTCTAAAACTTATGTTAGAAGGCAAGGGAGGGGTTTGTAGTGATATGGTACAAATTTTTAATAATTTTTGTGTATTAAATAATTTGCAAGTGCGAGAATGGGGTGTGACCAGAGCTCCTTTTGATAGGAATTATGGAGGACATTCTTTTAATGAAGTTTATTGTAAAGAATTGAGAAAGTGGGTATTGATAGATCCTACTTGGGGGATGTTTTTTTATGATACTTCAGGAACACCACTTTCGGTTGTAGATGTTTACCATTTAAGGGAGGATAGATCACTTGTTTTTAAAACCTTTATTGAGGGACGTACAATAAAAGTTAATACCGTTCATACTAATTATTTAGATTCTCGTAATATTCCTTTTTTAATCTGCAACTATCGCAATAAGACCTATGATACCGTTTTAAAGGCGGCACGTCCTTATGTACCCGTGTTTATATTGCATTTTATTGTTTTTTTATTGCAAAAAAGTTACCATTATCGTTTTCCTTTTGGGGATTATAAACTTATATTTCAAAACCCTTACTAGGTTGTAAAAGTGAGGTTGTTTTAATCTGGTCATTTTTATTTTTAACCACTTTTAATTCTGTGAAAACCAATATAACTTATCTTAGTGCCATTGTGTTACATGGCGTCATTGGGGTAATGATTTATTTTAACGAGGCTTTGGCCAAGTTGTACTTTTTTGTGATTACCGGTTATTTTATGTTCCGGATTATCACAGTGCCTAAACAGTTGAAATCTTTTGAGGTATTAAAGGCCTGTGCCTATTTTGTTGGGGCGGAAGTTTTCTTAAGAGCTACCAATGGGGCAATTTCATACGAAGCAGGCAAGTACCTGGTGATTGTGTTTGTAGTTATGGGAATTTTTTACAAAGGAATGTCTGGTAAGGGGTATCCCTATTTTATCTACATTCTGTTTTTGATCCCTTCCATATTTGTAGCCTCTACCACTCTTAGTTTTGATGCGAATTTTAGAACCAATATAGCCTTTGTTTTAAGTGGTCCTATATGTTTGGGATTGGCGGCTTTATTTTGTTATAAGCGACAGGTGTCCTTTAGACAGATGCACCAAATTTTATTGTTTATGGCCTTGCCCATCATAGCCCATACAGCCTATATTTATTTGTATGTTCCTGATTTACAAGACGTGTTGACAAGTACCGCATCCAATAGAGCTGCGGCAGGAGGGTTTGGAGCTAATCAGGTGTCTGCTATATTGGGACTTGGGATGTTCGTAATGGGGATTAGATTATTTACCAAATCACCTACTTTAGGATTAAAACTTTTAAATGGAGCTATTTTGTGTTTGATTTCCTTTAGGGCTGTCACGACAATGAGTCGTGGCGGAGTCCTTGCGGCTATTTTGTCGCTAATGGTGTTTTTAATATTTTATTATTTGAAGGCATCCTATAGAAAAAAACATGAGATTTTTTGGATGCTTTTATTTCTCGGTTTTAGTTTGAGTGTTACTTGGATCATTGGGGTGCAACAAACGGGAGGGCTCTTGAATTTAAGGTATGAAAATAAGGATCATTTGGGCCGGGAAAAGGAAGATTTGACAACAGGGAGAGGGGAATTATTAATGAATGAGTTGGAAGGGTTTATGGCGCAGCCTTTTTTGGGTATAGGCTCGAGCCGTGCCAAGGATATGCGCTATGAAATAGAAGGCCAAGGAGTAACGTCGCATAGTGAATTTAGCCGTACCTTGGCTGAGCATGGCATTTTAGGGGTGTTCATTTTATTGATATTGTTGTTTAAACCCTTGGATGTGCGTTTTACTAATAAACAAAACTATTATTTTTTCCCCTTTTTAGCCTTTTGGTTTCTTACCATTAACCATATGTCTATGCGAATTGCCATGCCGGCTTTTATTTATGCTTTAGCTTTATTACATGTTACTCATGACCAACGTCCTCTATATAGGCAACAACTTACAACATTCGAACGCTAATACGTCATCCGTTCAGAATTTAGGTCCAGCTCTTGCTTCTGAAGGATACCAAGTCTATTACGCTTCTTCGAAATCACTCAAACTTTTTCGTTTTTTGGATATGTTGTGTCATGTGTTTTGGCATCGTAGGAAAGTGTTTATGGTATTGATAGACACTTATAGCACCCAAAATTTTTATTTTGCTTTAGGGGTGAGTCAGTTATGTAGGATATTAAAAAAAACATATATTCCGATTTTACATGGCGGTAATCTGCCTACCCGTTTGCTCAGTCATCCAAAATTGTGCGCTCTAATTTTTAAACACGCCCAATATAATGTGTCTCCTTCCAAATATTTGCAGGAAGCTTTTGCAAAGCATGGCTATGCCAATGTGGTGCATATTCCCAATAGCCTTCAATTGATAAATTACCCATTGACCAAACGTAATTACGAAGGTGTAAACCTTTTATGGGTACGTTCTTTTTCAAAAATTTACAACCCCCAATTAGCAATTAAGGTAGTCTATGCCTTAAAACAAAAAGGTTTTGATGTTTCGCTCTGTATGGTGGGACCTGATAGCGATGGGAGTTTGGAAGACGTGCAGGCTTTGGCAGAGGATTTGAATGTTTCGGTTCGTTTTACTGGGAAGTTGAGTAAGGCTGAATGGACCCAATTGGCCAAGGAGTATAATATCTTTCTCAATACTACCAATTTTGACAATACTCCCTTGAGTGTCATTGAAGCCATGGCCTTGGGACTACCTGTAGTCAGCACCAATGTGGGGGGGATGCCTTATTTGATTGCTGATGGAGAGAGTGGTCTATTAGTGCCTCCAAATAATGTACAGGCTATGGTTGCAGCAATAGAAAGGGTCTATGGAGATGTGGAACTTCGGGAGCATTTGATCGATAATGCCCGTGCCTTAGTGGCAGAATTTGACTGGGAACTGGTCAAACAACGATGGAATGCCGTATTACATCGCTAAGACCTGCCTTTCTGTTAAATATCTTTATATATTTACGGCAAAATTCCAACTAACACATGGGAGGGCCAACCAAGGATATACATTTTGAGATTTCAGAACGTAAGGTATTGCTGCGTTTGATGGATTTGGGTATGGTCCTGTTAGGACTCTGTGTTTTGGAATATGGCTTTGGATTTAGGTACCTTACCATCGATCAAGAACATACAGTACCTTTAGTGGTGTTGGGACTTTACATCATGGTGTTTGGGACGGTTTTTGAGATTTATGATTTGCATAAATCGAGCAAATTGGATACAACCTTCCGAAATGTTGTGCTGACTGCTTCCACAGTAGTCTTGTTTTATCTACTTACGCCCTTCTTTACGCCTTTTCTTCCGGAAAAGCGTCTTCAGATTGTTTATTTTTATATTGCCTTGATTGTGGGCATTTTTTTATGGCGTGTGGCCTATACCACTTTTGTGTCCTCTCCCAGATTTAACAAGAAAGTGCTTTTGGTGGGGGAAATTTCCAATATGGAAAATATTATCCGACCCCTTAAAGATTCCGACCCGAATTATCGTATTATCGGGTTTATCAATTGTGAAGCCGAGCCAGATGCCCCTGTGAGGTTTAAAGGATTAAAGGAATATCGTCCAGAAGAGTTGATTCCCGTGATTATTGAGGAACGGGTGTCGGAGGTTTTGGTGGCCAGCTTTAATGCTGAAACCATTATGCCTGAGATTTACCACGATTTGATGATGCTTTTGGAACGAGGATTTACCATAAGGGAATATACCCAGGTGTATGAAGAGGTGACACATAGGGTGCCCATTCAATTTATAGGTAAGGATTTTTATAAGTATTTTCCGTTTAGCAGAAGCAATCAAAATGCCCTGTATCTCTTTTTTCATCGCAGTTTTGATATGGTATTTGCTTTTTTAGGGCTGTTGGTGGGCGTATGCTTTTTGCCTTTTGTTTTGCTAGGTAATGCCTTAGGAAATCGCGGACCGTTATTTTATAAGCAGGAGCGGGTAGGGAAAAATGGCGCTCCCTTTCACATCGTGAAATTGCGTAGTATGGTGGTAGATGCCGAACGTCATTGTGGCGTGAAATGGGCCGATAAGAATGATGCCCGTATTACAAAATTTGGGCGGTTTTTGAGACGGTCGCGTATCGATGAGATTCCTCAGTTCTTTAACGTGCTAAAAGGCGATATGAGTATTATTGGCCCCCGTCCTGAGCGGCCTTATTTTGTGAATGAACTATCGCAAGTAATTCCTTTTTATGAAACCCGTCATGTGATTAGACCGGGACTTACCGGTTGGGCGCAAATTAACTATCGTTATGGGGCTACCATTGATGACAGTTTGACCAAGCTGCAATATGACCTTTACTATATCAAACACCGTAGTTTCTTCCTAGATTTAAATATTACCCTGAAAACCTTGAGTACGATAGTGTATTATAGAGGGCAGTAATGAATTAAGAATGAAGAATACATAACTTGAGAACAAAGAACAAAGACCAAAGAACAAAGAGCCAAGAATAAAGACCCAAGACTTATGTGAGTAGTGTCCTTCGACCCTTCGACGATGCTCAGGACAGGCTTGCTCAGGAGGACGTAGTGAGTCCTTCTATCCTTCGACTTTATTTAGGATGGGTTTTCTCAGGATGACGTAGAAAGTGGGCGTGTTTAAATGAAAGGTTGGGCAAGAGGATAGATACAAGAATAGAGAATAGAGAATAGAGAATAGAGAATAGAGAAGCAGTTTCGCGATTCTATATTCTAGGTCTTCTGAACATAGTGATCAAAAACAATCCTATCATCACAAACAAACTGATACGCGCAATATAGTCGCCTGCCCTTGTGTAAAAGGTTTGTGTATTGCTGGTGGTAATGGTTCCTGTGAGTGCGCCTTGGGTATTATAGGGTAGGGTAGCCTCGATATCTCCTTTGGCATTGATGATGGCTGAAATCCCTGTATTGGCACTGCGCACCACAGGACGGCGTGTTTCTATGGCCCGGAGGCGGGCATAGCTTAAATGCTGTTTATGTCCTTGGGTTTCTCCCCACCAGGCATCGTTTGTAATGATGGCCAGGAGGTTGGCGCCATTTCGGACATAGCCTGTGACAAACTCACCATATACCGATTCGTAGCAAATGATAGGGGCAGCCTTGGTGTTAGCTTCGGAGGTGGTAAATACCGAGCGCTCCTTTTGTGTGGTTTTCATGGCTACGGTTCCTCCCAAATCGATCATGACATCGCCAATCAAGGGTTTTAGGATTTCCTGATAAGGGAAATTTTCAATCCCCACTACCAATTTGGATTTGTTGTAAAACTGTACACTGTCTGAGGCATTGAGCATGATGGCCGAGTTGTAGTCGTCATACCAAAGATCGTCTCTTAATTGGTTGGTCTCAGAGCGCACTTTGGCAGGATTCCCAAAGACATCTATGAAAGATATACCCGTCAAGAAATTAACCTGGGGATGGTGTTTTACATAGCCATCCAATAAAGATTTGAAACGTGCATTGGGGAACTGCTTTAAACGTACATTATCGGCAAATACCGTTTCGGGGGCCAATATCAAAGTAGTCTTGTCTGTAATGTTCTCATCTGTCAACTTTAAAAGTAACTGGGCGATACTGTCGTTGGCCGTATGGTATTTTTCACTGTAAGGGTCGATATTCGGCTGCAAGGCCATCACTTCTACAGCCGTTCCTTCATATGAAAAGGTAAAGTAGCGAATGAGAGATATTCCAATTGGTAAAAGGATGAGTGTAGCCAGTCCTATTGCAGGTTTTTTTAGGGCTTTTCTACCTTTTTCTTGGTAGGCCAAATAGGCTTTAAAGGCAATCAGGTTGCCAAGCCATACCCAAAGGGTGCCTCCGAAGGTTCCCGTATATTCATACCATTGGATCCAAGAAGGGTGTTCGGAAAAGGCATTACCAAGATTCAGCCACGGCCAAGAGAATTCCCAGCCCAAATGCAATTTTTCGAAACAGATCCATAAGGTTAGCAGAAATAGAAGTGCTTTATTCTGTGAACTGCGTTTGGCGATGGTGTGGTAGAGTAGGATGAGCATGGTCATCAATAAAGAATTGACCAAAATGGCAAAACTGGCTCCAAACACATCGGCAAAACGCAACCAATTGGTTGTGATAAAATTCCAAATAACAAAGCTTAGATAGGCATAGCCCATCAACTTTAATCGCTTGCCTTTTGAAGAGGAATTTCTTAAGGAATGCTCTAATATCAATAAAGGTACAAAGGCCACAAATAATAACAAAGGCATGCCATAGGCGGGCCATGAGAGGGCCAACAGTAGTCCGGAGCTTATGGCAAGAATTGGTTTTTGCACTATCTAAAGATACTAAAATCGAGTTTTAGGGAAAATACATTGGAATATAAGGCGGCACTTTGGTCGCCTATATCGGTAAAGGCATAGTCTATTTGTATGCCTCGGTATTTAAAGCCTACTCCAAAATTGGGTTGGAATGTCGTGGTTTGGGAATCGTCGAATTGGGTTTCGTTTTGGAAATTCCCAAGGCCTCCCCTTAGAAATACCAAATCGGTGTAGCCAAATTCAAATCCAAAAGCAGGATTGATACTGGCAAAGGAGGAGGAGATGATATCGTTGTTTTCTGCAAAACGCACATTCAAATCTAAAGCCGTTACCAAAGAATAGTCGTAGTGAAAGACGAACTTTTTGGAAACGCCCACCTGTAATTTAGGAATGGTAATTTCGGTCGTTTCCGGAAGGCTTTGGTTTTGGCCTTCTACAGCCTCACTAATGTCGTTGAACTTGTCCTTATCGATTGCCCAAGCGTTATAGGTGGTGGTAATGTCGCGTGCCATTACCCCAAACTTCCAATCTTTGTCTGTTTGGAACTGAAGTCCTGCATCGAGGCCAAATCCCCAGGAAGACGCAAAATCACCAATGATACGACGGATGACTTTTGCGTTGATACCGTAACTGAAGCCTTTAAGTTTAAGGTTACGGGCATAGGAAAAGGTGACTCCGTAGTCGGCGGTAGAAAAGCGTTTGATACGGTCGTAATTGATATTTCCTTGGTCGTCTATTAATTGAGTAGTATCTAAAATGTCGTCAACTCCAAAACGGATCAGGGAAATTCCAACAGCACTTTCGGTGTCGAGCGGCATGGCAAAGGCCATATAGTTGTAATTGGCAATATTGGCAAAATAACTGGAGTGCATCAGGGCCAATTGGTTGTCTTCCAAAGCGGTCAATCCTGCGGGGTTCCAATATCCAGAGTTCACATCGGAAGTGAAGGACACCACCGTATTACTCATGCCCAGCGCTGCGGCATCAACCCCGATATTCATAAATTCATTGGAGTATTTTCTAGCGGTTTGCCCAAGGGCTCCAAAGGAAACCAACATCAAAAAAAGCCCGATATAGTTTTTCAATAGCAAAAAATTTTTACAAAGATGCACAATATTTTTAACCTATTAAACAACAAATGTCCACACTTATTGTGTGGGAGTTATATAGAGTAGATAAGTTTAGGAGGTTCTTTTTTGGTTCCTTAAAATTTCGGCCGCTGTTACTTGGTCTGTAGGATTATGTTTTCAAAGTAATGCTGTTTTATAAGGCGCTGATATTGGAAGGTTTGTGTGTTTGATTCTTATGAATATTGGTTATTAGGCTACAAAATCCACAAAAGCGGAAATTATTTCCTTAGAAACATTCCAAAATAGTTGCTATTTTTACACAAAACTAAGCCAATAATATGAAGCGGCATATACCCAATTTATTTACTTTACTGAATTTATTTAGCGGCTGTGTAGGTGTGCTTTTTGTGGTACACGGTAATTTTGTAGCTGGGGCCTTTTGTGTGTTCTTGGGGATTTTCTTCGACTTTTTTGATGGCTTTTTAGCTCGAAAACTAGGGGTAAGCAGTGAATTGGGACTGCAGTTGGATTCTTTGGCAGATATGGTTACCAGTGGTTTGGTTCCCGGATTGGTGATGTACAAATTACTGTCCATTTCCTTGGCTTCGGAGCAGCCTGCAGAATGGAATTCTGTGGCCGATTTTAATGGGGTAGCCTTTGCGCCCTTGGCTCTGGTAGGCCTATTGGTTACATTGGGTTCTGCCTACCGCTTAGCGAAATTCAATATTGATACCGAACAACAAACAGCCTTTAAAGGCTTGCCAACCCCGGCGAATGCCTTATTGATTCTATCCCTGCCTTTAATCCTGGAATTTCAAAGCACGGCATGGCTAAGCCAATTGATTTTGAATCCTTGGTTTTTGATACTATTTACGGTTTTTAGTTGCTATATCCTTAATTCGTCCATTCGGTTGTTTGCTTTGAAAACGAAGGACTGGAGCTTTGCAGCCAATAAAGTACGCTATAGCTTTTTGCTGATCAGTTTAGTACTGTTACTGTTGTTGCAGTTTGTAGCAATCCCCATAGTGATTGCCTTATATATTCTATTGTCGGTGTTTAGCAAAAACGCTTAATTATTTTAAAGATTTACATGTATGGCCTCAGGTTTTTTTGCCTTATTGGATGATATTTCTGCGTTAATGGATGACGTTGTGGTAATGAGTAAGATTACCACAAAAAAGACAGCCGGAATTTTAGGGGACGATTTGGCGGTGAATGCCGAAAAGGCTTCTGGCTTTGTGTCGTCCAGAGAACTTCCTGTGTTATGGGCCATCACGAAAGGGTCTTTTTTAAACAAGCTCATTATTTTGCCCATTGCCTTTTTGCTCAGTGCATTTGTGCCTGTGGCGATTACCGTTATTTTGATTTTGGGAGGATTGTATTTAGCCTATGAAGGTGCCGAAAAGGTGTATGAGTTTTTTGTACCGCATGCCCATCATAAAGAAGAAGGCTCTGATGCAGCCAAATCTCCAAAGGAAGTTTTGGCCCAAGAACAAAAAAAGGTAAAATCGGCCATTCTTACGGATTTTATTCTCTCTGTTGAAATCGTGATCATTGCTTTGGGGAATGTGATGGAATCGGAGTTGTTGGTACAAATAGCGGTGGTTTCTGTAGTGGCTATTTTGGCTACGGTGGGTGTGTATGGAATTGTTGCTCTTATTGTGCGGATGGACGATTTCGGTTTGAAATTGATATCACTTAGCAATGGCGAAACCAATGCCACGTATCATATGGGACGTGGTTTGGTGAGAGCGCTACCCATTGTAGTCAAAGGACTTTCGGTAATTGGTACCTTGGCCTTGTTGATTGTGGCAGGAGGGATCTTTGCCCATAATGTTCCTTGGTTTCACGACCATCATATATTGGCGTCTTGGCCAGGAATGTTGCGCGAGTTTGTAATGGGGCTGGTCATTGGTGCCCTTGTACTTGCAGTGGTGTTGGTAATTAAGAAGTTGTTTAAGAAAAAGTAACCTAATACGTTGTTGGTCATTGGGATGAATGAAGCATGCAAGATGCTGATTACGTTTTACCTCCTTCTGAAATCGAAGATTCGACGCAGTCAATGACAACATAGTAAGTCCTTAAAAGTGCAATTTCTTTTTACGCAATTCGAAGTTTTGCCCAAGGTATACTTTACGAACCATTTCATCGGAAGCCAATTCTTCCGGTTCTCCTGCTTTTAGGATGCTTCCTTCAAACATTAAATAGGTACGGTCTGTAATGGCCAAAGTTTCCTGTACGTTGTGATCGGTAATAAGAATTCCGATGTTTTTTCTGGTCAATTGAGCCACGATACGCTGAATGTCCTCTACCGCTACAGGGTCTACTCCGGCAAAAGGCTCATCCAATAAGATGAAATTAGGATTGGTAGCCAGGGCGCGAGCAATTTCCGTACGGCGGCGTTCCCCACCCGAAAGTAGGTCCCCACGGTTTTTACGGATATGCCCCAAGCTGAATTCATCAATCAGCGATTCCATTTTGTGCAACTGTTCCTTTTTGCTCATTTTGGTCAATTGCAGAACGCTTAAAATGTTGTCCTCAATACTCAACTTTCGGAATACCGAAGCTTCCTGCGCCAAATAGCCAATCCCGTTTTGTGCCCTTTTGTACATCGGGTAGTGGGTAATTTCGGTGTTGTCCAAATAAATGGTCCCGCCATTTGGTTTGATCAGCCCAACAATCATGTAGAAGGAAGTGGTTTTACCAGCACCGTTAGGCCCCAATAATCCAACAATTTCCCCTTGGTTCACTTCCAAGGAAACATCTTTTACAACCTTACGTCCGCTATAGGACTTCATTAAATGTTCGGCTTTTAATTTCACAGGCTTATTTTTTCGTCGTTGCTTCTAAGAAGGCAAACTTACAATTTTTAATTTTATTATATAACGCGTCACCAAGTGCCAACATATGTTGGGGGACTATGAATTTTAGAGCTAAAAAATCCTTATTCTTGGTTTTCCAAAGCTTCCCAAAATTCGTAGGCGCGACGCAAATGCGGAATGACAATGGTACCCCCAACCAAAGTGGCAATACCCAAGGCTTCGCTTACTTCCTCTTTGCTCAAGCCTTCATTATAGGCTGTTTGCAAATGGTATTTGATACAGTCGTCGCAGCGCAAAACAGCAGAAGCCACTAAGCCCAATAGTTCTTTGGTTTTTACATCCAAAGCACCTTCCGCATAGGCATTGGTATCTAAATTGAAAATCCGTTTGATGATCTTGTTGTTGTCGGCCAAGATCCTCTCATTCATACGACTGCGGTAGTCGTTAAATTCGTTTACTAAATCAGCCATGATGTGTGGTTTGTTTTTTCTGGTTTCTAATAACAATTGCCGAAATATAGATGCTCACTTGGTACAGGAGCAAAATTGGGATGGCCACAATAATTTGACTCGCAATGTCTGGAGGCGTGATGATGGCTGAAAGGATCAATACCAACACCAAGGCAAACTTGCGGTATTTCTTTAAGAACTGTGGCGTTACCAGACCTACCTTAGTTAAAAAGTAGATGATGATGGGCAGCTCAAATACAAAACCAGAGGCAATGGAAGAGGATCTTACCAATGCCACATAGGAGCTAACATCTATTTCGTTGGAAATCTCGGCGCTGACGTTGTAGGTCCCAAGGAAGTTGATGGACAAGGGCGTTACCACATAGTATCCAAACAGTACTCCCAAAAAGAACAGTAAGGAAGTAATGACAATAAAGCCACGGGAATGTTTGCGTTCGTTAGGGTGCAAACCTGGGCTTATAAAATGCCACAACTGATATACTATATAAGGAAAGGCAATGACTAAACCTGCATAAATGGAGGTCCAGATATGCGCAGAAAACTGTCCTCCCATGGTGCGGTTTTGTATCCTAAAAGGAAGTTCCTCCGCACAAAAGGTGGTGTCTATTCCAATAAATTGGGAGATTTGACAAAGGTATTTGTAGGTGGGGAAACTCATTTTTTTAGGACCAAAGATGATAGTGTCAAAAATGAAATCACTCATTAAAAAAGCCACAACTCCTCCCAATAGAATGGCCAAGGTAATCCTTATTAAATGCCATCTTAGATCTTCAAGGTGATCCAAGAACGACATTTCGTTTACGTTCTTTTTTGCCATTAGATAATTCCTTCTTTAATCAAGTCATGTAAATGTACCACCCCAGCATATTTGCCTTCTTCTTCCACCAATAATTGTGAAATGCCATTGGCTTCCATAAGTTCCATGGCATCTACAGCCATGGCATCAGAATCGATACGTTTTGGGTTTTGACTCATGATGTCTTTAGCAGTAAGGTGCATGAAGGACTCATTTTTGGTAAGCATACGTCTTAAATCCCCATCGGTGATGATTCCAAGAATGCTGTTGTTTTCCACTACGGCAGTGACTCCCAACATTTTCTCAGAGATTTCAATAATCACCTGTTTTACATTGGTTTCAGGGGTTACTTGTGGTTTTTGGTTTAAGGACGCAAGGTCGCTAACCCTTAAATATAGACGTTTTCCCAAAGCACCACCTGGGTGGTATTTGGCAAAGTCCTTGCTGGTAAATTCACGTAATTCCAATAAACAAATGGCCAAGGCATCGCCAATCACCAATTGGGCCGTAGTACTGGTGGTTGGGGCCAAATTGTTAGGACAGGCTTCATGTTCTACGTAGGCATTTAAAATGTAATCGGCCTGTTGTCCCAAAAAGGAGTTTTCGTTGCCCGTAATGGCAATCATTTTGTTTTTGGCATTTTTTATCAGTGGCACCAAGACCTTAATTTCTGGAGTATTCCCGCTTTTTGAAATACAAATTACAATATCGTCTTCCAAAATCAACCCCAAATCACCATGGATGGCATCGGCAGCATGCATGAATACCGAAGGGGTTCCAGTAGAGTTTAAGGTGGCAACAATTTTATTGGCAATAATGGCACTTTTTCCTATTCCAGTGATGATGACACGACCCTTGGAATTGTATATTAAAGACACAGCATCTGCAAAGTCGTCATTCAGCAGCTGGCCTAGGTTATCTATAGCATCCCTCTCTAAATCAATGGTTCTTTTCGCGGTTTTAAGGATGTCGTTTTTTATGTTCAAAATTTATTAATTTTATGGTTTGAAGCGGTTAAAGAAATTCATATCTTTAATCTATGCAAATGTATATAAAATACTAATAGGGATTAATGAGTATCAAAGAAATTGACTTGCATTCAGCGCTGAAGCAGTACTTTGGATTTTCTAAATTCAAAGGATTGCAAGAGCCTGTAATTCAAAGTATTGTTGAAGGGCGTAATACGTTTGTAATCATGCCCACCGGAGGAGGGAAGTCGCTTTGCTATCAACTTCCAGCCCTTATCAAGGATGGAACAGCTATTATAGTGTCGCCATTAATTGCGTTAATGAAGAACCAAGTTGACGCTATCAGGGGGATTTCGGACAATGAAGGCATTGCCCATGTACTGAATTCATCACTAAACAAAACCGAAGTTCGCCGTGTTAAATCAGATATCACTAACGGCATTACCAAATTATTGTATGTAGCACCAGAGTCGTTGACCAAGGAAGAAACCGTAGAGTTTTTACGCTCGGTGCCTATTTCCTTTATGGCGGTAGATGAGGCCCACTGTATCAGTGAATGGGGCCACGATTTTAGACCTGAATACCGCAATTTAAGACACATTATCAAACGTATTGGGGAGAACATTCCTATCATAGGGTTGACCGCTACGGCCACGCCTAAGGTACAGGAGGACATCCTGAAAAGTTTGGATATTACGGATGCCAATCTGTTTAAGGCTTCCTTTAACCGTCCAAACTTGTATTACGAAGTACGCCCAAAGACCAAACAAGTGGATGCGGACATCATTCGATTTATCAAACAGAACGAAGGTAAATCGGGGATTGTGTATTGTTTGAGCAGAAAGCGAGTAGAGGAATTGGCGCAGGTACTTCAAGTAAATGGCATTAAGGCAGTACCGTATCACGCAGGGCTAGATCCTAAAACAAGGGTTAAGCACCAAGACATGTTCTTGATGGAAGATGTGGATGTGGTAGTGGCCACCATTGCCTTTGGTATGGGGATTGACAAACCAGATGTGCGTTTTGTGATCCACCACGACATGCCAAAAAGTATTGAAAGTTACTATCAAGAAACAGGTAGGGCAGGACGTGATGGTGGCGAAGGCCATTGTTTGGCGTTTTATGCCTATAAGGATATTGAAAAGCTAGAGAAATTTATGGCTGGGAAACCAGTAGCCGAACAGGAAATTGGGCATGCCTTATTGCAAGAGGTCGTTGCCTTTGCTGAAAGTTCGGTGTCGCGCCGTAAATTCATTCTTCACTATTTTGGGGAAGAATTTGATAATGCCACTGGTGAAGGAGGTGATATGGATGACAATGTGCGTCACCCAAAGAAACAGCACGAAGCCCAAGAGGACGTAGTTACTGTTTTGGAAACCGTTAAAAAGACCAATGAAAAATATAAGGCTAAGGATTTGGTACATGTGTTGCTTGGGCGTTCCAATGCCCTGATTACTTCGCATAGAACCGATGACCAGCCATTTTTTGGTATTGGAAGCCATCATGACAAACGTTATTGGATGGCTCTTATTCGCCAATTGTTGGTAGCCGGTTATTTAAGAAAGGACATCGAAACCTATGGCGTGATGCGTTTATCCAAAGCAGGGAAGGCTTATTTAAAGGAGCCTATCTCTTTTATGATGACGGAAGATCATGTGTTCGATGAAACTACCGATGAAAGCATTGTAACTGCTGCTAAATCTGGAGGTGCCGTTGCCGATGAAAAACTTATGGGAATGCTCAAGGACTTGCGCAAGCGCAATGCTAAAAAATTGGGTGTGCCGCCTTTTGTGATTTTCCAAGATCCTTCTTTAGAGGATATGGCCCTTAAGTATCCTATGACTATTGAAGAACTGAGCTATGTTCACGGTGTAGGAGAAGGAAAGGCCAAGAAATACGGAAAGGACTTTATCGAATTGATTGCCCGTTATGTGGAAGAAAACGATATCATCCGTCCTGACGATATGGTGGTAAAGAGTACCGGAACCAATTCGGCTTTAAAACTTTTTATCATTCAAAATGTGGATAGAAAGTTGCCGTTGGATGACATTGCTGCTTCCAAAGGAATGAGCATGGGCGAGTTTATCAAGGAGATGGAAGCCATTGTATATTCGGGGACCAAGCTGAATATCGATTATTGGATTGACGAAATCTTGGATGAAGACCAGCAAGAGGAAATCCATGAGTATTTTATGGATTCTGAAACCGATAAAATATCCGATGCCATTGAGGAGTTTGATGGAGATTATGACGATGAGGAATTACGTTTGTATCGTATAAAGTTTATCAGTGAGGTAGCTAATTAAATAGCATACCTTTAAACTATAGTAAAAGGGAGCCAATGGCTCCCTTTTTTGTTTCTTCATTTCGTTCCACTCTGTTGAAATGACAACATATAATTAAGCTTCTTTTGGATCTTTATAGATATCAAAAGGAATGCGGTGTTTTTTTGCTTCCAACAATAAACTTTTGATGTTCGATTTTTTGAATTTAGTTATGTCTTCTTTTTCAATGGCAAAATCGATGCGTGTGATGCTTCGGTTGGAAACGTCTGAATGCTCAGACTCCAATTCTTCCATGTCAGAAGTCATGACCATTTTAAAATCTTTGCCATTTATGGTCAATCGTGCCCCTTTGATGGTTTTGATATGAAAACTTCCAACGATAATGGTCTGTAAAAAATGGTAGCCTCCCAATTCGGTAATGCCCGCATAGCACACGTTCTCTGTACCAACAGCAAAAGGTTCATCTTTGATATCGTTGATGATGTTTTGGGTATAGCTGTCAGCGTGCAATTTTTCCATTGTTTTGGAATCTCCAAAGGCCGCTTTAAGTTTTGTAAGTGAAAATTTCATAGGTATCTGTTAGATTATTGCAAATCTAGGGTTTCAGGAAAGCTTGTGCAAATCGTGTAAAAGGCAAGTGAAGCTTTTGTTTAAAGTACTTTTCATTCTCCATCTTCTTTAGGGAAGCTTTCTGCTTCAACCATAGTTTAGTATCTTTGCACATCGAAACAAAATACAAAGACAATGCAAGACGGTTTATACGCAAAATTTAATACAAGCAAAGGCGACATATTGGTTGCTTTAGAATTTGAAAAAGTACCGGGAACGGTTGGAAACTTTGTGGCCTTGGCAGAAGGAAATTTGGAAAATTCGGCAAAGCCACAGGGAACACCTTATTATAATGGGTTGAAATTCCACAGAGTAATTCCAGACTTTATGATTCAAGGAGGATGTCCTCAAGGAACAGGAACTGGAAGTCCAGGATATAAATTTGACGATGAATTCCACTCAGACTTGAAGCACGATGGTCCTGGTGTATTGTCTATGGCCAATGCCGGTCCTGGAACCAATGGTAGCCAGTTTTTTATCACGCATGTAGAGACGCCTTGGTTGGACAATATGCATACCGTATTTGGAAAAGTGGTAGAAGGCCAGGATGTGGTGGATGCTATTTCCCAAGGTGATGTTATGGATGCGGTTGAAATTATCCGTGTAGGTGAGGCTGCTGAAAACTTTAATGCTATTGAAGCTTTTAGAACTTTTGAAGGATCTCGTGAAAAGCGTATTGCTGCCGAGCGTGAAGCCAAGAGAGCAGAGTTGGATAAGTTGGCTGCTGGTTTTGAAGAAACTGCTAGCGGTTTACGCTACCAAATCATCCAGAAGGGAGCTGGTAAAAAAGCCGAAAAAGGAAAAACTGTTGCCGTACACTATAAAGGTCAATTGGCTGATGGGACTGTATTCGATTCTTCCTATAAGCGTAACCAACCATTGGAATTTACCGTAGGTGTTGGTCAGGTGATTGCTGGATGGGATGAAGGTATTGGGCTTTTGCAGGTAGGTGACAAAGCACGTTTTGTAATCCCTAGCGATTTAGGGTATGGAAGTCGTGGTGCTGGAGGTGTGATTCCTGGTGACGCTACTTTGGTATTCGACGTAGAATTGATGGATGTAAAGTAATCTCCAATCTTATATATTAAAAGGAAAGCACCTCATTGAGGTGCTTTTTTTATTGAAATATTATGGGTGTGTCCATTCGTGGAATGGCCATGATTTTAAAGGGTTGGGTCATGACCATGGTGGCCATGCCTTCCGGCGCTTTGGTTTTTACGGTAATGGTGCGTTGGGTTTGGGTAGTTTCCAAATTGAGGTAGATATGGTAACCTCCCGTAGTTTTTACACTCTCAAATACCGCAATGACTTGATGGGTCTTAAAATTAATATCTTTTGGCGTGAATTGCTCCGATACAGGATTTACACGATCCATTTGTTTTTTTAAAGCATGCCATTGTTCTTCGGTTTCAATAATGAGCTGTTGTTTGGGAATGCCTTCATCTCCATTTCCATAGAGGCTACCTTCCCCAATTGAAAAAGGTTCCATGTTCTGGGTTGTTTTATTTGGTTTTGAACCACAGTTCACTAAGGTAAACAGTATGGTGCATATAAGGAAGCATGTATTTTTCATGGTATTATAATCTAGTGGTTGTTTCTCCTGCTAAAATTTCGAATGGTAATTGGTTTTGACTTGGGGGCAATAAGCAAGTTGTAAAGGCACAATAAGCGCATGGTGGATTATATAGCTTATTGAAATCAATAGTAACAGGCCCGTTGGTACTTGGTATTTCCAAGACATAGTAGCGTCCGCCACCATAAGTGGTATTGCCGGAAGTGGCATCACTTAACATGATAAAACCATCAGCTTCAGTGTCGAGTTTGTATTCTTTACCTTCAAATTCAAAACTTACAAAACCGGCAAAATCTGTGGCATGCATATAGCCTAATTTGGATTCTACATCTTTAGTTTGGGTTTGGTCGTAATAGGTAAATTGCCCTTCTAGGATAAAATTTGGATTTAAAGGGAAGGTTTCAAAACCTTTAAAAGCGTCTATGGCCGGATTCTTTGCATCCCAAACCCGAATATAGCGGTTATCGCCTCGGGTAATAATTTGCCATTTTATATGCTCTTGATGTAGCATTTGTGAGCTTCCGTAGTTATCAAAAACCATGGGGAGTCTAGCTGATATGGTATCGGCTTCTGCCGTAATAATTTTGGTTTCAGCAGGAGTGAATATAAGGCTATCGCCTTGTTGGGTATAATTTCCAAATATGGTTTGCATGGCTTCCTTTTTTGTGGAAGGTTGGTTGGAGGCATTCAGTCCAAAAACAGTGCTACTGTCTGTAAGTTTTAACAAACCAGATAACTGCAGATAGTTGTCCTTTCTTACCTCATTTTTAGACTTCCAAAACGCTTCAATGTCTTCTTTATACGTTTGATCAATTTTCTTTTCTGAGGAAGCATTTCCGCAGGACATTAAAGCTGTACATAAAAGGAAGAGAAGGATTCGCATGAATTGAGATTTTAGATTTGAAAGTTATGAAATTTAAAGATACTCACTTTTGGGAAATTGGAAGGTTCACACAATTCAGCTTTTAAAAGTGACAGTTCGGTAGACTTCTTTTCAAAAACTTCTTAAAGCGCAGGATATTTGTTTTAACATTAAAACTTAGCATTATGAAGCATTTTATCTACATCATTTTGTTGCTTTTGGGAAGTATATCCCAAGCACAATCCAATTTTGAAAAAGGCATGCAAAGCGCCTTGGAACTTTTTGCTACCTTTAAACCAGAGACGCCTTTTCATCCCAATTGGGGACAGCAAAGGTTGGAACAATTGCTGGCAGAATCCTGTCAAGAAAAACACTAGCATAACATCATGAACAAGTCAATGAAATCTTTCTTTATCGCCTTTGGTATTGGCTGTGCCATATTTGTATTTGGCAATTTACTCTACGGAGGATTTACCAATAAAAGCATCACCGATTATGTCATTGACTTTGTGTTTTACCAATTGTACGCCTTTGTATTGGGGTACTCCAATATGTACTTTTTTCAATATTTGGAGCGCTTTCAATGGAAGCATTACTTCAAGCGAATTGTAGTAGGTGTATTGGGAGCCACCATCATCACTTTAATTGGTTTGTTTGTGTTAAGAGCCTTGACGGCCATGGTATTCAATGGACATTCCTTTGGAAGCTTTTTGGAACAGGAAACACTTGAAGCCTATAAATTTGGACTGTGGATTACCTTGACCGTTATTGCTATTTTTCATGTGATCTTTTTTTACAATCGGTACCAAAAGAATAAGATCAAGGAACAGCAAGTTATTGCAGGAACGGCCAGTGCCAAATTCGATGCGCTAAAAAACCAGTTGGATCCCCATTTTTTGTTCAACAGTTTGAATGTGCTGACCAGTTTGATTGAGGAAAACCCTGAGAGTGCCCAACAGTTTACCACCTCGCTTTCCAAAGTGTATCGCTATGTGTTGGAGCAAAAGAACAAAGATTTGGTAACTGTTGATGAGGAGCTGGACTTCGCCAGAACCTATATGACTTTGTTGAAGATGCGCTTTGAAGACAGTATTGTGTTTGATATTCCGGAAAGGGCTTCCAATCCAGACTATAAAGTAGTGCCGCTGTCATTGCAATTGCTCTTGGAAAATGCTGTGAAGCACAATATGGTCACAAGTTCAAAACCACTTTATATCACTATATATGAGCGTGAAGGAGCGCTTGTAGTGGAAAATAATTTACAGCCCAAACAGATAGTTAAGCGTGGTAGCGGTGTAGGGCTTGAAAACATAAAACAGCGCTACGAATTGCTTACCAATAAAACCGTTAGTATTCACCAACAGCAAGGAAAGTTCTCAGTGGCTATTCCAATGCTGTCCAAAAAAATATCCGTTATGAGACCATTATTACAACCCGCTTCACAATTTGACGACAGCTATTTGCGAGCCAGAAAACATGTAGACAACCTAAAAGGATTTTATTACAGTTTGATCTCTTACCTACTCGTAATTCCTTTTTTAATCTTTATCAACTACAAAACCTTTTGGGGCTTCCATTGGTTTTGGTTCCCACTTTTGGGATGGGGCATGGGCCTTATTTTTCAGGCCTACAATGTCTTTGTTAATGATGGCATTTTGGGCCAAAATTGGGAAAACAGGAAGATTAAGGAGTTTATGAAAGAAGAAGAAAATCAACAAAAATGGAGCTGATCATGGAACCGTATCAAAACAACGATAAGTTTCCGCCGCGTTTGGAGGACACTTATATTTATAAGGAAGAAGCTTATTTAAGAGCTAAGAAAAAAGTTGAAAAACTGGTTGGATTTTATTGGCATTTGGCGTCCTATGTCATTGTCAATTTATTCATCATCATTACCATTGCTATTTCAAGTCATGGAAATATTTGGAATTTTGGCACCTTTGCTACAGCTATTTTCTGGGGAATAGGCTTAGGCTTCCATGCCTTTGGAGTATTTGGCCCCGACCTCTTGTTTGGAAAGCATTGGGAAGAACGAAAAATAAAGGAGTTTATGGAAAAAGATCAGCAAAAATGGCAATGAACGCACTGATTATTGAGGACGAAAAACCCTCGGCAAGACGCCTGCAGCGTATGTTGGACAAAATTGGTGTGCAAGTAGATACTTTGTTGCATTCTGTGGAAGAATCTATTACTTGGTTTCAATCCAATCCACATCCGGATTTGATTTTTTTGGATATCCAGTTGAGTGATGGATTGTCCTTTGAAATCTTTGAAGCTGTATCCATTACCTCACCCATCATATTCACAACGGCCTACGATGAATATGCCCTTAGGGCTTTTAAGTTGAACAGTATTGATTACCTTCTGAAACCTATTGATGAAGCAGAGCTGAAAAAGGCAGTGGAAAAATACCAACAGCGTTTGCCCCAACAAGGTTTGATGGGTTTGGATTTTGAAGCCATCAAAAAACTGTTGGTGAATCCTATAGAACGTGATTATAAAAAGCGCTTTTCAGTGAAAGTTGGCCAACATTTAAAATTGATAACCACAGAGAGCATTGAATGTTTTTACAGTGAAAACAAAGGCACCTATGCCCATACGGCCGAAGGACGCAATTATTTATTGGATACCACCTTGGAGCAACTGGAACAGGAGTTGGACCCCAATCTGTTTTTCAGGATCAACCGAAAGTTTTTTGTCAATATCAATGCCATACAGGACATGATTAGTTATACCAATTCCAGATTGCAGATAAAGTTGGGTAGCTTTAGGGAACATGAGGTTATTGTGGCCCGAGAACGCGTTAGGGATTTTAAAGATTGGTTAGAATAATTGTTCTAATTAATCCTCATCCACTCGGTTATCATCAAAAGCCGATGGGAGCATTTTAGGAATGAATTTTATAAAAATAGGCAAGAGCAACATCCCTCCAGGCAATAAGAAAATGGCCAAACTTGGGATGGTTTTAATGATGTCCAAAAGTTGATCGGTCACCTTTTTCTGTTCTTCATCGGTAAGTGGGCGAGTGGTTGATTTGGTAAGTAGGACCATTAATTCCTTGCTTTGCTTCAATTCCTTGAGCAGGCGTTTGCTGTTACGTTTTATAAGCTTGCTGACCATTCTACTGGAATTGTCGTAAAAACTCTGCACCATGTTTTTGGAATTCAACAGAGCTATTTTATCCTTGTTGGTTTTGTAAAACAAATCGATATCTTTCACCGATTGTTGGATGACTGTGTCGGGCAATTGCAGATCCTTTCCAAAACGTTTTAAAAACTTTTGCTCTTCCGTATCAATTACTTTATCGCTCCAAAAGGCCATACAAACCACATCGGTAATGTAAAATTTGGAGAGAGGGGTTTCCATACAGGTAATGACATCTTCATAGCTTAGGGCTTCCTTGTTTTGGTAGCGTAAAGAAGCCTTGAGTAACTTAATCAAACTTCTATCATACTGCGATTTTTCAGCTTTATAATCAAATACCGTTACCACAATGGTTTCTATACAAGCTTCCATTTGCTTGATATAAGCTTCAGTAATGTTGTGGGTGCTGAGGTATTTTTGGTAGGCCAAAACATCTACAAACAACAAGGCGTTCGTAATAAAATAATTGAAGTTTTTGGTGATGATATTGTCATCGATATGCACGCGTTTGTCAATAATGCTCTCCAGTAGTTCAGATGAGGTTTTTTCACCCAATAAATCTTCAAAAAAGGAACTTTTGTAAGCAGCAATGGTATTGTAAAATCCTACTACACTATCAATAAAGTTTTGAGGTTCTTTTTGAAGGTGGTGCACATAATAAAAGGCCAATAGGAGGTTGACTTTTCCGAGCTCCTCGTGGGAGAAATCCCTATTGTAAATGCCATTGAGTACTACTTCTACATTGCTACCATAAATAAAACCACAATGTTTTAAAGACTCATAAAATTGATAGTCACCATGGTTAAGGAAGCTGTCATTTTTAGAAACTTCCTTAAGACATTTTTTTATCCAACCATTGGCAGACGGGTTCATAGGCTTTTCTGAAAAATTTAAGGTGTAAAGATACTTTTTAATCTTAAACCCGAAGTGACTTCCAAATCAAATTAGCTTATGCTGTCTTACTTTTCTGAAATGAATGGAATTATTCCATCATACCATCCAGGGTTTCTATAGTACCATCCGGTCTGTGCTGTAATTCTACCATTTTAATGCTCCTTAAATGGGTGACACCATCCGATAATTTACTGTCGTGATGGAACAAATACCATTTGTCTTCAAACTTGCAAATGCTATGGTGAGTCGTCCAACCAACCACAGGTGTTAAGATGACTCCGGCATAAGTAAATGGACCATAGGGATTGTCGCCAATAGCATAGCACAGCATGTGGGTATCTCCAGTGGAATAGGAAAAATAATAGTTTCCGTTGTGGTAGTGCATCCAAGCTGCTTCGAAAAATCGACGGTTATGGTCACCTGCTTTTAGTGGCTCACCAAATTTATCCAAGATGAGCAAATCCTTTGGCATTTCGGCAAATTCCAATAGGTCATCGGTGAGTTTGGCCACTTTAGGGCAGAGAGCAGGTTCGTGATCTTGCGGAATATGAGCAAAAGGACTTTCTGGTTCATCGGCATTGAAATGATCTGTTCTCCAACGTTGCAATTGTCCACCCCAAAGGCCTCCAAAATACATGTAGTGTTCCCCATCTTTATCTTTAAATACGGCAGGATCTATGGAAAAGCTGCCTTTGATGGCATCTGGCTGTGGGGTGAAAGGTCCCGTTGGTGAGTTGCTTACAGCCACACCAATTCTAAAAATCCCTTCACGGTCTTTGGCCGGAAAATAGAGGTAATAGGTGCCGTCCTTTTCGGCGGCATCTGGTGCCCACATTTGTTTTTCTGCCCATTGCACATCTTTTACGTGCAAAGCCACCCCATGATCTACAGCTTCACTATCCGGAGTGTCCATTGAAAATACATGGTAATCTTCCATATCGAAGTGACTTCCTAAATCGTCAAAGGCTTCACCTGCATCAATGTCGTGAGACGGATAGATGTATAGTTTTCCATTGAATACATGGGCCGAAGGATCGGCTGTGTAAATATGTTTTACGAGATGTCTGGCTATTTTATTCATGAGTCGCGTGGTTTGTGGTGTTAGCCTGTTTAATAATGTCGGTTACAATTGGTTTTGCCTTGTTGTCTCTATCGAATAACAACGGGTAATCAGTTCTTCCAGGAATTGGGAAGTCATTTTTCCAAGAATTCCCATCGTTAACGCCCCAAGTGGTTACCCTTGTAATGCTTTTGCTGTGTTTCTTCCATATATTGAACACTTTTTGGAAACGTTCCTGTTGGGCCATGGCCATAGAATCTGGCAATCCTGTTTTAAAAGGATCCATTTTCTCCATATAGGCAGCACGTTCCGAAATATCGGCAGTCATCTGTCTGTTGGGCCATTTTAAAACCGAAAGATCAAATTCGGTAATCATCACGGTGCCCAATTTTGAAAAGGCTTCAATACTTTCTTCATATACTTTCAAGTCGGGGTTGTCCATAGAAATGTGGCTTTGCATGCCTATTCCAGTCACTTTAATCCCTTTTTCCTGAATGGATTTTACCAAATTGACAGCGCCTTGGCGTTTTTCCGGATTGGAAAGATTGTAGTCGTTGTAGTAAAGTTCTGTGTTAGGATCTACTTTTTGGGCAATCCCAAACATGATTTCTACCCAATCTGGCCCGATGATGCTGTAGAATTTACTCTCTCGCATTGTACCATCTTCATTGAGGGCCTCGTTTACTACATCCCAACCTTTTACTTTGCCTTTGTAGCGGGTCATGAGGGTGGTTATATGGTCTGTCATACGGGCAATCAATTCTTCCCTAGAGACATCATTCCCTTGGTCGTCTACAAACAGCCATGGAGGTGTTTGCGAATGCCATGCCAGGGTATGCCCTGTAATGAACATGTTGTTCTTCATTCCAAAATTTACGAAGGCATCGGCATCCTCCCAAAAGTAGGTGTCCTTTTCTGGGTGAATCAGTCCCGATTTCATACAGTTTTCTGCAACAATGGCATTGAAATGGGTTTTGATTACACTATCGGTGGCCTCATCCCGTTCATGGATTTGATTCACATTAAGTGCTGTGCCAATATAAAAATCACTTTTTAAAGCTTCCTTCAAAGAAGTGACTTCTTGAGGCTTTTCAATCTTGGTATCTTTAGATTCTTTTGCCTTGCAGCCTACAATCAGAAGAGTAAGAAGAAGATATTTAAGTTTCATAATCCTTGTAATTTGAAATTGATTATCTACGTGCTTTTAGGTCGTTTTCAATTTGGGTTTCCATTTGCTTATTGATGACATAGAAAAACAAGATGGCAGCGCCTATCAAAAATGGAATGGCAGGATAAATACTCACCAACATTTTAGCTCCCTGAGCCACACTTTCGGGCTGTATGATTTCCTTACCTGCAGGCACCATATCTTTGTTAATGTAACCATATCTTCCCAAAATCCAAGTTAATAGGGCTCCGCCGATACTTATACCCGCTTTAAGGCCTACCATCATGGCGGAAAAGATGATGGCGGTAGCACGTCTATTGGTGCGCCATTCCGAGTAATCGGCTACATCCGCTATCATGGCCCAAAGAATAGGAATGGTGATGCCATAGAAAAAGCCATGGAGGATTTGCGACCAAAACATCAAGCCAACACTTTTGGGTTGAAAAAAGTAAAAGGCCATGATAAATAGGGTAGAGATGAATAGAGCGATGCCAAACACATCTCGTTTGCCATATTTGTCGGCCAGTTTTTTGGAGATGGTAATTCCTATAATCATAAAGATAATCCCACCTGCATTGAACAATCCAAAGCCTGCAGACACAGGATCGGAACCAAAGAAATTAATACCCATACTGGACATTGTATCCAAAATAGGGCTGATGTAATCGGTTAAGGCAGCTTGGTCTACATAATTATTGAAATAATACAAATACGAGCCGCCCTTCATGGCCAAAGTGATAAAAATCAAAATGGTTAAAGATAGCATGATGACCCAAGGTCGGTTTTGAAACAAATCGGATAAGTCTTCCTTCAAACTTGCTTGCTGTTCAGGTTTAGGGACAATACGTTCCTTGGTTGATGCAAAAGTGATGAGGAGCATTACTGTTCCAATAATGGCCAACCAGGTCATTACGGTTTCTATCCCGGCAGCCTTATCGCCTTCACCTACATACATGATAATGGGAAGCATGAGTACTTGTACAAAGAACTGCGCAAACATAACAGCTACAAAACGATAGGCCGACATGCTGTTGCGTTCTTTCATATCTCCGGTAATCACACCGCTCAATGCCGAATATGGCAAGTTATTGGCGGCATATAATAACAGGAGTAGGGTATAGGTTACTACGGCCCAAATAACTTTACCTTTATAAGAGAAGTCGGGAGTTGTAAAGGCCAAAAGCGCCACAACACCCAAGGGAACCGCAGTATAAAGAATCCAAGGTCTGAATTTTCCCCAGCGGGATTGAGTTCTGTCGGCCACGGCCCCAATGATAGGGTTGAAAACAAAAGCGGCCACAAGGCCAACAGTGAGCATGATTACCGAGGCATGGTTGTTGTCCAAGCCGTAAATATCGGTGTAGAAAAAGGCTAGGTAAGTAATTAAGGTTTGAAATACAAGATTGGCGGCCAAATCTCCCAAGGCGTAGCCAACCTTTTCCATTACGGAGAGCTTTTGAGAATCTGAAGTCATTCTACAAGTAGTTTAATTATGGGTTAGAAGTTAGTTTTTGTGGATTATTACTTCAGCGAATCCATCTGTTGCTGCCTTTTCAATTTTCGGCTTGTAGAAATAATCTCTTTGCAATCTACGAAAAAAATAGGGTAATTTTCATGAAAAAAGCAACCGATTGCGAAAGAATTTATGGATAATTAAATTTTCTAGTAAAACAGGCGATTTCGAGCAGTTTTTGGGAGTTTTATTGGCATAAAAAAAAGATGCCCATTCAGGACATCTTTTTTATGTTGTTGAAATTGAAAATTCACTTCTATTGGTGAACATTCTTTTCTTACTCAATAATTCCTCCACAGCTTACACGACCACCGGCGTTACCTGTAGGTTGTGTGGTGAAATCGTCTGTACCTTGATGCACAATTACGGCTTTCCCTAAAATGTCTTTGGAAGGATCTCCACAACCAATACACCATTCATCGGTACTAAAGCTAATGGTACCATGGCCTTTGGCATCGGCTGTAAAATTACCTATATCACCTTTATGGTAACCTTCAGCGCTTCCCCATTTGCCATGAGGTTGTGCTGTTGGGTTCCAGTGACCACCACTGGAAGTTCCATCTTCTGCAGAGCAGTCTGCTTTTTCATGTAAGTGGATGGCATGTTCCCCCTCACTCAATCCGTCGAATACGGCTACCATGGATACAATCCCATCAACTTCCTTAAAAAGGACATTTCCAGAAACATTGCTTTTACTTTTTGGCTCCAATCTCACCTTAATTTTTTTTGTTTCGGCAGCGTGATTATCCATTTCTGTTTTCTCCGGTGTGGTTACCGTTTCGGTACTTTCTTGCTCAGTACCTTCCATTGTTTTTTTATGATCGTTTTTACATCCCATAAAAAGGCTAACTGCCAATATAGGAACTATTAAGATTGATGCTTTCATTGTTAATTTGGTTTGAATTTTACCGAAAGTTAAGGATTATATGAAGAATACTAAAATTTATTTGAAGTCTAGGAACCACAGTTTTGATTGTAAATAAATAAGGTTTTCGATGTTAATTTCATGGTCATTGTACGTAAAAGCTGAATAAAAATCGTAATTTTATCCTTGGAAAAAACATAACCTAAACTACTTATTACAATGAAAAAAATTATCGTTCCCGTTGACTTCTCTGAATATTCTGAATATGCATTGGAGGCAGCGGCAGCCATAGCCAGAGAGCATGATAGTGAAATATTAGTAATGCACATGCTTGAAATTTCTGAGGCGGTTTTAAATACAGGAGACCTTGAGCAGGGAGAAAAGGCCGTATTTTTCTTAAAGATAGCCGAAAAGAAATTTGAAACTTTCTTGGACAAACCTTATTTGGAAGGTTTAACAGTGACCCCTGTAGTAAAGCACTTTAAAGTATTTAGTGAATTAGCAGAAGTGGCAGCAAGCCATAGTGTAGACTTAATTGTTATGGGATCTAAGGGCGCTAGTGGTTTCTCTGAAATCTTTGTAGGATCCAATACCGAGAAGGTGGTAAGACATTCTGATGTACCTGTATTGGTTGTGAAGGAAAAATTGGCCAATGTAGAATTTAACAATGCCGTGTTTGCTTGCGATTTCTCTAGTAAAACTTATGGGGTGTATAAAAAGGCCATGTCCCTTTTCAAAGCTATGAAAGTGACTCCACATATTCTTTATGTGAACTTGCCTTCAGACAGTTTTAGAAATTCTGATGAAATCGAAGAGAAGATCACCAACTTCTTGAACAAGACCGATGGTAATTTAGATCAAAAAGAAAACGTAGCTATTGTTAACGATTATACCGTTGAAGGTGGGGTATTTAATTATGCCAACAAAATCAACGCCGATTTAATTGCTGTGGCTACACATGGTAGAACTGGCTTTTTACATTTCTTTGAAGGAAGTATCTCTGAAGATATTGCCAACCATGCATCATTGCCTGTGTTGACTTTCAAGATCTAAGTTTAGATAAAAGAAAATGAAAAGGGTTGGAATCTTCCAACCCTTTTTTTGTTTAGTGGCATTCTATATGGCTACTGGCCATAGGAGTTGATGGGGCAGGAGAAAGGTAAGGGATGCCCAAACCTAAGCCTCTAAGGATAAACATTAGACCGATAATAACCACGAATACCGGAATTGCTTTTTGAATGCGTTGTTTTACTTCAGAACTGAGGAACTTTCCTAGATAAATGGCAGAGGTCATTAAAGGAACCGTGCCTAAACCAAAAAGCGCCATATACAAACTCCCCTCTAACATGTTTTGGTTGGCAATGGCCCCAAAGATGGCCATGTAAACCAATCCGCAGGGTAAAAATCCATTTAGAAAGCCGATGGTTAAAAAGGTGTCGGCAGTTCTTTTTTGTAGCGCATTGCCTAGATTTTGTTTAATTTTTGAAATGACTTTAAAAATGGGAGCCGTAAGTCGGGAGGTATTGAATTTCCCTTGGGGAAGTAAGATCGCCAAGATCATCAAAATCCCGATGGCAATGGAGAGCTGTTGTTGGATCCCAAATAGATAGAGGCTTTTTCCAATGAGTCCAAAAACAAAGCCCAGAATACTATAGGCCAAAATTCGGCCCAAGTGGTAAATAGCAATTTGCCCCACTTTTTTTGTGGTATTTGAGCGGTCTACAGGCAGCATAAAGGCAATGGGCCC
Organism: Mangrovimonas sp. sgz306409; assembly: GCF_059735265.1. Taxonomy (NCBI): domain Bacteria; kingdom Pseudomonadati; phylum Bacteroidota; class Flavobacteriia; order Flavobacteriales; family Flavobacteriaceae; genus Mangrovimonas; species Mangrovimonas sp. sgz306409. The sequence goes on from NZ_JCAPEU010000003.1 coordinate 32,062, forward strand.
GCACATGCCTACACAATGTAAACTTCCCAATAATCCCAATATAAAGGCCGTCCAGAGCATTTTAGTAAACTATTTGCTGTTTGTACAAATAAGGTGTGTTGTTATAAGTCCAGTCTATTCTTATGTCCCAACGTCCTTCCAAAAGGCGGTCATTAGGTATCAAGACCGTATGGTCCGTAAGCTCAATGGCTGTTTTATAATCCAAATGCTTGTTGGAAGGGCGGTACAATTCAATATTTCCTGCGATTTTTTGGGTTTCCAAATTTTCAGGAAAACTGATGAGCATTCCACTATCTGTTTTTTGCCAACGCAGGTTTTCTTCCAAATTTTTGGCATTGTTGAGTTTATCAATATCATGTTGGAATTCCAATTCCTGTTGGTAGTAATCTTCGGTTACTAAATGGTGGTCATTTCGATTTTTACTCATTATCACCACAAAGTAGAGTATAAAGCTCATAAAAGCTATAAAGGCAATTACGATACCTGTTCCCCAATTAAATTTCATAGCTTATAGTTTTTTGATTATTTATAACTTCTAGGGCCTAAAAAATTAACCGTTGTTGTTTCAATCAATTCATCGTTGCTGTAAACATCAATAGTCAATTTATTTTTGTCCCCTTTTAAATCTCCTTGTTTAATCTCAATAAACAATGTCCCTTCTGAAAGGTCCTGTCCAGGCACATCAAACTTATCCTTGGCCGACACCAAATTAATGGTGCCTTCATAATTTCGTAGTTTGAAACTAATGTTTTCAATGTCCTTAGACGTTTTATTTACCAATTTATAAGTGAAGACATTGCTGATGATATTGTCATCCTTATGTTCATACAATTGTCCTGGCAATCTTAAAATGGTCGCTTCTACATCGCTTCGCAATGCCAAAAGACCGATTAAGAATCCAATCAATATGGTAAGAACCGCAATATAGCCTTTCATACGAAGGGTAAGTTTGAACTTTTCCTTCTTCTCAATTTCATCTTCACTGGCATATCGAATCAATCCTTTTGGAAGGTTGATACTTTCCATGATATGGTCGCATTCATCAATACAGGCAGTACAGTTTACGCATTCCAACTGTGTCCCGTTTCTAATGTCTATACCGGTAGGACATACATGCACACATTGCAAACAATCGATACAATCGCCATGTCCAAGGGCTTGACGGTCTTCATTTTTTCTGAATTTTTTTCTTCCGTTTTCGCCTTCACCACGTTTATCGTCGTAAGCCACTACAATGGATTTGGTATCCAAAAGTACACCTTGTAACCTTCCATAAGGACAGGCAATGATGCATACTTGTTCCCTGAACCAAGCAAATATAAAATAGAATACTCCTGTAAAAATGAGCAATGGAAACAAGGTGCCCAAATGCTCGAAAGGACCGTCCATAATATTGGAAAGAAGCTTATCGCCACCAATAAGATAGGCCAAAAACACGTTGGCAATTAGGAAGGAAATCAATAAAAAGATGCTCCATTTTAAAGCACGCTTTCTAATTTTTTCGGCATTCCAAGGTTGTCTGTCCAAGCGCATTTGTTTACCGCGATCACCATCAATCCAATATTCAATACGGCGGAAGACCATTTCCATAAAGATGGTCTGTGGACAGATCCACCCGCAAAAGATACGTCCGAAACCTACCGTGAACAAGGTGATGAACAAAATGCCAATCACCATGGCTATTACAAACAAATAGAAATCCTGTGGCCAAAATGGGAACGAGAAAATGTTGAAGCGCCTTTCCAGCACATTGAACAGTAAAAACTGGTTGCCATTAATTTTAATAAAGGGTGCCAAGAATAGAAACGCCAACAAAGCATAGCTTACCAATTTACGTTTGTCGTAATAAGGTCCACTTGGTTTTTTAGGGTATACCCAAGCGCGTTTCCCTTCCTTAGTGACAGTGCCAATAGAATCTCTAAATGTTTCTTGTTCCGGAGTATCCATAATTTAGGTTATTGCACTGAGGCAGTGGCAGTAGAATCTACTACTGTTTCTGCTTCAGGTTCGTTTGGGGTAGCAGGGGCTTCAGGAGTTTCTGTAGGAGCGGTTTGTCCTTCCGGAGCCCATAAATCACCTTGTGGTTCTTTAGGTTCGGCAGGCGTGGTGCCTTGGAATTGCAACACATAGCTGGCTACTTGTGCAATTTGCGAAGGTTTTAAACTTTGCTTCCAGGCAATCATCCCTTTTCCGTTACGACCACCTTCCGAAATGGTATGGAATACATTCTTGATTCCCCCACCCAAAATCCAATAATTATCGGTTAGGTTAGGACCAATTCCACCACCACCATCGGCTTTGTGACAAGCCACACAGTTGGCGTCGAAAATAGCTTTTCCTGCACTAAGATCTTTTGTATCGGTCAGCACTTCAACGGTATTGGCATCCACCAAATCCTTGGCTGTTTTTTTGTACTCTTCAATGGCAGCCTTAGCTTCGGCGTATTCTGTTTTTAGTTCGTCATATTGTCCGTCGGCATTGAATACTTCATATTTAAATAAGTATACGAAGGCAAAAATAATGGTTGCATAAAACCCATATAGCCACCATGGTGGAAGGTCGTTGTCAAGTTCTTGAATGCCATCGTAGTTGTGGTCCAAAATGATTTCGTGCTCCAATTCAATAGGTTTGGAGCCCAAAAGTTTTAGGTAGGTGCGCTTGATCCAAGCAACAAATTTAGGGTCTTTGGCTTGGGCTTCATCATAACGCTTTTTACCTTCTTCGTCCAAACTTTGGTAAAGGATATTGTCCATAGAACTTACAATCCCTTCAATACCTATGAGCAACAAAAGCACAAATATGACAAATAGCAATAATGCTGGCTGTTCTAAAATGGCTGGCTTGCCATGGGAGTCTATATTATATTCTATGAGTCCTACTATAAAAAAGAAGATGACAGGTACTCGTATCCAGGATGGAATTAATTTTCTCATGATTAATCGATATTTTGGTTGTCTAATGGAAGGTTGCTCATTCTAGAGATGTACTCTTTTTTGGCGGTAAATACCCACCAAAAAAGAAGTACAAAAAAGATGAAAAATATCAGTAGTGAAATGATGGGGTAGATTTCTATCCCTTCAATACTGTCCATATGATGTTTTATAAATTTTAACATAAGGCCTTAGTTTGAACTAGATGAAACATCCTGTTTTACTTTAATATCTGTACCTAAACGCTGTAGGTAGGCAATAAGGGCCACAATTTCACGATTGCGCATTTCAACGAAATCAGCACCTCCAGATTTTTTGTCGGCTTCATAGGTTTCAGCGAAGTCTGGATCGGAATACAGGTTCTTCTCAATTTGAGTTCCTTGCTCCAACATTTGTTGTTGGGCATTGGCAATATCCTCATCGGTATAAGGCACTCCCAATTTCACCATGGTGCGCATTTTTGCTTCTGTTTGCGACTTGTCCAATTCATCTTTAATCAACCAAGGGTATCTTGGCATGATAGATCCTGATGAAGTACTTTGTGGATCGTACATGTGGTTTAAGTGCCAGTTGTCGGAATACTTTTGACCCAAACGGTGTAAGTCTGGCCCGGTACGTTTACTTCCCCATAAGAATGGGTGGTCGTAGACAAATTCCCCTGCTTTAGAGTATTCACCATAACGTTCTACCTCACTTCTAAACGGACGTACCATTTGGGAGTGACAGCTCACACAACCTTCACGGATGTAAATATCGCGACCTTCCAATTCCAAAGGCGTATAAGGTTGGATACTGCTAATAGTTGGAATATTGGATTTTACCATAATTGTTGGTACAATCTGCACAATACCCCCAATAAGGATAGCAATCGTCGCGTAGATAGTCAATTTAACCGGTTTACGCTCTAACCAAGTATGGTAGCCTTCACCGGCAACACGGTGCTTAGCGACTGGTTGAAGTGCTGGAGCTTCTGCCAATTCATCGGTAACGGATGCATTAGAAGTTCTGATGGTTGCAATAATGTTGTATACCAAAATCAAGATACCGATTACATACATGGTTCCTCCAATGGCACGCATTAAGTACATTGGCATGATTTCGGTTACAGTTTCCAAGAAGTTACCATATACCAGGGTACCGTCTGGGTTGAATTGTTTCCACATACTGGCTTGGGTAAATCCAGCCACATACATTGGAAGGGCGTACATGATGATCCCTAAAGTACCTATCCAAAAGTGTAAGTTGGCCAATCCAACAGAATATAATTTGGTTTTGTACAAACGCGGTATCAACCAGTAAATCATTCCGTAGGCCATAAATCCGTTCCAAGCTAAGGCTCCTACGTGTACGTGGGCAATGATCCAGTCTGTAAAGTGGGCCACCGCATTTACACTTTTTAAAGAAAGGGTAGGCCCTTCAAAAGTAGCCATACCATAACCAGTAATAGCCACTACCATAAATTTCAATACCGGGTCAACACGTACCTTATCCCAAGCACCTCTCAAAGTAAGAAGTCCGTTGATCATCCCTCCCCAAGATGGCATGATAAGCATTACCGAAAAGGCAACTCCTAGGTTTTGCGCCCATTCAGGAAGCGCCGTGTATAACAAGTGATGAGGTCCGGCCCAGATATAAATGAAAATCAGGGACCAGAAGTGGATGATGGATAAACGATAAGAGTAAATTGGTCTATCGGCAGCTTTTGGAACAAAATAATACATCAATCCCAAAAACGGCGTGGTCAAGAAGAATGCTACCGCATTGTGGCCATACCACCACTGCACCAAAGCATCCTGTACTCCGGCGTAAACCGAGTAACTTTTCAGTCCGCTTACAGGTAGTTCCAAACTGTTAAAGATATGCAGAACCGCAACCGTTACAAAAGTGGCCAAGTAGAACCAAATGGCTACATACATATGACGTTGTCTACGTTTTAAAATGGTGCCGATAAGGTTCCATCCAAAAACCACCCAAACTACGGCAATGGCAATATCTATAGGCCATTCCAATTCGGCGTATTCTTTAGAAGTCGTGAAACCTAAAGGCAGAGAGAGCGCAGCGGAAACAATAATTAACTGCCAGCCCCAAAAGTTGATGTTACTTAGTGTATCACTAAACATTCTAGCTTTAAGAAGTCGTTGGGAGGAGTAGTAGACCCCAGCGAAAATGGCGTTTCCAACAAAGGCAAAAATAACGGCATTGGTATGCAACGGACGCAAACGCCCGAAGCTCAGCCAAGGAATGCCCTCGGTTAGGTTTGGGAAAATAAACATAAATGCTAGCAGGAGCCCTACGAGCATTCCAACAACACCCCAAAGCATGGTTGCTGTGAGGAATTTCTTGACGATTTTATTGTCGTAATAAAATTGTTCTACTTCCATAATTTAATTGGTCTTTTTGTGTTTAACTGAAGGTTTTTGTACATCTTTTACAAGCTCGTCTTCAAAGAGCATGCGTATGGAGGGTGTATAGCTATCGTCGTACTGTCCTTTTCTTACAGCCATAACAAAGGCGAAGAAAAACACCACGGCAACCACAATGCTGATACTTAGTAATAGGTATAAAACACTCATAATGTGTTGAATTGATACTTAAATTTAGGGTTTAATTTGCTTAGTTTCATAGTCCAGTAATTTTTAATTTAGTTTTTTGCCCAACATATTGGTAGCAATGGTGGTGAATACCACGATGCTAATAGAACTCAAGGGCATTAAGATGGCTGCGATAACTGGTGATAATTGACCGGTTACGGCGAAAAAGAGTCCTATAAGATTGTATACCAGCGATAGCATAAAGCTCCACTTGATGATTTGGATGGCTTTTTTGGAGGTTTGAATGTATTGGTACAAATAATTGAATTTTGAAGCGTCCAAAATGGCGTCGCAAGCAGGGGAAAATACATTCACATTTTCTGAAATGGCAATCCCTACATTACTTTGGGCCAAAGCTCCAGCATCGTTCAAACCATCTCCAACCATCATTATTTTGGCACCTTCGCTTTGGTGGTGTTTGATGTATTCCAGTTTGTCGTCTGGTTTTTGGTTGAAGATCAATTTTGTTTTGGCGGGCAATAACTTTTTAAGATTATCACTTTCACCATCGTTATCTCCCGAAAGAATTACTAAATCGTTTTCTTTTTTTAACAGATTAAAAAGTTGCGTTAGCCCTTTTCGATAGTTGTTGTAAAAGGTGTATTTACCTTTATATACGTTGTTTGTACTAATGTGTACACTCGTTTCCAAAACAGACGAGGTTTCAATTTTTCCAACAAAATTTGCCGAACCTATTTTAATAAGGTCACTGTTAAATCTACCTTCAATACCTTGTCCTGGGTGCTCTTCAAAATGGCCCAAAGGCAAAATATCATGTTCCTTTAGCAGTTGGTACAGATTACGACTTAAGGGGTGGTTGGAATTACGAACGGTACTTTTTAAAAGTTCTTCCTCTTGATTCGTCAAGGGCATACCATCATACACCGCTTGAGTCTGTTTGTTGGAGGTAATGGTGCCAGTTTTGTCAAAAATAATCAGGTTGATGTCAGCCAATTGCTCAATCACCGATGCATTTTTGAGATAGAATTTATGTTTGCCAAAAATTCGTAAAATATTGCCTAAGGTAAATGGCGCAGCCAAGGCAATGGCACAAGGACAGGCAATGATGAGTACTGCCGTAAAAACATTCATGGCTTTGCTAGGGTTGACGACTAACCAAATCACGGTAGCAATAAGGGCAATGCTTAATACGGCAATGGTAAAGTGTTTACTTATGGTATTGGTCAATGTGGTAAAGCGGTGCTCTTTATCCTGTTGAAACACCTCATTGCTCCACAATTGTGTAAGGTAACTTTGTTCTACTGGTTTTACGGCTTCCATTTCTATCACACCAGAAGTCTGCTTACCTCCGGCAAAAAGCTTATCACCCGAAACCTTTTTTACTTTTTTGGATTCTCCCGTCACGAAACTGTAGTCGATGGCGGCATCACCTTTCAATAAAATCCCATCTACAGGGATCAACTCTTCATTTCTTATGAGCAAACGGTCTCCTTTTTTGATGTCGTAAACCTGAATATTGCTTTCTTGGCCGTTTTCCAATTTGGTAACGGCAATAGGGAAGTACGATTTGTAGTCGCGCTCAAACGACAGGAAGGAATAGGTTTTCTGTTGAAAGAACTTCCCAACCAATAAAAAGAACACTAAACCGGTAAGGCTGTCGAAAAAGCCGCTGCCCAAATCGAAGATAATTTCAATGGTACTTCTTATAAATAGGACGGCAATTCCTAGGGCAATTGGCACATCAATGTTCAATAATTTTGAGCGCAGCCCTTTGTAGGCAGACACAAAATAGTCTTGTGCTGCATAGAATACCACGGGAAGGGAAAAGGCAAACATCAACCACCTAAAGACTACTTTGTACTGTTCCAACCAATATTCCCCAACTTCAAAATATTCAGGGAATGACAGGAACATGACGTTTCCAAAGGCAAAACCAGCAATTCCCAATTTGTAAATTAAGGAGCGGTCAATCTGCTTTTTATTGTTTTTAAAATCGTCCAGACTTATATAGGGTTCATAACCAATACTGCTTAATAGCAATACCAATTCCTTTAGGGAGCAGGCGTCACTATTATAGGTTACGGTCACGGTCTTTTTTCCAAAATTAACTTGGGAACTGCTTATGTTACGGTTGAGCTTGTTGAGGTTTTCCAGAATCCAGATACAGGAACTACAATGCACATGCGGAATATACAGAGTTGTAATCTGTACATTACCATCATTAAAATCGGTAAGCTCATCAATAATGGATGCTTCTGAAAGAAAGTCGTATTTGTGCTGTTGGATTTTTGGAGTTGCTCCCGGAGACGACTGGAAATCGTAGTAACAGGTTAGTCCATTATCCGAAAAAATCTCATAAACGGTCTTACACCCATTGCAACAGAATACTTTTTCGTCCAAAGTAATCGTGTTGGAATTGCAATAATCGCCACAATGATAGCAGGTTAGACCCTCCATGAATTTTTGTTTAATCTGTTAAACAAAGGTTAAAAGATAAGAAAAAATATAATATGATAATTATCAGCTTTGATCCTGAAGCACTGGTGATTAGTGCTAATTTATTGTTTGTCAGTGTATTATGAGGTGTTTTTTTGAAAAGGAGCCGTGGAGTGGCTCTTTGGGAGGTGTTTTGGGATGCACTGCGATAACATTCGGATGGCGTTCCAAAAAATTGTAATTTTATAGGGCTATGAAAACAAAGGGTTATTTTTTTAAGGGATTTGTCTTTAGAAATTATGAGGCACCGGAGCAATCTATTTTTGATAAGCTCCTGGATATCTTTATGGAATTGATCACCCATACTTCGGGCGATTTTGATGAAGCTATTGATTGGTTACGGGAATTGGATAAGGAATACAATCTCACGACAGAAGATTATTCCATAGACGATTTTATTGAAGACCTTAAAAAGAAAGGCTATATCCGCGAAGAATTGCGTCCTGATGGAGAAGGAGGCTTGGGGATTACCTCCAAAACAGAACGTGCGATTAGAAGGGCGGCCTTGGACCAAATTTTTGGAAAGATCAAACGCAGTGGCCAAGGGAACCATAGGAGTAAAAGCCCAGGGATTGGCGATGAGCATACTGGCGACTATAGAGAGTACCAATTTGGGGATGCTTTGGATCGAGTGTCCATGACCGAAAGTTTAAAGAATGCCCAAATCAATCATGGCCTTGGAAATTTCAGGTTGTCTGAGGACGATTTGGTAGTGGAGGAGACCCTTCACAAGTCCCAAATGAGTACGGTTTTGATGATTGATATTAGCCATAGCATGATTTTATATGGAGAGGACCGCATTACTCCAGCCAAAAAAGTGGCCATGGCCTTAGCAGAATTGATCACTACCCGTTATCCAAAGGATACCTTGGATATTTTGGTGTTTGGTAACGATGCGTGGCAAATTCAAATTAAGGACTTGCCCTATCTACAGGTTGGTCCATACCATACCAATACCGTGGCCGGGTTGCAATTGGCCATGGATTTACTAAGGCGTAAGCGCAACACCAATAAGCAAATCTTTATGATCACCGATGGAAAACCTAGTTGTTTGCGTTTGCCCAATGGCGAATATTATAAAAACAGTTATGGCTTGGACGATTTTATAGTCAATAAGTGCTATGCCATGGCACAGCAGGCAAGACGGCTTCATATTCCAATCACTACTTTTATGATTGCCCAAGATGCTTATTTAATGCAATTTGTTCGTGAGTTTACCTACGCCAACCAAGGAAAGGCCTTTTATACAGGACTGAAAGGATTGGGCGAAATGATTTTTGAAGATTACGAAACCAATAGAAAAAAACGCATCAAAGGGTAACAGTCCCCTTTAGATAAACCAAAACTAGAAATCAAACCTATGAATATATCAGCCATTACCACTTTAGGAGCTTTAAAAAAGGCAGGGTATAAATACCAGTCGATTAAAGATGAGTTGCGGAATAATCTAATAGAAAAGCTTAAAGAGGAGGAGGAAACTTTTGAAGGCGTCCACGGATATGAGCATACGGTAATACCTGAATTGGAGCGTGCCGTTTTATCCCGACATAACATTAATTTATTAGGATTACGAGGACAGGCCAAAACAAGATTGGCGCGGCTGATGGTAAATTTGTTGGATGAATATATTCCTGTAGTGGAAGGTTCCGAAATCAATGACGATCCCCAAAGGCCTTTGTCTAGATATGCTACAGAATTAATCAAGGAGAAAGGCGATGATACGCCTATTGTATGGTTGCATCGCAGTGAACGCTTTGCCGAAAAATTGGCAACGCCAGATGTTACGGTTGCCGATATTATTGGTGATGTAGATCCTATAAAGGCGGCCAATCTTAAATTGAGTTATGCCGATGATCGTGTAATTCATTACGGGATGATTCCTAGGGCCAATCGGTGTATTTTTGTGATTAATGAATTACCTGATCTGCAGGCCAGAATACAGGTGGCGCTGTTCAATATTTTGCAGGAAGGCGATATTCAGATTCGTGGATTTAAATTGCGCTTGCCTTTGGATATTCAATTTGTGTTCACGGCAAATCCAGAGGATTACACCAATAGGGGTAGCATCGTAACACCGCTTAAAGACCGTATTGGTTCCCAGATTTTAACCCATTATCCCCAAGATTTGGAAACCGCAAAACTCATTACCCAACAGGAAGCCAAATTGGATATAAGACAAACTGAAAACATTATAGTGCCTGAATTGGCAAAGGACTTGCTCGAGCAAGTGGCTTTTGAAGCACGCGAAAGTGAGTTTATAGATGCCAAAAGTGGCGTGAGTGCCAGATTGGGAATTACCGCCTATGAAAATTTATTGAGTACCGCCGAACGCCGGGCCTTGCAATGCGAAGATGAAAATACTACCGTACGTGTGGGAGATTTTATGGGAATCATCCCGTCGATTACGGGGAAGGTGGAATTGGTGTATGAAGGAGAGCAGGAAGGAGCTTCAGTAGTGGCCTACAATTTAATAGGGGATGCTGTAAAAACTTTGTTTGTGGAACTGTTCCCTAAAATTGAAAAACTGAAAAAAGAAGGCGATGCCACGCCTTATGATGATATTGTGTCTTGGTTTTTTAATCAAAAGGAAGGTTTTGAATTATTGGACGATGTGCCGGATAGGGATTATCAACAGCTATTGGATAGCATCACTCCCTTGGACGCTTTGTTGGAAGAATATGCTCCAGATATCACGGCATCCGATACGTATTTTATAAAAGAGTTTGTACTATGGGCTTTGGTTGAATTTAAACAATTGAGCAAATACCGTTTCACCGAAGGCATACAATTTAAAGATCCTTATGGTAGTTTTTTCGGAGGTATTTAATAGCCTCCACGACTTTTAATATTGTCACCACACAGTTGTACGATTTCTGAAATACGTTTGGCCCTAGTGGCTTCACGTTTGGCTTGGTTCAACCAATACAAATAGCTTTTTCTATAGGAAGGTGCAAAGCTTTGGTAATTCTTAAAAGCCTTGGGATGTTGGTTGAAAGCTTCTTGAAGATCTTCAGGAATGATGCCATTCTCAACATCGTCCAAACTTGTCCAACTGCCATTTTCCTTGGCAATTGCTATTGTTTTTAGACCACTTTCATGCATAAGGTCGGCTTTCAAAAGCTCTTCGATGTAGCGTTTGTTCACGGCACTCCATACACTTTTAGGATTTCTTGGGGTGAAGTATTGTCGTCGTTTACCATCTCCTAAACTTTTTACCGTGGAATCAATCCAACCAAAACAAATGGCCACTTTCACAGCTTCTTCCCAACGCATACTATCATTGTCATGTCCTACCTTATAAAAAATAAGGTAAACACCCTTGTATTGGGAGTGGTTGCCCAAGAGCCATTCCCGCCATTCTTCATGCGTTTTAAAATAGAGTTCCGGAATATGAGACATGTGCAAAGGACCTAATTGGCTATAAACTTTTCTAGCAATGTCCTTACCTCGTCGGTATCCTTGATGTAGTATTTGGCTTTGGTGGTTTTGGAAGCTACTTTCACAGTATATGCCGATTTTGGCAATTCCTCAAACATATATTCATCGGTCCAGTCATCTCCAATGGCAAAAACAAAGTCGTAGGTGTCTTCTGGAATCAATCGTAAGCAAGCACGCCCTTTATTAACATTACTGCTTTTTATTTCGATGACTTTGTTTCCAGAAAGTACGCTGAGGTTGTCGTTGGAAATCAATCCTGTAAGGACGGTGTTCAATTCCATAGTACGAATTTGTGCCAATTCAGGATCGGCTTTTCGGTAGTGCCATGCCAAAGAGTATTGTTTGGTTTCAATAAAGGTTCCCGGGGTGCGGTCTACAAAGGTTTCCAAGATTGGCCTTACGTTTTCCATCCAATCATTTTTCAGGTGTTCCAAGGCTTCCCAGTTTTTATCGGGACGTTTGAGCCAAACTCCGTGGTCTGTAATAAGATTGTAATTTTTATTTCCAAACCATTCGTTAAAAGTGTCCTGATCCCTTCCGCTAATGATGACCAAATCTGTATTTTTTTGTTGACTTAACTTGTCCAAAAGGGCATAGAGCTGCTCATCTGGACTGGCATCTTTTGGATTGTCCTTAAAGCCAACCAAGGTGCCATCATAATCCAAGAACAGGAGTCTCTTTTTAGCTTTTTTATAATCGGCAAACATCTCTTTTTGTAGGTTGTCATCTAGGCGCTGTGCCACGGCAACAGATTCGGTTACTTTGGTTGCATTAAGAGACTTCATAAATTCATCGGCCCACTTTTCTACGGTGTAGCGTTTGAGTCGTTTTTGAAGAATTTTGGTGCGTTTGTGCTGTTCTTCCAAAGGCATTTCCAAAGCCTGTTTTAAGGTGTTGGCGATGTCCTCGAAGTTATTGGGGTTGATGAGCAGTGCCTCATTCATTTCTTTGGAAGCTCCTGCCATTTCACTTAAAATCAACACGCCATCTTCATTCACTCTTGTGGCGATATATTCCTTAGCTACTAAATTCATCCCGTCACGGAGTGGGGTAATAATGGCCACATCGGAAGACGTGTATAGATCGATTAGATTTTCAAAAGGCATGGCTCTGTAAAAGTACCAAATTGGCGTCCAGCTTACCGTAGAAAACTCACCATTGATACGCCCTACCAACTCATCGGTTTCCCGCTTTAAGCGTTGGTATTGTGGGACATTGGATCGGGAGGGAACGGCCAACATGATCAACCGTACTTTTTCCTTGAATTCAGGGTATTTGTTTAGGAAATATTCAAAGGCACGTAATCTGTTTGGAATTCCTTTGGTATAGTCCAATCGGTCTATAGACAGAATCATTTTTGCGTCAGGGGATTGTTCGATATGGTCATCCAATCGGCGTTGCAATTCCGATTTTTCGTTGGGTCCCATTTGGTTGTGCCTAAGGGCTGCGTCGTGAAACTTGGCATAGTCAATTCCCATTGGGAAGGAGTCTACCTTCACCGTACGATCGCCGTAGGTAATTTTATTGAATTTCACATCCAAACGTAAAATACGTTTTACCGAACTTAAAAAGTGGCGTTCATAGTCATACGTGTGAAAGCCTAGTAAATCGGCTCCCAACATACCTTTTAAAAGTTCTTCACGCCAAGGGAAGGTTCTGAAGATTTCATAGGAAGGATAGGGGATGTGCAAAAAGAACCCAATGGTAGTATTGGGTTTTTTGTCCCTGATCAGTTCAGGCAACAGTAACAATTGATAATCGTGTACCCAAACCGTATCGCCATCTTCAAGGTTCTCCACAACCACATCGGCAAATTTTTGGTTCACTTCGGTGTAGGAGTCCCATTGGTCTTTTTCAAATTCGGTGTATTCCATGAAGTAGTGGAAAAGAGGCCAAAGGGTTTTGTTACTGAATCCATAATAAAAATTCTCAACATCTTCTTCGTTTAGCGGAACGGCCACACATTTTTCTTTCTTAATGGCTTTATCGACTTCTTTTGAAAGGTTCTCGTCCAATTCCTCTTCGGTCAATCCAGACCATCCTATCCAAATGCCATTGCCATCTGCATGAACCGATTTCATTCCTGTGGCAAGTCCTCCTACGCTCGGGACAATGTTCAGGGAATTCTGTTCTATTTTAACCTGCAATGGTAGTCTGTTGGATACGATGATGGTTTTACTCATGAATTTTGATTTATAAAATTGTTTATACTGTGAATTTTGTTAATTTAATGAAAAATTGAACGTTTTCCATATCAAAAAAGAAAAAAGAATTAATGAACAACTTAGACTACGGTATCATAGGGAACTGCAGAAGCGCTGCATTGGTCTCTAAAACAGGAGCTATAGAATGGTGTTGCCTTCCGGAATTCGATTCCTCTTCAGTATTCGCGAAATTATTGGATGAAAATATTGGGGGAAGTTTTGAGATTTTGGTGGATGAATCCTATACAATTACCCAAAAATATATTGAGAATACTACAATTTTGGTAACCACCTTTAGTAGTGGCAATGATGTATTTGAAGTGCATGATTTTATGCCACGTTATTACAAGGCTCATGGAGGCTATCAGTCGCCACCGGAGATCATTAGGTACATTCAATATATTTCGGGGAAACCAACGTTTAGAGTGCTGTACAACCCCAAACTGGAATATGCGAAAGGGGTAACCGAAATGTACATTAAGGAACATTTTATAGTGAGTTTAACTTATGGAGATAAATTTGACACCCTGTTTTTATATTCCAATTTTGATAAGGAAAAGATCGTCAATGGAGAGCCAATAGAGCTTACAGAAGATGGCTATTTTTTGGTGGGCTATAATGAAAAGGTATTTGAAACTACTGTAGAGAGTATGTATTTGGAACATCAGCGCACCAAAGTATATTGGTTGAATTGGATGGACCGGACTCCAAAATACAAACGTTACCAAAAGGAAATTGCTAGAAGTGCCTTAACCTTGAAATTGCTGACCTATGACAAAACGGGGGCTGTATTGGCGGCTGCTACCACGTCTTTACCAGAAACTATAGGTGAAGTCCGTAATTGGGATTATAGGTTCTGTTGGATTAGGGATGCTTCTATGGTGATTAAAGTGGTATCCAAATTAGGGCATAAAAATATTGCCAAGCGGTATTTAAAGTTCATTATGGATTTGATTCCAGATAAGGATGAGAAGCTCCAGATCATGTACGGAATCAATAAAGAGAAAATGCTCACCGAAGTTACTTTGGGGCATTTAAGCGGATATAAAAATTCCACTCCGGTACGTGTGGGTAATGCCGCTTATAAGCAGAAGCAGAATGACATTTACGGGATCTTGATGGACGTGATTCACCAACAGTTTGTCAATTTTTCTATGGATATAGAGCATACCGAGGAGATTTGGACCATTACCAAAGGAATTGTTTGGGTAGTGAATCGTCACTGGAAAGAAGCCGATAAAGGGATTTGGGAATTTAGGGCAGAAGACAGGCATTTTACTTTTTCAAAAGTGCTGTGTTGGGTGGCCGTAGACAAGGCCATCAAGGTAGCTGAGTTATTGAACAAACAGAACAAAGTCACCAAATGGAAAAAGATAGCCTCCGAAATTAAACAGGACATTATGGATAAGGCTTGGAGTGAGAAAGCCAAGGCTTTTACACAGTCTTACGGTTCTCACGATCTAGATGCGTCCGTGTTGTTGATGGAGCCTTATGGTTTTATTGACGCAAGGGACCCGAAATACATCAGTACGGTAAATGCTATTGAGCGCGATTTGAGTAATGATGGGTTGCTGTATCGCTATAAAAACATGGACGATTTTGGCTTACCATCGTCCTCTTTTACCATTTGTACGTTTTGGTTTATCAATAGCTTGTACAAAATAGGAGAGGTGCAAAAAGCAAAACAATGGTTTGATAGATTATTGTCCTATAGTAATCATTTAGGATTGTTCAGTGAGGATATCGATTTTAAAACCAAACGTTTGTTGGGTAATTTTCCTCAGGCCTATTCGCATTTAGCCTTGATAGAAACCGCCATCAACTTGTCCAATGTCACCGATGATGAGCGCGTATTGGACAAGATGCGTTAAGCCTTAGTTGGATTTTTTATAATTGAATTTCACAGTTTCCACTTCACCAGATTTATTGTGGATAGCCACATAGACATTCATTTCGGTGTCGCTAATTTTTTCAAAGGTCATCCCTTCAAAAACAACTTTTGTAGGGGTGATTTCTTTTAAGGGGAAATCTACCGTTTCGTCCTTTTCTTCCCAGCCAGTTAAGTCATTTTTAAAATGTTTTAGTTGAAGAATCAAGGTATTATTGACTTCACGGATGATTTCAATTTCATAAAAGGAGACTTTACCATCGTTGATAAGTTTAAAAGTAGCCATCATGGAGCCTCCCGAAGGTTCGCTCCAGTTTTCTTCAGTTTGTCCTCCAAAGGCTTCGCCTTTCCAGTTGCCAGAAATCCATGCAATATTATCTAGTTTGGGTTCGAGAAGTGTGGCAGCATTTTCTGCTACAACCGCCAGCTTTGTACCGTCTGGACTAACCGTCATTCTGGTAATGTTGTGAAGGTTTAACTCTTTTAAACTTGCAATTTGAACCCATTCTTTTCCTTGTTTAGGATTTAGGAGATAGATGTCCTCGTTTTTGGCCATTAGGATACTACCATCTTCTAACCAAACAAGATCTTCACTTTCGGGAAGAGTTTGGGCAATAAGAGAGGATTTGTTTGTTTTTGGATTAAACGAACGGATTTCCCATTGTGGAGTTTCTTTCGAAACGTAACTTATCAAATTGGAGTTGGGAATGTTGAGTAGGGAGCGACCAATATTCCTTTGGATGGTATCTGCTTTGTGATGTTTTAGGTTGTATTCCACCAACGAAAGCATGTCTGGCTCTAAAACAGCTAAAAACAAGGTGCTTTTGTCTTTCCAAACATGATAGCCAATCAGTAAATTATCTATGAGAACTTCCGAGGAGTCATCATTCAAACTGTGGCTGTATAATTTTTGGCTGTTATCCAATCCTAAATTGATTGCAGAAACAGCTTTTTTACCAGGGATTTTAATGGGGGAGTATTCACTGCCTTCGGTGTTACAAAGCCAAGTTGTCTCACCTGTTTTCAAATTGTATTGGGCTATATCGGTTTGACCATTTCTAGTGGAAGAAAAGACTAGGGTGTAGTTATCTAGAAACGACGGTTGGTTGTCATAACCTTCTTTGTTGGAAATATTTTGGATATTGGAAAGTTCCAATTTACCAGAGAACTGGTCAAGATCAAACAGAAATACATCGGTATTGGGTTGGGCTATAATGTTCAGACTGAAACAAACTATAAATGCAATTAAAAATGGTTTCATATTTTATATCTTGAAATTTTAAAGATAGGTAAATTAAAAAAGCCAATTCAAATTAATGAATTGGCTTTTCTGCTTCTGTAAAACTTAAAATTTTGAATTAGTCAGAACATATTTAGAAGCAGTATTTATTTTCGGCAGTTACCTTTTCGGCGATGCTGTTACGTAACGCAACAATGTCTGGGTAGTTTGCGTATTTGGTAAAACGTTTCAGTCCCATTAACATCATGCGTTGCTCATCTCCTTGCGCAAATGAAATAATACCTTCACGTCCATTTTGCTCTATCGTGGTTACGGCGTGGTACAAATACAGTTTGGCCATGGCAATTTGTGAAGCTTGGGCTTCTTCTCCAAAGCGTTTGGCATTTTTCTCAGCTCTTAAAATAGCTGATTCCGCCATATAGATTTCAATCAAAATATCAGATGCCGCTAACAACAATTGTTGATGTGCTTCCAAGTCTGGCCCAAATTTTTGAACCGCAGCTCCGGCAACCATCAAGAACACCTTTTTCAGTTTGGCAATCATGGCCTTTTCTTCTGAAAGCAATTCTGAATAATCTGGGGTGTCAAACGAAGGAATACCCATAAGTTCCTCTTGTACCTTCATAGCAGGTCCTAATAAGTCTACATGGCCTTTCATGGCTTTTTTAATCAGCATACCCACCGATAACATTCGGTTAATCTCGTTGGTTCCTTCATAAATACGGGCAATACGGGCATCTCTCCAAGCAGCTTCCATTGGCGTGTCTTTAGAGAATCCCATACCTCCAAAAATTTGGATTCCTTCATCGGCACAGTTTTGTACATCTTCCGATACGGAAACCTTCAAAATAGAACATTCTATGGCATATTCCTCGACACCTTTAAGCTCGGCTTCTTGGTGGGAATTTCCGGCGTCCATTCTTAAGGCAATACGATCCTCAATATTTTTAGCAGCCCTGTAACAGGCCGATTCGCCTACATAGGCATTGGTAGCCATTTCTGCTATTTTTAGCTTAATAGCGCCAAAATTAGCAATAGGCGTTTTGAACTGTTTACGCTCGGAGGCATATTGTACAGCAGTGGTAGTAATACGTCGCTGTGAATCCAAACAAGCGGCAGCCAATTTAATACGACCAATGTTTAGGGCATTCATGGCGATTTTAAAACCTTCTCCACGTCCAGCAAGCATATTTTCTACAGGCACAACGGTATCACTAAAAAACACTTGACGTGTAGAAGAAGCGTGGATGCCCAATTTGTGCTCTTCTTCCCCTAGGGAGATTCCGTTTTTGGGATCGTTTTCAACAATAAATCCAGTGATGTATTTGTCATCCTCTATTCGCGCAAATACAATGAACATATTACAGAACCCCGCATTGGAGATCCACATTTTTTGTCCGTTGATCTTATAGCTTTTCCCGTCCTCTGAAAGTTGGGCCGTCGTTTTTCCTGAATTGGCATCACTACCAGCCCCAGGTTCTGTAAGGGCATAGGCTCCAAACCATTCCCCAGTAGCCAACCTAGGAACATATTTTTGTTTTTGTTCTTCGGTTCCATAAAGCGTGATAGGCATGGTACCTATCCCAGTATGAGCTCCAAAAGCCGTACTGAAGGAACCTGTTCCGCTGGAAATATAGTCGCAGGTTAGCATGGTAGAGACAAAGCCCATACCAAGTCCGCCATATTCCTCAGGAACGGCAACCCCTAAAAAGCCAAGTTCTCCAGCTTTTTTCATTACCTCTTCGGTTAGGGCGTAATCCTTGGCCTCAAAACGAGGTTTGTTCGGGATGATTTCACGGTCGTTGAATTCCATAACCGCTTCCTTCATCATTAATTGTTCCTCTGAAAAATCTTCAGGAGTAAACACGTCGTCACAGTTGGTTTCCTTAACCAAAAACTGTCCGCCTCTTAAAATATCTTTTTCTGTAGTTTCCATATGTTTAAAGATTTTAGTAGTTAGTATTGAGTATTGAGGCTAAGCTTCTCACTACTCACATCTCATATCTCAATTCTAATTTAAAAATTCAAAAATTCCACAGGCACCTTGCCCTGTTCCCACACACATGGTAACAGCACCGTATTTGCCTTTCATATCACGTTTGCGCATTTCGTCAAACAATTGCACGGAAAGTTTGGCTCCTGTGCATCCCAGTGGGTGTCCTAGTGCAATAGCACCACCATTGACATTGACGATGTTTGGGTTCAGTTCCAATTCGCGGATTACGGCTATGGATTGAGATGCGAAGGCTTCGTTAAGCTCTATAAGGCTGAGGTCTTCTTGTTTCAGACCTGCCTGCTTCAATGCTTTTGGAATGGCTTTTACGGGGCCAATTCCCATTATACGAGGTTCAACACCGGCCGCGGCATAATTGACCAAACGGGCAATAGGCTCCAAGTTGAGTTCCTTTACCAAATCTTCACTCATTACCATTACAAAAGCAGCGCCATCGCTCATTTGTGAAGAGTTCCCTGCTGTTACGCTACCATCGGCAGCAAATACAGGTCTTAACCTAGATAAAGCATTTAGATTGGTGTCTTTTCTTGGTCCTTCATCTTTGGTAACAGTATAGGTTTTTGAGGCTTTTTTGCCATTTTCGTCGATATAAACTTGTTCTACATTAATGGGGACAATTTGATCCTGAAAGCGGTCTTCTGCCTGCGCTTTTAAAGCTTTCATATGGGAGTTAAAGGCAAATTCGTCCTGATCTGTTCTGGAGACTTTAAATTGCTTTGCAACGGCTTCAGCGGTTAATCCCATACCCCAATAGTAGTCTTCATGTCCAGCTTTGGCGGCAGCATAATCCGGTACCGGTTTGTAGCCACCCATAGGAATGTAGCTCATACTTTCGGCTCCACCGGCAATAATACAGTCGGCCATACCAGCTTGTATTTTTGCCGTGGCAATACCGATGGTTTCTATTCCAGAGGCACAATAGCGGTTGACAGTCACACCCGGTACGTCTTCAATTTTCAATCCCATGAGGGAAATCAAGCGGCCCATATTAAGACCTTGCTCGGCCTCAGGCATGGCGTTTCCAACAATGACATCGTCAATACGGGTTTTGTCAAATTCAGGGAGTTGGTCCATCATGTACTGTATGGTTTCCGCAGCCAATTCATCGGGCCTTTTAAAACGGAAAACTCCTTTAGGGGCTTTCCCTACAGCGGTTCTATATCCTTTTACTATATATGCGGTTTTCATGTTTTTAGTATTGAGTATTGAGATTTTAGTATTAAGATTCAGAGCTTTTGCTGAAACGAATAATTCATTTTTTGAATTTCAATACATAACTCAATAAGGGGTTGTACGTTATTCTTGTTGAGTAAATTTAATTCTGATATTAAAAGTAATTGTGTCTGCAATTCATATGTTGAACCGTTCGCAATACTTAAGAAGTGTTTAAATTCATTATTGGAATTTCTTCCTGCACCTTCAGCAATATTTGAAGGAATAGAAATAGCACTTCGCTTTATTTGAGATGTCAATCCAAATTTTTCGTCAGTAGGCATATCCAAGCGAAGCATGTAAGTGGCCTTGGACAATTCCATTGCTTTCTGCCAAATTTTTAATTCTTGAATGTTATGCATGTCTAACTACTTAATTCTAATATCTCAATACTGAGCAATTAATTGCGCAATGGTTTTCCTGTTTTTAGCATATGTTGAATGCGTTCTAATGTTTTACGTTCGGTACAAAGACTTAAAAAGGCTTCACGTTCTAAATCCAATAAATACTGTTCGCTAACCAATGACGCTTCTGATAAATCGCCTCCTGCCATCACATAGGCTAGTTTGGTGGCAATCTTTTTGTCGTGTTCCGAAATGTAATGACCCGCCTGCATAGAGTCAATTCCTACCAAGAACATTCCCAAAGCTTGTTTTCCTAGCACCTTCACATCATTGCGTTTGATTGGTTGCGTGTAACCTTGGTCGGCCATAAGTCGGGCGTAGGCTTTAGCAGTAGCAATTTGTCGGTCTTTGTTAACTACGACTACATCTTTACCTTTTTGGAGCACGCCAAAATCAAAGGCTTCATAGGCAGAAGTAGATACTTTTGCCATACCAATAGCCATAAAATATTCTTGTAGGACATTCAATTCAACATCATTTTTTCTGAAGGTATCCGAAGCTCTCAAAGTCATTTCCTTGGAACCACCACCACCAGGGATGACACCTACACCGAATTCTACAAGTCCCATATAAGTCTCGGCAGCAGCTACCACTTTATCGGCATGAAGTGAAAGCTCACAGCCACCACCTAAAGTCATGCCGTGAGGGGCTGAAATGGTTGGAATGGAAGAATAGCGCATACGCATCATGGTATCCTGAAAATACTTGATGGCCATGTTTAATTCGTCGTATTCCTGTTCTACTGCCATCATAAAAATCATACCGATGTTGGCACCAACCGAGAAATTGGCTCCTTGGTTACCAATTACCAAACCATCAAAATCTTTTTCAGCTAGATCAATGGCTTTGTTGAGTCCTGCCAACACATCACCACCAATGGTGTTCATTTTACTTTGGAATTCACAGTTCAATATACCGTCACCCAAATCTTCAATCACCACGCCAGAGTTTTTAAAGACTTCATTGGATTTTCGGATGTTATCTAAAATGATAAAGGCATCCTGTCCAGGAACTTTTAATTGCGTTTTGGAAGGGATATCGTAACAATAGGTGGCGCCATCTTTCACTGTGTAGAAAGAAGTACTTCCTGAGGAAAGCATGTCACTAACCCAAGGTGCAGGTGCCAAACTTTCTTGTTGCATCAATTCAATACCCTTGGCAAGTCCTATGGCATCCCAAATTTGAAACGGACCATGTTCCCAACCAAAGCCGGCTTTCATGGCGTCATCTATTTTATAGAGTTCATTGGTGATTTCGGGGATTCTATGGGATACGTAGGCAAACATGGCCGCAAAGTTCTTTCTGTAGAATTCACCTGCCTTATCTTTACCAGATACCAGAATAGGGAAGCGGTCTATAACTTTATCAACCGTTTTGGTAAGTTCCAAAGTGGCAAATTTTGCCGATTTTTTAGAACGGTATTCTAATGTATCCAAGTCCAAGGAAAGGATTTCACTTGAGCCATCATCGGCTTTTACTTTTTTGTAGAATCCTTGGCCTGTTTTGCTTCCCAACCATTTGTTTTCCATCATGGTGTTTATAAAGCCTGGAAGTTTGAATAGCTCATGGGCTTCATCATTTGGGCAATTCTCGTAAAGACCATTGGCTACATGTACTAAGGTATCCAAGCCAACCACATCTACCGTACGGAAGGTGGCCGATTTAGGTCTTCCTATCACTGGTCCAGTAAGTTTATCAACTTCTTCAATGGTCAAGCCAAGTTCCTTCACTTGGTGGAACAGGCTCATGATGCCAAAAATCCCAATTCGGTTACCTATAAAGGCCGGCGTATCTTTAGCAACCACCGAAGTTTTTCCTAAGTATTGTTCGCCATAACCATTTAGGAATGCCAAGACTTCAGGTGAAGTTTTTGGGCCAGGAATGATTTCGAACAATTTTAGGTAGCGTGCTGGATTGAAGAAATGCGTTCCGCAAAAGTGATTTTGGAAATCCTCACTTCGGCCTTCACTCATAAAATGGATAGGAATCCCAGAGGTATTGGACGTGATTAAGGTTCCAGGAGTTCTGTACTTTTCCAGGTTTTCAAAAACCGATTTTTTAATGTCCAAACGTTCTACAACCACTTCAATAATCCAATCGACATTGGCCACTTTGGCAATGTCGTCCTCAAGATTTCCAGTTTGGATGCGGTTTGCAAAACTTTGGTGATATATAGGGGATGGCTTAGATTTTAGGGCAGCCTTTAAGGCATCGTTTACCAAACGGTTGCGCACGACAGCATCGTTTAGCGTCAAACCTTTGGCTTTTTCGGTGTCGTTAAGTTCTCTGGGCACGATGTCCAAAAGCAGGACTTCAACGCCAATATTGGCGAAGTGGCAAGCAATGCCGCTTCCCATAATTCCAGAGCCGATAACGGCCACTTTTTTTATGATACGTTTGCTCATTTTAAATTATGATCTTTCGTTTTGGTTAAATATTTTTTTATTGGAAATTAAATCGTTGATCGTTTCGGCCACCTCATAGAAATGGGCCATTTTTTCTGGAGAGATATGTTTTTTTACGGCGTCGTTAAATGTGAGTACGCGATCTTTGGACAGTTCTCTTTTTTCTTTCCCGAAGGGAGTAAGGTGAATCAACACCCCACGACCATCTTCGGGGTTAGGTTTTCGTTCTATAAGTCCACGAGTTTCCATGGTTTTTAAAATGCGTGACAAACTAGTGGCCTCCATACCCATTTTTGGGCCCAATGAGGTAGATGGTGTTCCTTTTTCTGGGTCGATGCTTAATAGGGTAAAACCTGTGGCCATAGTTGTCTCAAATTTTGCAGCTTCATCATTATACATTTTGTTTACTGCCAACCAAGTGGTTCTCAGGACATAGTCTATGGTTTTGTCTTTCATGAATAGTGTTTCGTTCTCTCAAATATAACAATTATTTATTATGCATGCATAATAAATGAAAAAATTAACATAAAAAAACACCTTGTGGTAAGGTGTCTTTAATTGTAAGAATTTGATGGAAGTTCTTTCAGTAAATTTTTGGATATCTAGGTTTGAAGAGGTTTATTTTCATTAATGTGTAAGACTAGTAATTTCAATTTTGTTGGTAGGGGTAATCTTCTGTATAGCCCTGTTTCCGAAGTTTCACCCGCAATCTATAAAAGTTGGTTTCAATGGTTCTGAGGGAGACACTTAATAGATCGGCCAGTTCTTTATGGGCTAGGTTGAAAGGTTGCAGGGCAGCATAAAGCTTTTCTGTTTTCGTTAAAAACTCTAATGATTCGATATTGGAAATAACACTTTCATATTCATTTATA
Organism: Mangrovimonas sp. sgz306409; assembly: GCF_059735265.1. NCBI lineage: Bacteria > Pseudomonadati > Bacteroidota > Flavobacteriia > Flavobacteriales > Flavobacteriaceae > Mangrovimonas > Mangrovimonas sp. sgz306409. Next base: position 55,717 of record NZ_JCAPEU010000003.1, read on the forward strand.
TGATTTTGCTTGAAGTCATTCCAATTCGTAATCCTATCTCTTTGATTGGAAAGGATGAACGGTTTGTTGTCTAGGGTAGTAGGTTCTTCTTGGTTGCCATGATCTTTTTGCCAATTACGCTTAAACCTAGTGATTAAAAACAACCAATTGGTATAAATGGCCAAGGTTATAATTAAAAGGGTCATTATTAAATTTGAAACCAAGGTGATGTAATACATTTGTTTAAAGACCTTGATGTCGTTGAAATACACCAAAATTGATATAAAAAATAGGTTGTCTAAAATGTAATAGACTATAAAAAGAACACTGAACACCTTTTTATACACGCCATCAAAGAGCTCGGGCCCTTTATTCACATTGATTTTTCTTAAATAATAAATGAAAAGACACAGCAGTGATATATTGTAGATTAACTGCACTATGGCATTAATATGCATATTCTTGTTGGTGGGATAAAAAATGAGGTGCCTGGTGTCATCTTGGGAAATTAAAAGATGTATGATGGCAAAGCCAACGCCTACAAGAATTAGAAGTCCGAAATACTTAAAGATTTTAGATTTTGGTACCGATTTTCCAAATAGTGCAGCACAAAATACGGGAGCCAGCAAGGCGAAATTTTCATTTATGATCCCATAGAAATCTAAAACCATTAAAGATTGGTCGGTGTAATAATATTCCAAATACAACCACACTCCCAAAGAAGAAAAAAATAGAAACGAAAAGAACGTCAAGAATAATTCAAACGGCTCTTGCTTATTGCTTCTTACAATAAAAAGAATAAATCCAATTGCACTCAGGAAAAACGTCAAATGGCTTAAAAACATGATTATAGTAGTTTTGTAGTAGTGTTGCGGATACCCTAGAGTCCTTAAAAAATTACATTTACTTCTTGGTTTTTGATTGTAGGATTCATGCTTCTTTTTGAAGGTCTACAAAAACTCTTTTTCATCAGAACTGAAAAATACGACTGGATTTCAAAACTCATATTGAGGTGCTTTTTATTGGTGGAATATCGTGTTTTTTTTTGATGTAAGTCAAGAAAATAAATGTAAGGGCAAAGTAAACTAGATGGTATTTGGGTTACTGAGCTTAAAAATAAATAGTAAAATTTAAAAACAGTGAAATACAATTCCCTTTTAACCCCATTAGATTTAGTTAACTACAAACATGGTTATTCCACATTATTATTTTGTTTTCTATCAGCTCTTTTCTCAAATGCAATTATTGGCCAAACAACACTTATAGATCCTTTAGGGGATGGTGGTTTTGAAACGGGTGATACATTTGCAATAAATGGTTGGTCCAACAATAGTTCACAAACCAATCAATGGGTTTGTAGTACAGGAGCAACATCGGGCTTTAGTGGAACCAATGCGGCCTATATTTCCAATAGTTCCTCGTTAGCGATTCCTCCACATGTATATGCCAATAATAGTTCAAGTGTTTCCCATATTTATAGATATATATCCATACCTGCGGGAGAAACCTTTATTCAGTTAAATTTTGATTGGATAAGTAGGGGAGAGTCAGGTTTTGATTATATGAGAGTTTGGTTGGTTCCTGTATCCTACATCCCAAATAGTGGCACGCAAATATCCACGACGAATAGTGGAGGGACTAGTATTGGTCAAAACAATTATGGAGGGCAATCTACATGGAATAATGAATCCGTAACAATTCCATCTAGCTATGCAGGTACTACCTTTAGGTTGGTTTTTGAATGGCGAAACGATAGTTCCATAGGAACCAACCCACCAGCGGGGATTGACAATATCTCATTAACTTCAACAGCTCCCACACCGCCAGCAAATGATAACTGTGATAGCCCTATTTCCTTAATCGTAAATACAGATAATTCCTGTTCCCTTGCTACACAGGGGCAATTAACATTTGCTACAGCTTCGGGGATTGGCGATTGTACTACAGGAGTGCCCAATGATGACGTGTGGTTTAGTTTTGTTGCCACCTCCACAACCCATACCATCAGCATTTTGGATGTTACGGGTACCTATACAGATTTAGTTCATGCCGTTTACAGTAATGCATGTGGTTCCTTAAATATGGTTTCTGGTAGTTGCTCCAATCCCAATGACAGCATGGTTACAGGGCTTTCTGTTGGGCAAACATATTTTATACAAGTGTATTCCTGGGCAGATTCAAGTACTTTAAGTCAACAGCCAACGATTGTCGATTTTGATATTTGTGTTGGAGTCCCACCATTAAACGACGACCCTTGCAACGCTATTGCATTGGATGTTTCTGGCGACTGTATGAGTGCTTATGGAAACACTCTTTTTGCAACAGATTCCAACATCGGCAGTGCAAACTGTAATACGTCCGGAGATGACGATGATATCTGGTTTAGTTTTGTGGCTCAAGAGACATCTCACTCTATTAACATTGAAAATGTCTCCGGAAATACGACTAATTTATTCCATGCTGTATACGAAGGTAGTTGCTCAAGTCCTGTCAGTATGCCTCTGTGTTCATTTCCTAACAACAGTACAGCTACAGGGTTAATCCCTGGGGCTACATATTATGTTCAAGTTATGACTTCTAGCGTTGGTAATTATAATGCGAGTTTTGAGATTTGTACCATTCCATTGGTATCTCCCTGCTCAAATCCCTCAACCCTTCCTGAGTTATCATGTAGTACAAATGAGACTGCCTTTATAACTGGCGGGACAGGTTTTTTTGATAATAACCCCTGCGGATCTTGGGATCTTGAGGGGCAAGAAGCTTTGTACACTTTTACCCCTTCCGTTACGGCAGAATACAGTATATCACAAATTTCAACCTCTGGGTCGGGGAGTGACGCTCATATTAACTATTTGTATAAGGAAGCCAATGATGGATGTAATGCTAACAACTGGACCTGTATAGCGCATTTGGAAGGGAATGATCAAGGGAGTTCTACATTCACGCTTACTGGAGGCGTAACCTATTATATATTATTGGATACTGAAACGACGTCAAGTAATAATGTCATCTTTCAAATAAGTTGTCCTCCTCAATGCGGTGATAGTTTTTATGATTCAGGCGGAATTTCTGCAAATTATTCAAACAATGAAAGTCGTAGTATTACAATTTGTCCAGAAACTGAAGGCTCTGATGTAACGGTTACTTTTACTAGTTTTCAAGTAGAGGGGGCGGGAGCTAATTATTGTTTCGATAATTTGAGAGTTTATGATGGACCTGATGACACGTATCCTCAAATAACCCCCGCAAGCTTGGGTTTGGGACCAGGAACGGATGGTTTCTGTTATCAATCGCCTACAGATGGAACAGCCAACCTCGTGGGGCAGTCCATCACGGCAACAAATGCAAATGGGTGTCTTACATTTGTGTTTACTTCCGATGGTACAACGGCACTCAGTGGTTGGGAAGCTGAGGTAAGTTGCTGCACGGTATGGAACGGATCTGTCAATACAGATTGGAACGTCCCGGAAAATTGGTCCCCAAACGAAGTGCCAACTTTGCAAGACTGTATCGTTATTCCAGACAATATCACTACTCCAAACGATCCAATTTTAGTTTATTCTGAGAATTCCATTACACCTCAGCCGGGGTATGGTTTAAGTTTAACGTTAAAGGATAATGCCTATTTAGAGCTTAATAGTTCGGAGTTGATTATTGATAAATGGATTGATGTTCAAGGAAGCGCTGTTTTCAATATAAAAAACAATGCAAGCCTAATTCAAATTGATGATAACAACTTCAACATCGGAAACATATACGTGCAACGAGCACCGAATTCCAACTTTACGAGCGTTAATAGTCTGGAATATGTGTATTGGTCTAGCCCTGTAAATGACTTTAATGTAGGAAATGTTTCTCCTGGAACCAGTTCAGGCTTGATTTTTGAATGGAACCCTACCGTATCAGGTTATGGAGTGGGTAATCATGGATATTGGGAAAATGCCTCAGGTTTAATGACGATTGGGAAAGGTTACATCATAAGAGGGCTTTCCGGTACATCAGAAACGGTTTCAAATAATTTAACTCCTGATACAGCAATTGCGGTAACACCCAATACCGTATTGTTTTCGGGTGAAGCAAATAACGGAGTTATTGAAATGCCTATCCAGCAAGGCGGATATAATGAGGTTGGAGATCCAGGCTATCAAGGAAATAGTTCTTTGGGAACCTTGGCATATAATGACGACGACAATTGGAATTTAATAGGGAATCCCTATCCTTCCGCAATTTCTTCAGATGCCTTTGTGGCCTATAACACCGATATCAATGGTACGGTATACCTATGGCAGCATGAGTCTTTGCCTAGTGCAGATGTAGGAGATCCATTTTATGAAGATTATGTTTATAATTATTCTGCTGACAATTATATAGAATATAATAGTTCAGGATCAAACCCTCCTGGCTATGATGATTTACATATTGCTTCAGGTCAAGGTTTTTTCGTTTTGATGAACCATAGCACTACGGTTTTAAATTCAACAGTTACGTTTAATAATAGTATGAGAACATATTCTTCAGAATATAATAACAGTAGTTTTTTTAGACAAAACAATACAAATTCCAATACTCAAGATACGGACAGTGCAGATGAAACTATGTTGATTGAACGTCATAGAATTTGGTTAAATCTGTCCAATTCAAACAATATTGCAAATACGCTACTATTGGGATATATAGAAGGAGCCACCAATAATTTTGACCGTTTGTACGATGGCTTTGAAGTAAGCTCTACCGATTTAAGTTTCTATACTATCAATAGTGATGATAAACTGTCCATTCAAGGGCGTTCACTTCCTTTTAATCAGGACGATACCATTCCTCTTGGCATGTATTTGCCAGAAGATGATATTTTCACCATAGCCATTAATTCTTTGGATGGTTTGTTTATGGATGTGGGACAAGGCATCTATTTAGAGGATACCTATTTAAATACCATTCACGATTTAAAACAGTCACCATATAGCTTTTCGGGGAATTTGGGGTTGCTCAATGATAGGTTCATTTTAAGATTTACAGAGTACACCTTAACCAACCCTGAATTCAATTTGGGAACTATCATGATTTCTGCACCGGAAGGAGAATATATCAAAATCAGTTCAGGTAAGGATGTTGTTTCCAGTGTGACGGTTTATGATATACTAGGAAGAGTGATCATAACTAGGACGGACATAAATAGACATCAGCTAACCTTAAATAATACCAACAAGACCTCAGGAGTTTATTTTGTAAAAGCTGTTTTGGCCAATGGTATTGAAAAAACACAGAAAGTCATACTTAAATGATGTTCATTTTTCATTATGTCCCGATATCTGAAAAATATGCAAGTCATCGGTTGAAATTTTTAAAAGCCTGAATGAATCCTCTGAATTCCCCCAGCAGCATGCAGTTTTAGTAGTTTTGCAGTAGTGTTTTTTTAGCCTTTTACAGCTCCTCAAAGCTATTTTTACTACAGTGGTTGAGACACGTGATTTAATAGCTTGGCAAAATTCTGGATTCCCAAATAAAGGAGTTTCAAAAACAACTATCGCGCTTTCAACTTACAACAAAACCCTTTTTAACAGAGATCAGTAAAAGGTCTAATTTATTAACACTAACATTTTTTTTATGAAAAGATTTACTTTGCTATGTCTAGCGATACTTTGCTCGACAGTTTCTTATTCAATTTATGCCCAAAATCAATGTGATTTTAAATTGGTAATGATGGATTCCTATGGTGATGGATGGAATGGTAACACCATAGATGTATTAGTTGATGGTGCCGTAGTTTTAGATAATATTCAACTTTACGGTAATCAAGGAGGCGGATATTCCTATGCAGTGTATCTTCCTGTGACTGATGGTTCCAATATTACAACCGTATGGAATGGTGGAGGTTCTTGGCCAGGAGAAGTATCTTATAAGATTTATGATAACAATAATACTTTGCTGGGCTCAGGTGATTCAGCACATCAAATAAATATTGAGAACACTTTATGCTATGTGCCACTAAATGCCAGTATTGGGGAGTCTTGTTACACAGTCTATAACGGCTATGATCCTCAAGAATGTGTGGAGCTTTCCGTAAATGTAGTAGGAGGTACAGGTAGCTATAATGTACTATGGAGCACGGGAGAGACTACACAAACCATTACGGTTTGTCCTTCGGAAGAAACAGCATATTTCGTAGCGGTATCTGATGCGTATGAAGTCATAAATGAAACTGCCACTGTTTTGGTGGTGGATGTCGCTTGTAGTAATAATGCGAACAATGGTAAAGTGCTTATTTGCCATGTAGATGAGGAAGGTAATTATTCTACTCTGTGTGTCTCTTCCAATGCTGTAGAGAATCATTTGGCCCATGGTGATTCACTTGGGGCATGTGACAGTATCACCTGCGATACACCTCCGGCTTGCGATATTACGGTTGTATCACCTGAAAATGGAACAGTTGAGGCTTCCATAAATCAGGAAATTTCTTGGACTGTTGCCTCAGGAATAGTTGATGGCTATTATATATCTATTGGAACAACTTCTGGGGGCAACGATGTTTTGGATAGCTATGATGTAGGGAATGCCTTAAATTATGATGACGGTAGTTTTGATTATAACACGACCTATTATGTTGTGGTTACCCCTTATAATGTTAATGGTAGTGCTAGCGGTTGTATGGAATATAGTTTTACTACCATGGAAAACCCATGCTATAGTGCGATACCTATAGGGTGTGAAGAGACTGTGATGGGAAGCACGGTAGGAGCTTCCATTAATGAAGGTATGTATTGTGATTATAACAATTTAGGGCAATCTGGAGGGGTTTGGTATACTTTTCAAACTAATGATCCCAACATGAAAGTAACGATAGATACCTATGGTTCTGGATATGATACACGTCTAGGATTGTTTAAAGGTAGTTGTGATGCCTTAGAGTGTGTGGATGCCGACAATGATTCTGGAGCAGGCTTGAACTCTAAAATAAATTTTGATGCAGAAGTAGGCATTCAATATTACATTTATGTAACAGGCGATAATTCTGAAGGCGCTTCCAGCCTTAACGTATCCTGTTTAGATACTTCACCTGTTATGGTGTCCTGTGGGACTTCTCTAAACAATGAATACTGTTATTCCGACAACGATACCACAGTGTTCACTTATACAAGCTCGGAAGGACTTCCTTTGGAAATTGTTGTGAACGCCGGGTATGTAGAAAATAATTGGGATGAATTTATTGTTTTGGATTCCGATGGTGTTACCCAATTGTATAATGGTTATGGAAATTATGGGGCTTTGGCAGGGTTGACTTTTGAAAGTACGGGTGATACAATTTCTGTAATGATTCAATCAGACTCCAGTACAAGTTGTAGTACTCGAGGTTATGTGTCACTAAATTATAATATTAATTGCGTGATTCCTTGTGGCTATGAATCCGTAGAAACGTATTGTTATGGAAATAATGAGAACAACCAGTTCTCTTATACAAGTACTGATGGTTCACCTGTGCATGTAGCGTTTATGGCAGGAAGTATTGAAACCGACTACGATGAACTCAGAATTTTGGATTCCGATGGCACTACGGTTCTGTTCAATAGCAACAATCCTTATACTTCAAACCTTTCAGACGTAAGTGTTGAAAGTACGGGGGATACAATCATTTTCGATATTTCTTCAGATGTCAGTGTGTCTTGTGGAAGTGGATCTCGAGCTCAATGGGAATACCTCGTGTCTTGGGGGTGTCCAAACGATCAGGAAAACGTATCGAGAATGGCGGCTCCATTAGGTAAAGAAACAGAATCCATGGAAGATTGGACACTGTTCCCTAACCCAACAAGCAACGGCCAGGTGACTTTAAATTTGGCTAATTATGTGGGGCAGTCTATGAATGTAAAAGTTAATGATGTTAGGGGTAAAGTTATTTTTGAACAAGCTATTGACCGCTTGGCCTCTCCCAAATTAGAGATAGCTCTAGATAGGATTCCTTCAGGAATGTATTTTGTGACAATAACTAATGATGGAGAAAACTCCACTAAAAAGCTAATCGTTAAATAAGCAAGGTTTAATCTGGACAAGTTATTACAAAAGGCGTTTCATAATTTGTGAAACGCCTTTTGTATTTTATGGAATCTATAAGAAGATAGATTTAGCTATAGATTTTTGCATACAAATCTTTATAGATATTTTTAATCACATCCCGTTTCATTTTAAGAGTGGGGGTGAGCTGGCCACCGTCGATAGACCATACATCTGGGGTGAGTTCAAAACGTTTAATTTGTTCCCATTTACCAAATTGCTGGTTACATTGGTCCACCACTTTTTGAATGCGATCAATAACGTCTTGGTTGTTGCAGATTTCTGTGTTGGTAGTACCAATAGATTTGTGCTTGCGTCTGGCCCATTCCTTCACAAAATCAAAGTTTAATTGAATTAAGGCAGCTGGCATTTTTTCGCCTTCACCAATAACCATTACTTGTTCTACAAAACGGGATTGTTTCAATTCGTTCTCTAAAAGGGTTGGAATTACATATTTCCCTCCTGAGGTCTTGAACATTTCTTTTTTACGTCCAGTAATTTTTAGGAAGCCTTCTGCATCAATTTCACCTTTATCTCCCGTATGAAAATAGTCACCGGTCATTACAGAGGCCGTTTTTTCGGGATCTTTATAATAGCCCATCATAACATTTGGACCTTTGACAAGAATCTCTCCGTCTTCAGCAATTTTTACCTCTACATTTTCAATTGGTTTACCTACGGTTCCAATTTTAAACATATGGCCTTCATATTTTCCAACGGCAATAACAGGAGAAGTTTCAGTAAGACCATACCCTTCCATAACCTGTAGGCCCGCTGCACAAAATATACGTGCCAATCTTGGTTGCAAAGGGGCACTACCAGATACCATGGTGTCAAGTTCACCTCCCAAGGCTTCTTTCCACTTGCTGAAAATAAGTTTTCGGGCAATGCCTAACTTAAATTCGTACCAAGCACCATTTTTTTCGTAAGGCTCCCATTGTTCTCCCAGTTCAATAGCCCAATAAAAGAGCTTTTGTTTGATACCAGACAATTCTTGACCCTTGGCATAGATTTTATCATACACTTTTTCAAGAAGTCTTGGCACTACACTCATTAAATGAGGTTTTACTTCTTTCATATTGTCGCTCATCTTTTCAATACTTTCCGCATAATAAATGCTGGCTCCCATATATTGGTAGATATATATCAAGACACGCTCAAAAATGTGGCAAATAGGTAAAAAACTCAGTACTTTAGTTCCTTTACCCGATATAGGCAAACGGGGAATGGAGTCCAGGGCATTGCTTACAATATTATGGTGCGAAAGCATGACGCCTTTAGGTCTTCCAGTAGTACCGGAAGTATAGATTATGGTTGCCAAGTCATTAGGTTGGACCGCCTTTTTTCGTTCCTCAACTTCAGCTTGGTTGCTATCGTCCTCACCTAATTTCAATAACTCGGAATAGTGTTTACAGCCCTTAATTCGGTTAAAGGAGTAGACTTTTTTTACCTTGGTGTTGTGCTTAATAGTATTGACCTTGTCCAAAACTTCTTCATCGGACACAAAGCAATAGATGGCTTCACTATGGTTCAATACATATTCATAATCTTCAGGGGAAATGGTAGGATATATGGGGATGTTTTGCGCTCCCACTTGGAGCACTCCAATATCCATAATGTTCCATTCGGTTCTATTGTTGGAGGAAATAACCGCAATCTTGTCATTTTTTTGCACTCCCAAGCGAAGTAGGGCTCTACTTATTGCATTGGCCTTATCTAAATAATCCTTAGTAGACGTGGCCTCCCATGCACCGTCATATTTGGTAATGAGGGCATCCTCGAGATTGTATTGTTCCAATTGGTAATATGGAAAATCAAAAAGTCGTGTTATTTCTGTCATTTAATGTTTAAGAAAATTGAAGTGTCGCAAAATAAAAAATAAATGCAGATTTTCAAATTGAACCTTTTGCGCTGCTTTATTTTTGAATTTTACAATAATTAAGCTATTTATTTTCAAACTTAATAAAAATCTCAACATCTTGGCTGATTCCTTAAGAATTGTTTAGTAGAAATAATGAGCAAGCCTAAGTTCAGGAGTGACGATGAAGGCAATGTTTTTTGATAATTGAGTTATGCATGATATTATCTTGTTTAAAGAGAGCAACAATATCAATATTAAAATCAGGTAGGAAAGGGGCATTATTCAATAACTGGTATCATCCAAGGTCACTTTCCCTCTAAATGTTCTATAGACAAATAAGGTATATCCCAACACCAAAGGAGTTCCAATGGCTACAATGGTGAGCATAATTTGCATGGATTTGGTAGAGGATGCCGCATTGTAAATATCGATATGGTATTTGTCGTCTATGGAGGACATCAACAAATTAGGATATAATTCAATGGCCACCAAAACCAAAGACAGAGCAATGGTCAACGACGAAAAAAAGAAGGCTAGTTTATATCGCTTTTTTGAGGCTAACCTAGGTAGGTTGGCAATGCTTAAAAACACCATTAAAGGCACCACGAACAAACTGGGGTTACTTTTAAAATCATCAGAAAGATGAGGTATGTAAATTAGGGTGTATAAAGTGGTAATTCCAAAACAGACCATAAAAAATATCATCCCTTTTTTTAGAAGTTTTGTGAGTTGCTCAAACATCTTGCCTTCCGTTTTTAATAATAGATAAATGGCGCCATGTGCCATAAACAATGACAAGGTTGTTAGTCCGGTCATGATGGCATAGGGATTCAGGAATTCCAAAAGGCCATCTCCTTGATAAAGATAATCTTCTCCAATTTGAATGCCCTGAAGAACATTGCCCAAAACCACTCCCAATAAAAAAGCCAACATAATACTGGAAATGCTATAACAGGTATCCCAAAGGGTTTTCCACCATTTCATATGTTCTTTTCCTCTAAATTCAATGGCAATAGCCCTAAAAATGATAAACACTAAAAAGAGCATGAACGGAATGTAGAGCGACGAGAAAAAGGTCGCGTACATTAATGGGAAGCCAGCAAAAAGGGCACCGCCGCCAATGACCAACCAAACTTCGTTGCCGTCCCAAACAGGTCCAACGGCATTGAGAGCTACCCTTCGGTCCAATTCTTTTTTGAAAAAAAGATGCCAAGCCCCCGCGCCAAAATCGAAACCGTCCAAAATAGCATACCCAGAAAACAAGCCTCCTACAACCAAAAACCACCAAGTGGGATAATCTATGCCTAAAAATGTGTCCATATTGTTAGCGATTTAACCGGTTATTGCTTGTGAAATTTCTTTGGTCAGTGGACGGTCATCGGTTTCTGATTCGTCATACGGACCATGTTTGATCTTTTTATTCAGTAGGTAAAGGAACAGGATAAACAAAAGCGTGTATACCAATAAAAATAGAATCAAGGAAAAGAGAATTTGATTATCCGTAACCGATTGGGAAAAGGCATCGGAAGTACGAAGCAATCCATATACTACCCAAGGTTGCCTACCCATTTCGGCAGCAAACCACCCCACTTGATTGGCTATTTGCGGCAGAAATACTGCAAACACAAATACCCAAAGCAACCAGCGTCGTCTAAAAAGTTTGCCCTTCCACCATAAAAAGCAGGCATAAAGCGTCAAGGCAACAAGGGTCATACCAATGGCCACCATAATATGATAGAACTGGAACACAGCATTCACCTGCGGAGGTCGTTCATCTTCAGGAAAGGCATTCAATCCCTTTACGGGGGTATTAAAATCGTAATCCAATAAAAAAGAAAGACCACCGGGAACTTTTAGACCGCTTACTTTTTGAGCTTCTTTGTCTACCCATCCAAAAATGTACATATCAGCAGGGGCCGAGGCTTCAAAATGTCCCTCCAAAGCGGCCAATTTTGCAGGTTGGTTGTGTGCAACCCCTTCCGCCGAATTATGCCCTGTAAACAATTGTCCCAATGAAAATACAGTGGCAACCACTAAAGCAATTCTAAAGGCTTTTCTGGAAATGTCTACATAACGCCTTCTTATTAAGTAATAGGCATGTACGCTTAGTACCAAAAAGGCACCGGCCAAAAAGGCTCCCAACCATACGTGGGTTAAGCGATCCACACTGGAGGGATTGAATACCATGGCCCAAAAATCAGTGATTTCGGCTCGGGCCTGCAAACCTTCTCCAACAATGTGATATCCTGCGGGCGTTTGTTGCCAACTATTGGCTACTACAATCCAAACGGCCGAAAACATGGAACCAAAAAATACGCCGATGGTAGCAACTAAATGCACCCAAGGCTTTACGCGGTTCCAACCAAATAGGAGGACTCCCAAAAAACCACTTTCCAAGGCAAAGGCGAAAATCCCTTCGGCAGCCAAAGCGCTACCAAACACATCTCCAACATATCTGGAATAGACAGCCCAATTGGTGCCAAATTCAAATTCCATTACAATGCCTGTTACTACTCCAATTCCAAAGGTAAGGGCAAAAATCTTGGTCCAAAATTTTGCCAAAATATGATATTCCGGACGTTTGGTCTTCACAAAAAGACTTTCAAAAATTACCAGTAACAAGCCTAAACCAATACTGAGGGGAGGATAGATATAATGGAACGCAATGGTAAATGCAAATTGGATTCTAGCGAGTATTTCGGTATCCATATGTGTGATCCGTTTTTATGATGGTTAATCAAAAGGAGTCTAGATACAAGAGAAGTTCTCTTGTTTTACAATGAGTTATAAAGTTAAGAAATTTTGGGATAGGAAGGCGAAGGTATTTCGTTATGTCCTGTTCCTTTTCAGTTAAAGGAAAGTGGCTATTGTTTATTGGATGTGTCAGAAATATTCACAGTTGGAATGTTTACTATTTCAATAGTGCTGGATGACAAAAGGACTTTACCATTGGTTTGTTGAATTCTGTTGTTGATTTCATTGTTTAGGAGATGCATTGTAGAACGTCGTTTTTTGTAATCCACAATATAGCGAAGGTTGAACTGTATCCAGTTGTCGGTTAGGGTAATGGCCAGAGTGGGGTCTACTTGCGCATCTTCAATATAATATTTGCCAACCACCTGTTTCCAGTTGGATTTGGAGGCTGAGACATATTCGGAAAGTAGGTCTTGGGCCACGGAAATTACTAGTTGTTTGGCCAATTCAATATCCGATCCATATTTAATGGGCAGGTTGAATTCATCCCAAACAAAAGGAAAATCTCTAGAATAGTTATACACGGGGCCTTTAAAAACAAAGGCATTACTCAATTTAACAATCCGTCCACTATAGTTGTCGCTCGAAACCCATTCGCCAATTTCCATCATGGTGGTGTAAATGCTGTCAATGTCAATGACATCGCCTTTGATACCGTGTATTTCTATACGATCTCCCGGTTTGTAAACGCGTACAAAAAAGATGTAAAAAGAGCCAGCAATACTCAAAATAAGTTCTTGAAGAGTAATGGTAATCCCTGCTGTAAGGAGCCCAACGGCCAAACCGAAATCTTTAATGTTGCCCGTAAAGTAGGAAATGGCGAGAATGCCAATAAGAATGTAGCCGATAATTTCAATGCCTTTTTGCGATTTGTACTTTACAGAATTATCGGGAAGGTTTTTCTTTAAAAAGATGCGTGCCCAATGCATTAATAGAAAGATGGCCGTAATCCAAAGGGAAAATTTCAGAAAACTAGATAAGCTAGGGTGTTCCAAGATCCAATGTTTGATGTTTTCTATAGCAACCATAGACGAAATGGAGGGCAAGGCTCCTAGTTGATTAACAACACTATGAAATTAAGTCAAGAAAAGCAGAAAAGCAAAGTTTGAGGCTTTATAGTAAGTAGGTTATGAGGAAGTGATAGGAATGAGGCTAAATTAGTTTTATAAGGATGTATGACTGGCTACTGTATTTATTTTTTTTACGGTTATATCAAATTGTAGCCAAAGCCAAAGTTCAAAAATTCCAAAAATACAAATGAGCACAGTTTCTGTTAGTTTTGAAAAATTACTCATCGGCATTCTTCTCCAAATAAAGCTTATAAAAATTGAATAGAATGCAATATTGATAATTAAGATGATTTGGGTAAGTATATTTTGATCATCATTTAAAAACATTAGAATGACGTAGCCTATGTGAACCCAGGTGAAAAGGATTAATAAAAGGCGCATTCTTTTAAGTTCCTTTTGTAATTTAAAGATGTGTTCTATGGCGTCATTATTCATTTAGTGAGAATAGGAGTGCTTTAAGTTCTTTAAAATTAATAAAAGTTTTGGATGAAATTGGAGAAACTAAATACATATCAAAACTGTATACAATAGGCTCGTTATAAACAGCATTGTTATTGATTGGTGAAGTTTCTCAAATCCCTATTGGCTCCATAGATCACTAAAATATCATGTTCACCTAAAACAGTATCTGGAGAAGCAACCCCTTGAACCCTATCTTCGTTTCGTGTTTTTCCAACCACACTTTTAACCTCTGTTTTTTTGATGGTTGTTAAAGCCAAAATATTGTATTTAGAGCGCAGCCCAATTTCTTTGATGGTTTTTCCAACATACTTATTTGGGACTTCAATTTCAATGATGCTAAAATCCTGGCTCAACTCAAAAGAGTCTACCACATTGGTCAAACATAATTTTTTGGCCCAACGTTCGGCGGTTTCTTCTTCTGGGTGCACAATTTCATCCACACCAATAGCAATGAGTACTTTTTCATGTAAAGGGTCAATGGCGCGACTTATCAAACGCTTCACTTGATAGTTCTTAAATAAAGCGGTAGCCATGACATTGGCGCCTTGGTCTTCACCAATGGCAATAATCACCACATCGGTGTCTTTAAGCGGAAGTCCCGATACTGTGGATTCGTCTGTAGCATCCATGCAAATGGTATGGGAAATTCGTTCTTTGAACAAATCTACTTTGGTCATTCGGCTGTCAATGCCAATGACCTCATTGCCTTGAGTAGTTAATTTTTCGGCCAATGAGGCCCCAAAATTTCCTAAGCCAACAACAATATATTTCATGACTAAACTATTTAGTTAATTGTAATTTCTTCGCTAGGATAGCGATAGTTTTTATGTTTGATTTTTTTGAAAACGGCCACAATAATGGAGAGCATACTAACCCTACCAATGAACATAATGGCAATAACAATAAGCTTACTTGGGGTGCTCAAACTTCCGGTAATGCCCAAACTTAAACCAACAGTACTGTAGGCCGAAAAGCTTTCAAAAGCAATATTCAACAAACCTTGCTGGGGATCGAAAACCGTAATGAGCATGATGCCAGTACCTATCACAATTAGGGATAGTGCAATGGTGGCAAAGGCCCTTTTTACGGAAATATCGGCAATTTCTCTGCGGAATACTTCAATACGCTGTTTTCCTTTGGCCAAACTCAAAATATTAAGTGTGGCAATGGCAAAAGTACTGGTTTTAATACCACCACCCGTGGAGGCGGGCGAAGCTCCAATCCACATCAGTAAAAAGGTGATCATCACGGTTGGAAAGGCCAAGGCTTTCATGTCTACGGCATTAAATCCTGCAGTTCTTGGAGTGGTTGCGCCAAATAGGGCATTCACCAGTTTTCCGTATAGGGAATGTTCCGCCAAAGTATGGTGGTATTCCAAAATGAAAAACAACACAAAGGCAACCAGGGTAAGAGACATGGTCGTAACCAAGGTAATTCTACTGTTAATGTTTAGAACCCATGGTTTGTAGGTTTTGACTTTGGAATTGAAACTGAACAGGTTGATGATTTTATGCTTGATCAAATTAACAATGTTCACCACAATAGGAAATCCCAATCCTCCCAACACAAACGTAGCGATAAGCACTAATTGTAGACTGTAATTAAATCTAAAACCGGTATCGTAAATACTGTTGCTCAAAGTTGAAAACCCCGCATTGCAAAAAGCGGAAATAGCATGGAATATGGAGAAAAATGCGCGATCTGAAAATCGATCGAACAAGGATTTGTCCAAAGAGAAAAAGATAAGTGTTGCCGCAGCCAATTCCACAATCGTGGTAATGACGATAATATTTTTCAAGGTACTGAATACATCACCAATTTTTTGGGAATTGGTCATCTCACTAAGCGTTAACTGGTTTTCATAAGTACTACCACCTTTAAAAAAGTAATTGAAATAACTGGCAAATGTTAGGATTCCCAACCCGCCAACTTGTATTAAAAATAGAATGATGGACTGCCCAAAATGTGTAAAGTAAGTCCCTGTATCTACCACAATCAATCCCGTAACACAAACCGCACTTGTGGAAGTAAACAGGGCATCGATGTAAGAGATGCCGTTATACGTTGCTTTTGGCAACATGAGAAGCAGAGCCCCCAGGAGAATGATAGTTAAAAAGCTTAGGATGAATAATTGTGCCGGGTTGAAAAAGGTTCTGGTGAGGTTTAGCTTTTGTTCCGAAAATTCCCTGATAAAGGATAAAATTACCGCCAAAACCACCCAAAGAGGGTTTTCTAAAATTAAATCTGTTTTAAACGCTTCCCCAACAAAGAGGTACATGTAAAAAATGTAAAGGCTAAAAGCCACAGAAATCACATCGAAAATGGCAACTTTACGCTTGAACAAGAGTGGGTTTTCAAAGTACCTTGCTGAGGTTGAAACCACGCCTAAGGCAATAACAATAAAGTAAAAAGCATCTATAATCTGTTGTGTAAGAGTGGCTTTTTGGAAACCGAAGTCAAAAAGAAAGGCAAACATTCCTAAAACGCTTGCCCAAAATGCAGTTGCGTAAAGGTTTTTCAAGTTGTGGTTCATGCAACAAAAATAGGTTATTCCTTACTTTATTCATAAGAATGAAACTAGTTTCAATCCATAAAATAATGATACCCTTTTGAAGGTGAACTAATGAAAAAAATATCTTGGGTTTTATGAGCTATTTTTTTCTGCCAACAAACCGTAACACAGAACCGATACCGTTATGGTAAAGCCCTTCATGTAGCGTTACTTCTGTTTCTTCCAATTCTAAAATTTCATAGTAGGGAAAATCCGATTTCAATTCTTCTTTTGAAAACAATAATGCCAAATCTCCAGGGCCACCAATTTTAGGGTTTCTGTTACGATATTCTAAGTGGTTTTTACTAAAGGCTTCCATAATAATATACCCTCCTTTTTTCAACTTTTTGTCAAGTAGTTGATGGTACTCCGATCTAATATTTGTTGGAAAATGGGCATATACCAAAGCAATGGCATCAAAGTGTTCGTTTGGGAAGTCCAATTCAGGTAACAGTCCAACTTGGTAGTCGATGGAAACATGGTTTTCTTCGGCCAATTTTAGGGCTTTCTGTTTGCCTTCAATACTAATATCAAAGGCATGGGCCTTCCAGCCAAGGGTTGCTGCATAAACCGAATTTCGGCCTTCACCTTCGGCTCCAAAAAGGATGTTTCCAGGGTCTAGTTTTTGGAGTTTATGCTTTAAAAATTCATTAGGCTTGGTGCCATAGGCGTAGACAGGATCTCTATATCGGTCATTCCAAAGTTGTAACCAAGTATCGGTCATTTTTTATCTTGTTAAGTTTGATATTGGCAATATACTTTAGCTAGTGCCTATGTGCAATTAAAAATCAATTTAACCTGTTCCTTTCAGGCCTGTAGACAGGGCATTGATCAAGATTAATAGTTGTACAAGGTACAGATCGGCCTGTTTTGGATCGATCTCACGAATAGTTCGCCATTTTTTGAGGTAATCTACTTGAAGTTCGCTCAAGGATTTTAAGGCCAACTTTCTTAATTTCATATCCTCCATTTTAGAGATTCGTCTAGTGGCTACAGGCTCTCCCAAAATGTCGTCTATTTCGTGAAGACAAGAGTGGTAGTCGTTGATGATAAGTTCTATCAGCTCTTCTTTGGTCTGCGGATCTTCGATAAGTTCAGCAAACTTTTTCATAATGTCTATATCCGAATCCATCAGGTTGGATTCAATCTGAATGAGAAGGTATTTCCAAAATGGCCAATCTTCGGCAAGTTTTTTCAATCGCTCATAATCTTTTGGGTGTTCTTGTTGAAATTCGTCCAAAGCAGCTCCTAATCCAAACCAACCACTAAGATTGAACCTGGATTGGCTCCAACTAAATACCCAAGGAATCGAGCGTAAGTCATTCAAGGTGCGTTGCCCTGTCCTACGAGCTGGTCTAGAGCCAATTTTGCTTAGTTCCAAGACATCAATAGGTGTGGCATGGGAATATAGGTCCATGAACTTAGGATGATCGAGTAGTTTTCTGTAATTTATTCTGCTCATATCGGCCAAAGTGTCCATGATGTTGTAAAGTTCGGTGTCTTTGGTTTTAGGAGCTGTTTTCATAGTTTGCCTGGCGGTTCCCGCCATAAACATTTCCAGATTATAGGTGGCCGTAAGTCTGTTGGCAAATTGGTTGGCAATGGTTTCTCCCTGCACCGTCATTTTAATGTGACCGCTCAAGGATCCTGGAGGCATACTGTCTAAAAATCGGTGGACTTTTCCACCACCACGACTAATCGTCCCTCCACGACCATGAAAGAAGCAAACCTTCACACCTAAGGCTTCAGCCGTTTTTGTGAGATTTTCTTCGGCTTTGTAAATGTTCCAACGGCTGGTCAGGATTCCTCCATCTTTGTTACTATCACTATAGCCCAACATGACTTCTTGTGTAAAACTATCTGAATTCTCCCGTTGCTGTTTCACAACAGGGTGGTTTAGGTAGGCCGTTAAAATGTCGGGTCCAGCATTTAAATCGTCTATGGTTTCCAAAAGTGGTGCCACCATAAGTCCAGCATCTTTCAGCCCAACTTCTCTCAGAAATAAATAAACCAAAAGTAAATCGCTTAAGGACCGCGTCATGCTCACAATGATGGAACCAATACCTTCCGTGCCATATAAGTCTACGTACAGTTTTACTTCCCGAAGGTACCCTAGAACATTGTCTGCTTCAAGACCACAGGAAGTGCCACTAACCAAAAAAGGACGGTTGCTGGTAAGCTCATTATTTAGAAAGTCCAATCGTTTGTCTTCGTTCCATTCTCCATAATTGGAATCTTCATAACCCGAAGTTGCCAACATCTGGCTAATGGCCTTTTCATGATAGGTACTGTTTTGTCTGATATCTAACTTCGCCAAATGAAAACCGAAACATTGAATAAGACGTTCAATAGGGAATAACCATTGCTTGGCCATTTGTTTGGCTCCTAAATCAATTAAAACCTGTCTCAATTTTTGAAGTTCCGATAACAAATCATTTGAAGATTTGAAATATCCGGCTTCTCCCAAGGTGTGGTTGTCTTCAATGGTGTGGTTCAAGCGAACCAATAATAAGTTGACATATTGACGGAAAGGCTCAGAGGGGTTTCTATCCACCGCTTTTTTGCCTTCTTCGCCAAATAATTTGGCTGTAGTTTCGATGTCCATTAAAAAGTCATCTGGAACAGACGTGATATAACTGGAAATACTCAGTTCTGCCGCGAGATCAAAAAGCTGTTCTTGTATGACCTTAAGGATGGCTTGACGATGCAATCTTAAGGTCGAGGCCGTGAATTCTGGGGTTACAAAAGGATGGCCGTCACGATCGCCACCAACCCAACTACCAAACTTAATTACTGGGAAATGTTCTGGCCATTCCAGTAGCTCTGGAGCATACCCCATGGTGGTCCACGCATGCTGCAGGCGTTGGTCTGTCAACCGAACTGCTTCGGGGAAGACATTTACAAAATAGTGCATCAGGTTGCCTCTTTCGTCTTCAAGACGCGGTTTTTGTAAATAGATTTCACCCGTAAACCACCAGCGCTCCATCAAACTGATCATTTCCTGTTTTAATTGGGCCTGTTCAGAAGTTGACCAATTGGGATTTTCTCTTTTAACCAAGAGCAGGTAAAGCTCACGGTGGATGTCCAATACCGTTAGTCGTTTGGCCTCGGTAGGGTGGGCCGTTAAAACGGGCATGACGAGTATTTCTCGTAACTTTTTGGCAATTTTCTCCTCATCCAATCCTTCGGTTTTCCATTGCTTTAGGGTTTCTCCCCAAGAACCGCGTGTTGTTTCAATACCGAATTTTGTTTCAGATTCTCTTCTGTATTGAGTGGCGGCATTTTCTTCAGCTAAGTTTAAAAGTTCAAAACAGATGCCAATGGCTTGGGTCATCTTTTCATTTGAACTATATGTTTTTGCAGCTGCATCTAAATTATCGAAAGGTAAAATGTCTACTAAATCTGTTTCGCCTATGGATGCCAGCATCTCTTTGAAGACTGACAATAGATACTGGAAATCAAGTTTTATCTTCTCAAATCCCTTTTGTTGGAGTGATACTTTTGTCATTTTATACTTATTTGTATTGGTGTTATGTTTGGTTCTTAAATATAGCTGTTAATAATGGTTTACAGGAATAATATGAGCCTAATGAAGGACGAGAAACCAATTTGTAGTTCAGCGATTAAAGATAAGAAATTATGTGTGATACTTATTTGATTTTCAGGTTAATAAATTGTGTTTGTTTTAGAATAGTACAGAGGGGAGAGTTTCAGATTGTACAGAATAAAAGCTAGGTAGATAGTCTGTGTTAAATTATTTAATTTTTGTAAAAGGCATTTTTTAGAAAAAGCTTATTGTTTATCATTAAGTGCTTCAAATCCTTTATATGGCATTCTAATTTAACTTCATAGAGACAGAAGCAATCGTATCGATGATTTAATTCTACGTATCTATCTCCATTTATTAATTCAAATTCATTATTGGTGATTTCCATAAAATTAATCTTTAAGGTATCACCTAAAGTTTCTTCTATTGGATATAACTTTACAATGCATTGGTCTTCAACGGTAGCTTCAATAATCCAATTGTTTTCTTTTAAGTATACACTATCAATTTTAATTTCTTTTTCATCATAGTCTGCTATTTTATTGCAAAAACTGGAATATTGTGAAATACTAACTTTAGGATTCTGAGAATAAACAACGATTCCCGACAGGTAAAATAGAATGTAAATAAAGGCTTTCATTATTATCGATATCAATTAAGTAAACTATGAACTTGAATTGCAATTATATAAATGTAAGAAAAGTTTTAAGTTAATGAAGAGGTAATAAATGTCCCCTTTAAGGTTTTCCTATATCAATCAAAAAATAAGGATACAATTATATTATATGAGTACCTAAGGTATTATTTACATCTAAAATAAAACCCTAACAATAAAAATATTTTCACGGAATATCAATTTGATTCATATTGATTATTAGACTGTTTTCAAATAGATATAAGTAATTAATATCTTCCATTGTATGATATAAATCATTTATTGAGCTACTGGTAATGAGTACTTTTATACTCACAAAGAAGTGTTAAATTTTCTTAAAGATTAATATTATGGAAATAATGGAAGCAACAAAAACTAGAGTCTACCGGTTCGGAAATAAATCGGCAGATGGCAATAGTACAATGAAAAACCTTTTGGGAGGTAAGGGGGCCAATTTAGCAGAAATGAGTGCTATTGGTATTCCAGTACCGCCAGGCTTTACAATCACCACAGAAGTTTGTACGGAGTATAATTTACTAGGTAAGGATACTGTTGTTGATATGATTAAGGAGGAGGTAGAAGCTTCTATTGCTAATATTGAATCTTTAATGGGAAGTGGCTTCGGAGACAAGGAAAACCCATTGTTGGTGTCTGTACGTTCTGGAGCTAGAGTATCCATGCCAGGGATGATGGATACGGTTTTGAATTTAGGTTTGAATGACGAAGTGGTACTGGGCTTGGCTAAAAAAACCAATAACGAACAGTTTGCATGGGATTCTTACCGTCGTTTTATTCAAATGTATGGAGGCGTGGTTTTAGGTATGAAACCCGTGTCTAAAGAAGATATCGATCCGTTTGAGGAAATCATGGAAAACCTTAAGGAAAAACGTGGAATTCAATTAGATACAGAGTTTACCGTTCAGGATTTAAAGGATTTGGTATACGACTTTAAAGATGCCGTAAGAAAACAAACTGGTCACAGTTTCCCAACCAATCCATGGGAACAGCTTTGGGGAGCCATTATAGCGGTGTTTAATAGCTGGAATGGAGATAGAGCCGTTTACTACAGAAATATGCACGGATATCCAGCCGACTGGGGAACTGCTGTAAATGTTCAGGCTATGGTGTATGGAAACATGGGGAATAACTCTGGAACAGGGGTGTGCTTTACCCGTGATGCCGGTACCGGTGAAAATGTCTTCAATGGTGAATATCTTATCAATGCCCAAGGAGAAGATGTGGTAGCCGGTGTTAGAACACCACAGCAAATTACCTTATTAGGATCTAAACGTTGGGCAGAATTAGCTCAAATTACAGAAGAAGAACGAGCAGAAAAATATCCGTCGTTGGAAGAAGTAATGCCTAGCATTTTTGCTGAACTCGATGGCTACCAAGAAGTATTGGAA
This sequence comes from Mangrovimonas sp. sgz306409, assembly GCF_059735265.1. Lineage (NCBI taxonomy): Bacteria > Pseudomonadati > Bacteroidota > Flavobacteriia > Flavobacteriales > Flavobacteriaceae > Mangrovimonas > Mangrovimonas sp. sgz306409. The sequence goes on from NZ_JCAPEU010000003.1 coordinate 78,045, forward strand.
CAGCATTATAGAGACATGCAGGATATGGAATTCACCATCCAGGAAGGCAAGTTATGGATTTTACAGACCAGAAACGGAAAACGTACTGGAGCTGGAATGGTGAAAATTGCTATGGACTTATTGAAAGAGGGCTTAATCGACGAAAAAGAAGCGTTACTTCATATAGAGCCAAACAAATTAGATGAATTACTTCACCCAGTATTCGATCCTAAAGCTTTAAAAAGTGCCCATGTAATTGCACAAGGGTTGCCAGCATCTCCTGGAGCGGCTACTGGAAAAATAGTGTTCTTTGCCGATGAAGCAGCCAAGTTCAAAAACAGTATTTTGGTGCGCATTGAAACCTCTCCGGAAGATTTGGAAGGAATGCACATTGCCAAAGGTATTTTAACGGCTCGCGGAGGGATGACTTCACACGCGGCAGTGGTAGCCCGTGGTATGGGTAAATGTTGTATTTCGGGAGCAGGGGCTTTAAAAATCAACTACAAAACAAGAACTCTAACCGTTGATGGTCATGAATACCATGAAGGGGATTGGATCTCTCTAAACGGTTCAACAGGTAATATCATTGAAGGTAAAGTAGAAACTGTAGAACCTGAATTGAGCGGGGAATTTGCAGAATTGATGACCCTTACCGACAAATATGCCAAAATGAAAGTGCGTACCAATGCCGATACACCAAAAGATGCTAAAATAGCGAGAGGTTTCGGAGCAGAAGGTATCGGACTTACCAGAACTGAGCATATGTTCTTTGAAGTGGACAGAATCAAAGCCATGCGTGAAATGATTTTGGCCGATACCGTAAAGGGTAGAAAGCAAGCGCTACAAGAACTGTTACCAATGCAACGTGAGGATTTTGAAGGAATTTTTGAAGCTATGGAAGGCCTTCCTGTAACCATCCGTTTATTGGATCCGCCATTACACGAGTTTGTACCTCACCAATTGGCGACCCAAAAAGAATTGGCTGAAGAAATGCACATTTCGTTAACCGCAGTTAAAAATAAAGTGGCTGAATTGGAAGAGTTCAACCCAATGCTTGGACATAGAGGATGTAGATTAGGAAACACTTATCCAGAGATTACCGAAATGCAAACCCGCGCCATCATTGAAGCAGCATTGAACTTGAAAGAACGTGGCATTATTTGTCAACCTGAAATTATGGTGCCTTTAATTGGAACAGTTGAAGAGTTTGTGGCACAGGAAAACATCATCAGAAATACGGCTAACACCATTTTTGAAGAACGTAATGATAAAGTAGACTATTTAATCGGTACCATGATAGAAGTGCCTAGAGCAGCCTTGATGGCCGATAAAATTGCCGAGCATGCTGATTTCTTCTCCTTTGGAACCAACGACTTGACTCAGATGACCTTTGGATATTCTCGTGATGATGCTGGTAAGTTCTTGCCAATCTACATTGAAAAAGGAATTTTGAAAGTAGATCCTTTTGAAGTCTTGGATCAAGAAGGCGTAGGGCAGCTAGTTCAACTGGGAACCGAAAGAGGTCGTAGCGTAAAACCACAATTAAAAGTGGGTATCTGTGGTGAGCACGGTGGAGAACCAAGCTCTGTAGAGTTCTGCTACAACACAGGAATGAACTACGTGAGTTGTTCACCATTCAGAGTGCCAATAGCAAGATTGGTTGCAGCTCAAGCTGCCATTAAATCAGCATAAATGTTTAAGTAGATTTGTTTAATAAATTTAATATTGGTTTTTAATTAAATGGAAAGCGGTCAAGGATGTATTCTTGACCGCTTTTTTTATGACATATTTTGTGAAATACATTATTGATGAGGGATTCTATCTTGTTCGATTGCTCGTTTTCATGTAGGGGAAATACCTAAAGTATCTATGGAGGAGAAATAAAATTCTTCTTTTGTCGGAATGAGAAAAAGGTATCCATCATAATTCAAAAGAAAAGCGGCCAAGAGTTGTTCTTGGCCGCTTTATTTATGAAAAATTGTAATTCTTATTGATGTTTTTCCACCCACTCTCTGGCGTTAACAAAAGCTTCAACCCAAGGCGATACTTCGTCTTGTCTGTTGCTTGGGTAGTGTGCCCAGTTCCATTGGAATGTAGAACGCTCAATGTGCGGCATCGTTACTAGGTGACGACCTGTTGTATCACACATCATAGCTGTGTTGTAATCTGAACCATTTGGATTGTGTGGGTATTCCGCGTAAGCGTATTTACCAACAATGTTGTATTGATCTTCAGATTCTGGTAAGTTAAATTTACCTTCACCATGAGAAATCCAAACCCCTAAAGTGCTTCCTGCTAAACTCGATAACATTACCGAGTTGTTTTCCTGAATAGTTACCGAAGTAAAAGCACTTTCGTGTTTATGAGAATCATTATGAACCATTTTACCGTGAACCTCGTGCTCTGGGTTAATTAATTCTAATTCCATCCATAACTGACAACCGTTACAAATACCAACCGAAAGTGTATCTTCACGTTTGAAGAAGTTTTTAATCACTTCATTCGCTTTTTCGTTGTATTTGATAGCTCCGGCCCAACCTTTAGCAGAACCTAAAACGTCTGAGTTTGAGAATCCACCAACAGCACCTAAGAATTGAATATCTTCCAACGTTTCACGACCAGAAATTAAATCGGTCATGTGAACGTCTTTCACATCAAATCCTGCTAAGTACATCGCGTTTGCCATTTCACGCTCAGAGTTGCTTCCTTTTTCACGTAAAATCGCTGCTTTTGGTCTTGGCTTACTCGCATCGATTACAGGAAGTTTTCCTGTAAAGTGACTTGGGAAGGTGTACTGTAATGGTTGATTTTTATAATTGTCGTAACGGTCTTGCGCTAAACCGTTAGCCGTTTGTTTTTGGTCTAATAAGAATGATGTTTTGTACCACATATCACGTAAACGAGATACCGTCATGGTAAATACGTCTGTTCCGTTGATGATGCTTAATACATCACTTTCTGTAACTTTACCAATATTAAAGAATTCAATATTAGCAGCAGATAATACCGTTTCGATTGAAGCATCTTTCGACTGAATTACTAAACCGGCATTTTCAGCAAACAACACTTTAAATGAATCGTTTTCAGCTAAAGCAGTGATATCTAGTTCTGCACCTAAATTATTGTCAGCAAAACATAATTCTAATAACGTTGTGATTAAACCACCTGAAGCTACATCGTGACCAGCAACAATTTGTCCGTCGAGAATCAATTGTTGAATGGTATTGAATACGGTCTTCACGTAAGCAGCAGATTGAACATTTGGCGTGTCGTTACCAATTTTGTTAACCACCTGAGCAAATGAACTTCCTCCTAATTTAAAGTTATCTTGAGATAGGTTGATGTAATACACATTACCAGCACCTTTTTGGAATACAGGTTCAACAACTTTATTAATATCGATACAGTTTGCAGCAGCCGAAATGATTACCGTACCGGGTGCAATAACCTCTTCATTAGGGTATTTTTGCTTCATTGATAAGGAATCCTTTCCAGTTGGCACGTTAATACCTAAATCAATGGCAAATTCTGAAACAGCTTCAACAGCTTCATACAAACGCGCATCTTCACCTTCATTTTTACAAGGCCACATCCAGTTTGCCGATAAAGACACATTTTGTAATCCGTCTTTTAAAGGCGCCCAGATAATGTTGGTTAAAGCTTCAGTAATCGAGTTTCTACTTCCTGCTACCGGATTGATTAATCCAGAAATAGGTGAGTGACCGATAGACGTTGCGATACCTTCTTTACCTTTGTAATCTAAGGCCATCACACCTACGTTGTTTAATGGAATTTGTAATGGTCCAACACATTGTTGTTTTGCTACTTTTCCACCAACACAGCGGTCTACTTTATTAGTTAACCAGTCTTTAGACGCTACAGCTTCCAATTGTAATAACTGGTCTAAATAATTGTAGAAGTTTTCTTTGTTGTAAGCAACATCGGCGTAATTACGAGCTACTTTATTATCATGCATGTATGTTTTTGGAGAACTTCCAAACATATCATCCATGGCTAAATCCATTGGTTTGTGACCGTTGGTTTTAGATTCAAATGTGAAACGGTGATTACCGGTTACGTCTCCAACGGTGTACATTGGTGAACGCTCACGATCGGCAATTTTTTGTAAGGTTTCAATATGTTTTTCGGCAATCACTAATCCCATACGTTCCTGAGATTCGTTCCCGATAATTTCTTTATCAGATAAGGTTGGGTCACCTACAGGTAATTTATCTAAATCGATGTGTCCACCAGTTTCTTCAACTAATTCCGAAAGACAGTTTAAGTGTCCACCAGCACCGTGATCGTGAATAGAAACAATGTAGTTTTCATCGCTTTCAACCATACCACGAACCGCATTGGCAGCACGTTTTTGCATTTCAGGATTCGAACGTTGTACTGCATTTAACTCGATACCCGACTCGAATTCTCCAGTATCTGCACTTGATACCGCAGCACCACCCATACCAATACGGTAGTTTTCACCACCAAGGATAACCACTTTGTCACCAGTTTTAGGTGTATCTTTTAAAGCTTGTTCAGCTTTACCATACCCAATACCTCCGGCTTGCATAATGACTTTATCGAATCCTAATTTTCTGGCATCTTCTTCATGCTCAAATGTTAATACCGAACCACAAATTAATGGCTGACCAAATTTGTTACCAAAATCTGATGCTCCGTTAGAAGCCTTGATTAAGATATCCATTGGTGTTTGGTATAACCATTTGCGCTCGTCCATAGCTTGTTCCCAAGGACGGTTTTCTTCCAAACGCGAATAAGACGTCATATAAACCGCAGTACCAGCTAAAGGTAACGATCCTTTTCCTCCAGCTAAACGGTCACGAATTTCACCTCCTGAACCTGTTGCAGCTCCGTTAAAAGGCTCTACAGTAGTCGGGAAGTTGTGCGTCTCCGCTTTTAATGAAATCACAGATTCGAAATCTTTAGTTTCGTAAAAATCTGGTTTATCCGCTGTTTTAGGAGCGAATTGCTCAACAACAGGTCCCTTTACAAAAGCAACATTGTCTTTATATGCAGAAACGATATCGTTAGGATTGGTTTCAGATGTTTTACGAATCATTTTAAATAATGACGTCGGTTTTTCTTCGCCATCAATAACAAATGTTCCATTGAAAATTTTGTGACGACAGTGCTCACTATTTACTTGAGAGAAACCGAAAACTTCAGAATCGGTTAACGGGCGACCGATTTTTTCAGAAACACCTTCTAAGTAAGCCACTTCTTCGTCGCTTAAAGAAAGCCCTTCCTGAGCATTGTAAGCCGCAATATCTTCAATATCCAGAATAGGCTCTGGCTTGATATCTATTGTGAATGATTCTTGGTGTAATCCGTTGAATTTTTCAGAAATCATAGGATCATACCCTTTGAAATCTTCAGAAACAGCTTCGAATTCCTCAATTCGGATGATGTCTGAAATCCCCATGTTTTGAGTGATTTCCACCGCATTGGTACTCCAAGGCGTAATCATAGCTGCTCTTGGCCCAACAAAAAAAGCATCCAATGATGCTTGCTCTATTTTAGGCTGGTTGCCAAATAACCATGTTAATTTAGAAATGGTTTCTGTTGATAATTCTTTTGTTGTTTGAACAGCAAAAACCTTACTGTTTACGTTTCCAAAGAAATGAATCATTGTTGATGTATTAGGTTGTAATTTAAAAATGCAAAAATACACTTTTTTAGTCATTTAAGTGGCATTTTTTAGGAAAGCTTATTCCTATTTTCAAAGGGTTAATAAGTGGTGCTTAAAAGTACTTTTCTAAGAGATGACTAACAGAACCATAGTAGCTCTTTCCGAACAAATTGAGGTGCACCAATAAGTAATAGAGTTGGTAAATAGAAATTCTGTCTTGGGTATGAAAAGTTTCTGGATGTTGTTTGTGGTAAGCCTTATATAATTCCGGGCCAAAGCCACCAAATAATTTGCTCATGGCAATGTCTACTTCGTGGTGTCCATAGTAAGGCGCAGGGTCTATAAGATAGGGAGTGCCATCTTGAGAAATCAGGTAATTTCCGCTCCATAAATCCCCATGTAAAAGTGAGGGAACTACATTTTGGAAGAAGGGAGCAAGTTTTTCTATCATTTGTTCTTTGGAAGGACATTCTGACTCAAAAAGTAAGTAGTTTTGAATAGCGAGTTGTAATTGAGGAAACAGTCGTTCGTTTACGTAGAATTCGATCCAAGTGTCAGTTGTTTTGTTACTTTGATGCAAACTTCCTATATAATTGTCGCTATTAAACCCAAACGAGCTACTGGATATCTTGTGTAAGTTTCCTAATTCTTCTCCAAGGGTTTTAAAATCTTTGGAAGAAGGAGTTTTTGCAGGTATATATTCCATGAGTAAAAGAGAAGTATCTTCAAGTTTATTACAATGTAATACGTCTGGAGTGGAAATGGTGTTGGTTTCTGCAATGAGCTTCAGTCCCAAGGCTTCCTTTTGAAACATATCGAGAGCTTTGGAACTCTTGTTGGCTTTTAGGAAATAGGAATTGCTCTTGGTTCTTAATAAATAAGCCTGAGAAATATCGCCTCCTGAAATGGATTGAAAGTCCAAAATGGATTCATTTAATTGTTCTGATAGGTAGGTGATGATATTGGTTTCCATGCAATAAAAAAGGTCATCTGTTGATAGATGACCTTAAAATTACAAATTCTTATGAAGTTATTGTTTGATAAGCTTTTTGGTGACTGTCTGATTTTGATACTGTAATTTAACCAGATAGATGCCGCTGTTTAGCTTGGAAATGTCCAACTTGTTTTCAGTGTTGGATACCTGTTTTTCAAGATTCAGTTTTCCCAAGACATTATAGATTTGAATATCCAAATCAAAAGTGGTTTCTATATAAAGGGCATTGCCATTTACCGGGTTGGGGTAGAAGATAGGTTCCAGATGGGCTTGATGCTCACTTACCGATAATTCTTCCTGCCAAATAGCACTTACATATTCGGGGTGGTCAATAAATGGGTTCCTATTGTCCTGATGCTCAAAAATGACATTGTTTCTATCTATTTCTTTAGTGCTTACAGGGTCGTTGATATGCCAATTGTAAAGCAGGTCTAAAGCCCATTGCTCAAATACTTTATCGCTAGTGCCATCCAACATACTGTTGCCGTTGGTGTCGTTAGTTTCCCATGAAGCCACATCTTCTTGGTAACGAACAGCAATATAAAACAGGCCACGGGCAATATCCCCTTTATAATCGTCTACAGGTTCAAAAACTTCTCCCACAGGTCCCGAAAGGTCAGTGCTGCCTCTTTGAGATCCGTTTAGAGACGTGTAGCTTGCCGTAGAAACTTCACCAAAAGCCAAATTGCCGCGTTCGGCATTGACTTTTTTATCAGTTGGTAGAATATGGAACGCATCAGCAAATATGGGATGGTTTTGGTTATTGCCAAACCAACTTCTAGGAAAAGTATGTTCACGGTTGTATCTATCACATTCTACTGTACCGCCAGTTCCATTATCTTGGTCGGTGCCAAATTCAAAATCACAATCGCTATAAATATCCCAAACCTTACCATCAGCTCTTACATCAGAAGTTTGATACAAAGTCCAAAGTTGACTGTAGGTTACGGAAGTATCATGAAAGGCTTGGCCGTTACTATCGTCAATATCATCAATAATGGTTTTAAGTGCTGTTTTAAGAGTATACCCATCGAGCCCTTCGGCTGCATCATAATATCCTTCAGGAATCTGAGCAAACAAACGGAAAGTCATGAAAAATAAAAGCAGTAGGTAGTTATGTTTCATAAACGCACGTTTCGATTATTATTTGTTTTTCTCCAATTGAGCCATATAAAAACCATCAAATCCAGATTCGTAGGCCAAAATCTTTTTGTCTTTTACTAATTTGAAATCTTTACCGTTTTCTGACTTCAAAAAGGCAGCCACTTGGTTTTGGTTTTCCGATGGTAGTACAGAACAGGTGGCGTATACCAATTTTCCTCCTGGTTTTACCATTTTGGAATATTGTTGCAATACTTCCTGTTGGGTCACTTTGATATTTTCAATGAATTCAGGTTCCAATTTCCACTTGGAATCTGGATTTCTTCTCATTACTCCTAGACCAGAACACGGCGCATCAATTAATACTCTATCAGCTTTTCCGTAAAGCTTCTTGATAGGCTTGGTAGAATCCAAAACTTTTAAATCCAAGTTGTGCACACCGTTGCGTTTTGCTCTAACCTTGAGCTTTTTCAATTTACTTTCGTAAATGTCCATGGCAACTATTTGGCCTTTGTTTTCCATAAGGGAAGCAATGTGCAATGTTTTTCCACCAGCTCCTGCACAGGTATCAACAACTTTCATGCCAGGGGTAACATCTAGATATGGAGCAACCAATTGAGAAGAAGCATCCTGAACTTCAAACCATCCTTCTTTAAAGGCCTCGGTTTTAAAAACATTGGCACGTTCCTTAAGCCTTAAGGCGGAAGGGTAGTCTGATAAAAACTCAGTCTCTATATTTTCAGACTGAAGACGAAGTTGAAGGTCTTTCTTGTTCGTTTTTAAAGTGTTTACCCTTAAAATTACATCGGCCTGTTCGTTTTGTTTTGAAATTTCTTTGGTCCAAACCGTTTCGCCCAATTCCTGAACACCAAGTTCGTCCATCCAATCAGGAATGGAGTCGCGGAACTTTCTAATTTTGGAAAGTTCATCAAAACGCCCTTTGATTTTTCGTTGTGGGGTGTTTTCAAAATATTTCCAATCTGGCAATCTAATACCTTTCAAGGTTGCCCAAACAGCAAATAGACGCCAAATATCATCTCTGTCAAACGGTTCTTTTACGTTGGCGATTTCGGCATACAGGCGCTTCCAACGTACAATATCGTAAGTGGTTTCGGCCACAAAGGCACGGTCACGGCTTCCCCAACGCTTGTCGCGTTTTAAAAGCTGTTGGATTACTTTATCTGCATAAAGTCCTTCATTGAATATCTGTAATAAACCATCTACGGTTGCAAAACATAGGTTTCTGTGTAAGCGCATATTGTAATGTTCAAGGCCCTGCTGGCTAATTGGTTTTAATGCAATAGTTTAACAGTTGCCGGATTTAAAAAATAAAAACATGCAAAGGTAGTTTAAAAGCTACGAATTGTCATAAGAATTTTAAGTAAAACACATTCCTGGCGATATGTTGTGGTTGAAATGAAAAAGGAAGCCATTTTGACTTCCTTTTTATTATGGTTTCCCATGTTGTTCACGACGACGTTTTTTGAATTCCTCAAACATTTGATGCTTGAAATCATCTTCAGATTGTTTGAGCAGCAAAATTTTCTTGGCAGATAAAATTTCCTGTAAATCCTTGAGAAATTTTGTCTTCAACTGGTGACGTTGGTTTTCAATAGCTGCAATTTCATTTAGTAGGGCTTTGGCCTGGGATTCCGTTAAACTTTCCAAATTGGCATTTCTTCGTTTAGTGAATGCTTCATGCCTAAGCTGGTTGTTGCTATCTTCAAAAGTGTTGTAAACTGGCCAAAATTCTTGGGCCTCTTTTTTGGTGAGGTTCAAACGTTCTGTTAGGAAGGCAATTTTCAAGGTCTTGATTTTCTCCCTGTCTGGTTCTTGGGCTTGGATGCCAAAGCTCAGGCAAAAAAGAAGTACTGTTAAAGTGAATTGTCTCATGGTTCTGATATGTATTCCAAATCGTCCAATGACGAATGTTCTATAAGATAATTTTCTATGGTTGCATCTGGGATGTTGGTTTCGTTAAATCCATCAAAAAGCAAGTAGTCCTCAGTGGTCAAAGCTGCTAGGTCTTGATCTGTAAATTCTTCTTCAGATAAATAGCTTTCAATGGAAACTGTTTCTAGGTCATTAAAATCCAGACTGTCTTTGGAATTCAAAAATAAACCCAAAAGTAAGATGATGCTGGCCGCAATTCCGGCTGCATAAAAAGTAGTTTGCCGCGTCCAAAATGGTATAATTTTGGGGTTAGCGAGCTCTTGGGTCTGGACTTTTCTTAAAACTTTGGCATCAAAAGACTCAAAATAATTAGAGGGCACTTCAAATCCGGGAGTAGTTATTTTGCTGGACAAATTTGCTTGATTCCAAATAGCGTCTTCGACCTTATCAAAATAGCCTTCAGGAACTTGGTGTCCCGCAGATTTATTTAGATGTAATTTGTTGTCTTTCATTATTAATTGGACTAAATTATACCAAAAAGGTTTAATTTGAGCTTAGGTATTTTTCTATTTTCTTCACAGCAATATGATAGGATGCTTTCAGGGCACCTTCACTAGTTTCTAAAATGTCTGCCATTTCCCTATAAGTAATGTCATCAAAATATTTCATGTTGAAGATGAGCTGTTGCTTTTGTGGTAGCAAGGCTATGGCTTTTTGCAATTTCAACTGGATTTCGTCACCTTCAAAATACACATCGGCTTTTAGATTGTTTATGGCCTGTTGCTGAATTTCTTCACTTGAAGCTTTTAAAAACTTTGCTTTTCGGTTGAGAAAGGTAATAGATTCATTGGTGGCAATTCGGTACATCCATGAAAACAATTGGCTTTCTCCTTTAAAGTTATGAATGTTTTTGTAAACTTTAATAAAGGTGTTTTGCAAGACATCGTCGGCATCATCATGGGAAATGACAATTTTCCTGATGTGCCAGTACAAACGTTCCTTGTATTGAGACAGTAATTCCTTAAATGCCTGTTCCTTGGTGCGTTCTGATTTTAATTGAACTATGAGGTCTTGTTCGCTTATCACCTGTTGTTTATTGCTTAGACACCACAAATTAGGAAAAGTTTAATGGAATTTTGGTAAAATGCGGTATTTGTGTAATTAGCTGAAGTTTAATTATTTACGTCACGAGTGAATCGGTGAAATGCAATAAAACACGATAAAATGCATTTTTTTCTTGCATTGTATGTAAAAATGTTATAAGTTTACATCAGCCTAACCTATAAACCTGTTACCAATGTCCCCAAATTTGGTAATAAAAATGAAAAGGATGCAACAGTTGTCGCATCCTTTTCTGGCTTTTTAAGGTTATTGTTTGTTAATCAAAGCTCTGCATTTCCACAAGCTTTTTATAGGCGCCTTGTTTGGCAAGCAATTCTTCGTGGGAACCTTGCTCTACAATTTGTCCTTTTTGCATCACAATAATTTCATCGGCATTTTGAATGGTAGATAACCTATGGGCTATGACAATGGAAGTACGGTGCATCATCATTTTTTCCAAAGCGTCCTGTACCAAACGTTCGCTTTCAGTATCCAATGCTGAAGTGGCTTCGTCCAAAATCATAATTGGAGGATTTTTTAGAACGGCTCTAGCGATGCTAAGACGTTGCTTTTGGCCTCCAGAAAGTTTGTTCCCAGAATCTCCAATATTGGTTTCAATACCGTTTGGAAGTGTGCTTACAAATTCCCAAGCGTTGGCAATTTTTAAGGCCTCGATAATCTCTTCATCAGTGGCGTCTTCTTTACCTATAAGCATGTTGTTTTTAATGGAATCATTGAAAAGGATAGAGTCTTGGGTTACCAATCCAATCAAGCCTCTTAATGAATGCTTGCTAAGGTCGCGAATATCATCGCCGTCTATGGTAATACTACCTTTGTTGACATCATAAAATCTGGTCACCAAATTGGCAATGGTACTTTTTCCACTTCCAGACTGTCCTACCAAGGCTACGGTTTTTCCTTTAGGCACAATAATTGAAAAGTCTTTCAAAACCCAGTCATCTTCATATTTAAAGGAGATATTATTAATGTCGATTGCCGTAGTGAATTCATTTTTAACTTTGGCATTTGGCTTATCCTGTAAAGGCGATTCTGTATTCAAAATTTCCAACACACGATCGGCGGCGGCATTTCCTGCCTTTACTTTGTAGCTTGCTTTACTAATGTCTTTCGCTGGTGTCAAAATTTGATAGGCCAAAGCCATATAGGTGATAAAAGCACCTCCCGAGAGAGTGTTTTCTATAAGAACCATACTGCCTCCATACCATAACAATGCTGCTATGGTAACGATTCCTAGAAATTCACTAGTAGGAGAGGCCAAGTTTTGGCGATTCAGTAAGGTGTTTGAAAAATGATAAAAGCGATTTGTAGAGTCTTGAAATTTATCATTAAAGCGTTTCTCGGCATTAAACCCTTTGATGACTTTAAGTCCACTTAGTGTTTCCTCAAGGGTTGACAGGAATACACCTTGTTCAGTTTGTACTTTATTGGATTTGCGTTTTAAACTTTTTCCAATTCTAGAAATAATCAACCCAGCTACCGGAATGAACAAAAACACAAAAACAGTGAGTTTTGTGGAAATGGTAAACATGGTGATAATTGCAAATACAATGGTTAAAGGTTCCTTGATAATAAGTTCTAATACGGCCAATAGTGAGTTTTTTACTTCATTCACATCTCCTGAAATACGCGCAATGATGTCCCCCTTTTTCTTTTCGGAATAGAAAGAAATAGGCAAGGTGATTACTTTGTCGTAAATGGCATTCCTTAAGTCCTTCAGGACCCCATTTCTAAGAAATGTTATAGAGAACAAGGCTAGATAATTAAACAGGTTTTTAAGTAAGAACAAGCTAATGATCAAAATAATCATATATAATAAAGTGCGCTCTGGCCCTTCATTGGCATTGGTTGTTGTTACAAAGTAATTCAGGTAATCCTCACCGTAAGATTTTAGATGCTTGATGCCTTGATACACAGGTTTTACGGTGAGTTTTTTAGTTTCTCCAAACAATACATTGATCATGGGCATTAAAGACACCATGGCCAGTGTACTGAACAGTGCGTAAAGCACATTGAAGAAAATATTGAGGTACCCATACTTCTTGTAGGGAAGTATGAATTGCGACAGTTTTTTTAGGTATTCCATTAATTGAGTTTCATGGCCTTTAAAATGGCATCGATTTTCGATTCCAATTTTTGTTCCACAGCTTTGAATTCTGACACATTGTCTAACATCGTGTTTACGCTAATGTAAAATTTGATTTTAGGCTCTGTACCACTAGGCCTTAGGGCTATTCTGCTACCGTCTTCGGTAGTGTAGATCAATACATTGGATTTTGGAATGTCTATAGGACTTTCAGTGCCTTGTATTAAATCTTTAGAAATGGATAATTGGTAATCGTCCACCGTCACTACTTTTGAACCATTCACTTCTTTCAATGGATTTTCACGGGCATCAACCATCATTTGTTTGATTTCTTCAGCACCGGAAATTCCTTTTTTAGTTAAAGAGATCAAGCGTTCTTTAAAGAATCCATATTTCACATAGGCTTCAATTAAACCTTGGTAGAATGAACCGCCTTGAGCTTTGGTATACGCGGCAATTTCACAAGCTAATAGGGTAGAAGTCACTGCATCTTTATCTCGAACAAAATCCCCAACCATAAATCCGAAACTTTCTTCACCACCACCAATAAATTTCAGTTCAGGGAAATCGACGATCATTTTTGCAATCCATTTAAAACCTGTCAGTCCTACTTTATACGAAACTCCAAAAGCATCGGCTAGGTTTTGCATCATAGGGGTAGATACAATAGTGGAACCTATAAATTCTTTTCCTTTGATAAGGTCTTTGTCATGCCATTGTTTCAATAGAAACTCCGTCATCATGATCATGGTTTGGTTTCCATTCAATAATACCATATTGCCTTCCAAATCTCTCACGGCAACTCCTAAACGGTCGCTATCGGGATCGGTTCCTATTACGATATCAGCTTTAACTTCTTCTGCCAATTCCAAGGCCATTTTTAAAGCTTCAGGTTCTTCTGGGTTTGGGGAGGTCACCGTAGGGAAGTCTCCGTTTGGTTCGCTTTGAGCTTCCACAATGTGAACATTTTTAAAACCAGCACGTTTTAAAGTTTCCGGGATGGTGGTGATGGAAGTTCCGTGCAATGGCGTGAACACAATGGTTAAATTGTCTTTCGCTTCCTGACTAGTAAAACAAGCATTGGCAACCGCTGCATCTACAAAGGCATCGTCAATATCTTTTCCTATAAAATGAATCAAGTCTTTATTGGCATTGAATTTAACCTCAGAGTAATCCAATGCATTAATTTCTTCGATAGTTTCATGATCTTGAGGTGGTACCAATTGACCTCCATCTTCCCAATATACTTTGTAGCCGTTATATTCAGGAGGGTTGTGTGATGCTGTTAAAACAATTCCGCATTGGCATCCTAGGTGTTTCACAGCAAAGGAAAGCTCTGGAGTAGGACGTAAATCTTCAAACAGATATACTTCAATATTATTGGCAGAGAACACGTCGGCCACCACTTTTGCCAAAGTTTTACTGTTATGTCTACAGTCGTAGGCAATAACCACTTTAATAGGTTGGTTTGGGAAGCATTTGTACAGGTAGTTGCTCAATCCTTGCGTATTTTTTCCAAGGGTGTACTTGTTGATACGGTTGGTACCAACGCCCATAATACCACGCATACCTCCGGTGCCAAATTCAAGGTCCTTATAAAAGGATTCCTTAAGTTCGTTGGGGTTGCTGTCCATTAAAGATTTGATATGTTGCTGGGTATCGGCATCAAAGGTTGAGGTTAGCCAGGTTTGGATGCGTTCCTGTAATTGAGGTTCTAAAGTGTTCATAAGCTAATATTATATCACAAAAATAAGCATTTCATACATTTTATGAGATGCTTTTGAGTTGATGAAATGGTTTTTAGAAAGTTAAATTGCTTTCTTTCTATAGGTTGAGTTCGCTTTTAATTAAATAGCGTTTTTTATCTTCTTTGTTTTGAAGGATGGTTTCGCCCAAGAAACCTGCTACAAAAAACTGGGCTCCCATAATCATGGTGGTTAGGGAGATGTAAAATTGAGGACGTTCGGTAATCAATCTTCCTTGTGGGTGGATAAAGAGCTTGTCGATACCCAAATAAAGTGCAAAGATAAATCCAATAGTAACCATGATAACTCCCAAAGCGCCAAAAAGATGCATAGGACGTCGTGCAAATCTGGAGATGAACCAAATGGTAATCAAGTCTAAAAAGCCGTGAATAAAACGGTCCATTCCAAATTTGGTGGTGCCGTATTTTCTAGCTTGGTGCTGAACTACCTTTTCGCCAATTTTCAAAAAGCCGGCATTTTTTGCCAAAACAGGAATGTAACGGTGCATTTCACCCTTTACATCAATGTTTTTTACCACATTTATGTTGTAGGCTTTCAAACCACAGTTGAAATCATTTAAGCTGACCCCCGAGGTTTTTCTTGCCGCCCAGTTAAAGAGTTTGGAAGGCATGTTTTTGGTAAGGACGGAATCGTAGCGTTTCTTTTTCCATCCAGATACCATATCGTAGTCGTCCTGAACAATCATTTGGTAGAGTTCAGGTATTTCTTCTGGATTGTCTTGTAAATCGGCATCCATGGTGATGATCACGTTTCCTTCAGCCTTAGAAAAACCGGCATGTAGTGCCTGAGATTTGCCAAAATTCTTCAAAAAACGGATTCCTTTTACATTGGGATCTTTTTTAGAAAGTCCTACAATGGTTTGCCAGGATTGATCTGTACTTCCATCATCAATAAAAAGGATTTCATAAGAAAAATGATTGGATTGCATAACGCGTGCAATCCAATCATGTAGTTCTGTTAAAGACTCTTGTTCGTTAAGTAGTGGTATAACTACTGATATATCCATGGAGTGTAATTCAAAATTCTACGTCCAAAAGTAAAGAAATTATTTAAGCTGCGTTAGGATCATTGCGTTTCATGGCCAATGCTACGATAAGCCCGATGATTGAATAGAATACCAATTGAAACGCTACCGATTTTAATTGATTGCCCATTGCAAATTGATTTTCGCCTTCCATTTGTAGCATTGCTTTATCAATTTCAGATTGTGGAGCTCCAAAATTTTCCATCATCTGGCGAGAGCTTTCCATGACGTTTTCCTTAAGTATTTCTGAAGCTTCAGGATCAATAACATTAAAAAGTACAATACTAACAAGCGTACTAATTACAAAGCCTACAGCTATGGTAATGAAATAGGAGGAAAATGCTTCCTTAAAAGAGATAAACCCTTTTAGTAATCCTTTGGATCTTGCTGTAGAGACAATTCCAAAAATCAAAATGACTAAAAATAAAATGATTCCAAGCCACCATTTAGTCAAAAGTTCAAGGTTAATAGCATAAGAAAGCACGGTTACCAATACAAGCGTAGCGCCAAGATAAAGTCCATAATTAAGGGCGGAGGACTTGATAGATTTTTCCATTGTAATGATGATTTTTTTAGTTTACACTAGGGTTAGTAATCAAATATACTAAATCGTTACATAAATTTACTGCAATAAAAATTAAAAAAACATTGTACATAAGTAAAAAATGCTTAAATTTGCAGCTCGAAAAAATGAAACGATAAAATAGCTTTAGCGATGAAAAAAGGTATACATCCAGAAAATTATAGACTTGTAGCATTTAAAGATATGTCTAACGAGGACGTATTTTTAACAAAGTCAACAGCAGTTACTAACGAAACTTTAGAAGTGGATGGGGTTGAGTATCCATTGATTAAGTTAGAGATTTCAAGAACGTCTCACCCATTTTATACTGGTAAATCCAAATTGGTTGATACCGCTGGACGTATTGATAAATTCAAAAACAAATACGCTAAATTCAAAAAGTAATTTAAAGCGTCTTTTTATACATATAAAGCCTTTGGGAATGTTCCAAAGGCTTTTTTGTTTTGGCTAAATATGGTACTTTTGATGTGGCTATTGGGCGGATTCTCTATAACATCTTTGCTCTTTCGCCTTTTTAATCTTTAACTCATTCCAAATGAACTATATTCTTTTTGATGGTCCTTCTCGCAACAATTTGTTGCCATTTACCTATACGCGTCCGGTGGCCGATATTCGGGTTGGTATTTTAACCATTCGTGAAAAATGGGAAACATTTTTGGGGTACACCACCACAACTTTGACAGAAGAATATCTTTCTGATAAATTTCCAATGGTAGAAATGGAGGAGAATGTCATGATCAATGCATCCTATCTGCCAAATGCGGAATTAGTTGAGATGGTGAAAAGCCTGAAAGAAAACCAAGCCATTTTTAAGGGTGAAGATGTGTTGGCATTTTTTACCACAGATACTCAAGAAGAAGTAGATTTTGAAACGTATGAAGCCATTGAGTTTGAAGATGACGTCTTGAAAATAGAACATACTTGGGATATTTTTGCTAAAAACGGCGAAGCTATTGTCGAAGATTTCGAACTGTTGACCAAAGGAAAGGAGTCTCAGCCAATTCCATCTTCAAACAATACCATTCACGCCAATAGAATTTTTATTGAAGAGGGCGCCAAATTGGAATTTGTAACCTTAAATGCTACCAACGGTCCAATTTATATTGGAAAGGATGCCGAGATTATGGAAGGTTCCATTATCCGTGGTCCATTTGCCTTATGTGAAGGTGCTACTGTAAAAATGGGAGCCAAAATTTACGGCCCTACCACGGTTGGACCTTATAGTAAGGTTGGTGGCGAAATCAATAATTCGGTGCTTTTTGCTTACTCAAATAAAGGGCATGATGGGTTTTTGGGAAATTCGGTATTGGGAGAATGGTGTAACCTGGGAGCCGATACCAATAATTCCAATTTAAAAAATAACTATGCAGAAGTCCGTCTTTGGAACTATGAAACTGAAGGTTTTGCTAGAACAGGATTACAGTTTTGTGGGTTGATGATGGGAGATCATAGCAAGTCGGGTATCAATACCATGTTTAACACTGGAACTGTTGTTGGGGTGAGTGCCAATGTTTTTGGTAGTGGTTATCCAAGAAATTTCATTCCAAGTTTTGCATGGGGAGGGAGTTCAGGATTTACAACATTTGTAACCAAAAAAGCATTTGAGGTGGCTAATGTTGTGATGTCAAGACGTAATATTGAATTTACGGAACAAGACGCTGCTATTTTGGAGCATATATTTGAGATGACTCATAAATACAGAAAATCGTTTTAATTCTTTTTCACTGTTCTTAAATCCAATTGGTTTACGGGATTGATACCCAATCCCCAAACATTCTTTTGGGTAAACCGAATAACTTCGTCATAATACAAAGGAACAATGGGAGCTTGTTGCATCACTAAACTGTCCATTTGGGTGTAAAGTGCTTTTCGTTTTTCAATATCATTGATTGCAAAGGAAGCATTGTAAAGGCTATCAAAAGCGGTGCTTTTAAAGTGTGTGTAGTTGGAACCGTTTGGAGATAAGGTTTTGCTGAAGAATAAACTCAAATAATTTTCAGCATCCAGATAGTCGGCTACCCATGAGGCTCTAAACAGACCTAATTTCCCGTTGTTTCTTGCATCTCTTAAAGTGGCGGAAGGTAATACATCCACATTGACCAAAATGCCAATCTTGCCTAATTCCCTTTGAATATATTCGCAAAAATTTAAATAGTTGCTGGTGGTGGATATGGTGATTTCCGGATTTTGGATGTTGGTCTCTTTTCTGAACTGCTCTACCAATTGTTTGGCTTTTTCGGGTTGATAGGAAAAACCGATATCTGCTTTGTAACCAGGAAGTCCTTTGGGAATCATGCCGCCATGGGCCGGTACGCCCACATCATTTCGCAGATAAATCATCATTTTAGTTCTGTCGAAACCATAATTAACCGCTTTTCTTAAGGTCTCAGATTGTATTTCTGGAATGTCTGCATCTAGATAAAAGCCTAAATATTCTGTGTTTAAATAAGGGCCTCGAAGCATATTGACATCTTTTGCATAATTGGGTCTTAATTCCCCTTTTGCTGTGAGTATTTCATCTTTGTAAGAAGCGTCAAGACTGTTCAGGAAATCGAGTTTTCCTTGGGCGAATTGTAAAAACTCACTTTGTTTGTCTGGAAGAAATGTTATGGAAACAGCTTCCAAATAGGGTAATTGCTTACCATTTTTATCATATTCAAAATAGGCGTTGTTTCGTCTTAAAACCAATTTGATATTTTCCTCCCATCTTTTAAATGAAAATGGCCCTGTGCCAATAGGGTGAGACCTGAACTCGTTACCATAATGGTCTACGACCTCACGAGGTACTACCGAACAGTATTTCATGGTCATCAACCCTAAAAAAGCAGGAAATCTAGTCTTAAGGTTAATTTCAAAAATAGTATCATTAATGGCTTTAAAGTCGTTGACTTTGTTCAAAACCCAGCTTCCTGGCGAAGCAATGGATTTATCCCTAAGCCTGTTGAAGCTATACACAAAATCTTCGGCCGTAACGGTTCTAGTGGAATCGTTTCCAAAAAGAGGACTTTTATGAAAGTAGATATCACTTTTTAAGTTGAAAGTGTAAGTCAAGCCATCTTCAGAAATGGACCAACTTTTGGAGATACAAGGAAGGATGTTCAAACTGTCGTCTGTTTGCACAAGACCATTAAAAAGTTGATTGGCCAACCAAGTTTCGCCAACATTGCGGGAAAAAGCTGGGTCTAAGGAGCCGATAATATTGCTTTCGTTATAGCGGAAAACTAAATTGTTGTTGCTCTCTTTTTTCTGGCAATTAAATAATAAGGTAAAGAGGAATAAGTGAAAAATAGGAGGGAATTTCATTTGGTAATGAATGATAGTACTGATTTGGTATTGTGTGAAATCTTAAAAAATAAAAGTATGAAAAAAAATTACAAAGGCTTTTAGTTTGGAATGTATATTGGATATACTTTTTTAATTTTCATTTAAAATTTTCAAAGATTAAATAAATAGTTCCTTTTTATGTGAGTTAAGTTCATGTTTGTAAAGTGGCTTTGTTGGTTTGGAATTTAATGAGTTTTTTGAAATAGGAGTTTCAATGTCAGTAGATTAAAAAAGAGAGCGCTTAATTAGATAAAGCGCTCTTTTTTTGTATTTTTGCACTCCTTTTCAAGAGTTTAGGAAGATGAATAAAAAAGTCGCCTTTTACACATTAGGATGCAAACTTAATTTCTCGGAAACGTCTACTATTGCTAGAAGTTTTTCCGATGAAGGATTTGATCGCGTTGATTTTTCTGAGCAAGCAGATATCTACGTAATCAATACCTGTTCTGTTACGGAAAATGCCGATAAGCGATTTAAAAGTATTGTAAAGCAAGCTCAAAAAGTCAATCCCGAAGCTTTTGTGGCGGCTGTTGGGTGTTATGCGCAATTGAAACCTCAAGAACTTGCTGACGTGGAAGGCGTAGATTTGGTCTTGGGTGCCACCGAAAAGTTTAAAATCACCGACTATTTAAACGACCTTACCAAAAACGATTTTGGAGAAGTACATTCCTGTGAAATAGAAGAAGCCGATTTTTATGTAGGAAGTTATTCCATTGGGGATAGGACCAGAGCATTTTTGAAAGTGCAGGATGGATGCGATTATAAATGTACCTATTGCACCATTCCGTTGGCTCGTGGTATTTCCAGAAGTGATACCATGGAAAATGTACTAAAAAATGCAAGGGAAATTTCAGAAAAGAACATCAAGGAGATTGTTTTGACAGGTGTGAATATTGGGGATTATGGTAAAGGCGAGTTTGGAAATAAACGTCACGAACATACATTTCTGGACTTGGTAACCCAATTGGATCAGGTAGAAGGGATTGAGCGTTTGCGTATTTCTTCTATAGAGCCTAATCTTCTTAAAAATGAAACCATTGAGTTGGTCTCAAAATCTAGAGCTTTTGTACCCCATTTCCATGTGCCTTTACAAAGTGGAAGCAACGATATTTTGAAAAAGATGAAGCGTCGCTATATGCGCGAGTTGTATGTGGACAGAGTTAATAAGATAAAAGAAGTGATGCCACATGCCTGCATTGGAGTGGATGTTATTGTAGGGTTCCCAGGGGAAACTGACGAGCACTTTTTGGAGACCTACAATTTCTTGAATGAATTGGATGTCTCCTATCTGCATGTTTTCACTTATTCTGAGCGCGACAATACGGAAGCGGCTTTGATGGATGGTGTAGTTTCTAAAAATGTTAGGGGAAAACGTAGTAAAATGTTAAGAGGCCTATCTGTTAAAAAGAGAAGAGCTTTTTATGAGAGTCAGATTGGGGCTACTAGAACTGTATTGTTTGAAGGAGAAAATAAGGAAGGCTATATTCATGGCTTCACCGATAATTATGTTAAAGTGAAAGCGCCTTGGAACCCTGAATTGGTCAATACACTGCATGAAGTGAACCTTACGGAGATTGGAGAAGACGGTATTGTAAGGTTTGAGTTTGTTAAGGCCTTGGTTGTTTAAGGAGAATCTTCATTTTATCTGTTTTTCTCACAGTTTATCCAATTTTTTAATCTTGGGAATTTTTTCAGCGGTATTTTTAAAAATTTTAAAACTGCTTGTAATTTGATGAAACAATTTGGAGCCGTAATTTCCCTAATTTGTATACTACAGTTGTCTGTGGCTTGTTCTGAAGACAGTTCTTCCAAAAATGCTTTAGTAGGAAAGTGGAAATTGACCTCTTGGTCAGCAGAAGTGCCTATGGACTTAAATAATGATGGTCTAGCAAACGTTAATCTTTTAAAGGAAACTACCTGTTCAAATAAGGAAACTTTAAGTTTCGATGTACATGGCATAGTTTCATCCGAAGATACATTCAATCCAACGGTAATGTTTTCAGAAGTGAATGGAGAAGGGGCCAATGCTTATGCAGTTCAAGTAGAATGTGCCGAAGGAATTATTGGTTTTGCTATGGATTATGCATATGATAGTGCCAATGGAACTGTTCAAATGGGAGAAAATACAGTTGCCACATTGAATGGAGGAGAGTTGACTATAGTTTATGGAAATGCGATAGAAATATACAATACAGAGCTTACTGAAGTAGTAGCAACAAAAGATTTAACTAAAGTGTATACCAAACAGTAATTAAGAAAAGCACAAACAAAAAACCGAAGCCTTGTAATAAGACTTCGGTTTTTTTGTTATATCCTGATACCTACCGGTAGCATTTTTTTGTATTGTCTGTGTCTTCTTATGAATTTCGCAATTTCTGGACTAGTTGGAACTACGCTAATGTTTCGATCTTGGATATCCGCAAAAACCAATTTTAGAAAGTCCTCGGCAAACTCATCAGATTCTACCGTTTCCGGAATGATAAGCTTGGTCAAGAAAATTTTACGGTCTTGAAGCGAATATTCAATCTTAGCAAGTTCGTTGTCGATTTTTAGTTCATATTGACGTAAAAAATCGTTGTCAATTAATTCAGCTGCATCAATCATAGTTAATTATTTATTTTAAAGGGTCAGTGGGGAAACAAAAAACATTTCTGTAGTTTTGCAGTGCAAATTTACAAAATTTATTGCATATATTAAAGCCCTGTTAAGGTTAAGTGTTTAGGAGATAAAACTTTAGGTTTTTTAGAGGCTTTTTGGGTGTGTAACTAGGTTTTATTGTTGAACTCTTGAGATTGGAATTACAAGGAATGAGCGAGGAGATTATACACGTATACATGATGCCAGGTATGGCAGCAAATCCAACAATTTTTGAAAATATTAAATTACCAAAGGAGCTGTTCCAAATCCATTGGTTGGAATGGATGTTGCCAGAGGATAATGAAAGTTTGTCGCATTATGCGCAGCGTATGGTGGCTAAAATAAAACATACCAATGTGGTGTTATTGGGTGTGTCCTTTGGAGGGATTTTGGTGCAGGAGATGAGCAAATTTATTCCCGTAAGGAAAATAATTGTAGTTTCTAGCGTTAAGAGTAAACATGAGCTGCCAAAAAGGATGAAGTTGGCAAAGTTTACAAATGCCTATAAATTTTTGCCTACGCAATTGGTGAGTCATGTGGAAGCCTTAAGTAAATATACAGTTGGCAAAACCATGGCCAAAAGGGTAGAGTTGTACAAAAAGTATCTTTCGGTTACGGATAAGCGCTATTGGGATTGGGCCATTAAGCAAGTGATTTCATGGGAGCAAAAGGAAGCACATCCTAATGCTATTTACATTCATGGAGATAAGGATGGGATTTTTCCACATTCATGCAACGGCAACTGTATTGTTGTAAAAGGAGGAACCCATATAATGATCGTTAACAGGTACCGTTGGTTCAATGAGCATTTGCCCAAACTAATTTTGGGCTAACAAATAAAGAGTGAAGGAAATTTTTTAAATTTATATAAAAACAGGATTATGAGGACTTTGAGAAATATTTTAGCAGGTTTTGGTTTAATTTGTGTGTCGGGGCTATTTATTTTCGCAACACAAACATCAACTTCAGATAAACTTTTAACAGAACCTTCGAGGTATACCAAAGATTACAACGTATATGCTTTGAGTGTGCCTGAAAATTTAAATTTTGCAGGGGAATTGGTGCCTTTGGAAAACCCTGATATTTATGAGCGTATGGACAGGGAGTTGTTGGTAAATACCTATTGGCAGTCCAATGGCTTGTTATTGTTTAAAAGGGCAAATAAATATTTTCCAATCATAGAGCCTATTTTAAAGAAGAATGGTGTGCCGGACGATTTTAAATATTTGGCTGTTATTGAAAGTGGATTGACCAATGCCGTATCGCCAGCTGGCGCAAGAGGGGTCTGGCAAATTATGCAAGCTACAGGTCGTGAAAATGGACTGGAGGTTAATGACAATGTGGATGAAAGATATCATTTGGAAATGGCCACCGAAGTTGCTTGTAAATACCTTTTGAATGCTAAGGAGCGGTTTGGCTCTTGGACGTTGGCTGCTGCTTCATATAATGCAGGTATCAACGGTGTTGCCAAAAGGTTGGAAGAACAGGGGGTTAATGACTATTACGATTTATTGTTAGGAGAGGAAACAGGGCGTTATTTATTCAGAATCGTGGCGCTTAAGGAAATTTTAAACCACCCTAGCCAGTATGGTTTCAACTTCAAGGAAAGTGATTTGTATACCGAAGTGCCTACGTATAAGGTAAAAGTGGACACAGCCGTAACCGACTTTTCAAAATTCGCTAAGGATTTTGGAATCAATTACAAAATTTTAAAAATTCACAATCCTTGGCTTAGGGAACCATTTTTAAACAATAAGTCAAGAAAAGAATATTTTATAGAAATCCCTAAGGAAGGCTATTACAAGACGTCAAAACCTGAATGATAGAAATTGTAAAGGACAATTTTTGGACAATAATCTTAGTTCTAAACTACCTGTTGGCTGCCTCTGCGGCAGCCACAATTTTGTCTAAAAATATCAATCCAACCAAAACCATCTCATATATTTTGACCTTGGTTTTTTTTCCTTTTCTAGGATTGATTGTTTATTACTTTTTTGGTCAGGAGTACCGTAAGAACAAGATCTTCAACAGAAAACATATTCTCAACCAAAATATTATAAAATCTCTGGAGAGGGATTTTGAATTGGATTTTGGGCAGAGGATCAAATTAGATCATTTTTTGGGAGATAAAATCAAATTGGTGAATCTCTTGAAAAAGAGTGAAAACTCACCTTTGACCCTAAAAAATGATGTTGAACTTCTTATTAATGGAGATGTGACGTTTGATAATTTGTTGAAGGATTTAAAAGCTGCCGAAGACCATATTCACTTGGAGTACTACATTTTTAATGATGACGATATTGGTTCTGAAATCATTGATATTCTCTGTGAAAAGGCAACTAAAGGATTGTCCGTTAGGTTTAGTTTTGATTCCGTGGGAAGTAAACTGTCTAGGGCTACTAGAAAGAAGTTAAGAGATAGCGGAGTTGAGTTTTATCCTTTTATGCCAGTACTTTTTAAGAAATTTACCAGTAAAATGAACTATCGAGACCATCGGAAAATTGCCATTATCGATGGAAAGGTTGGATATCTAGGAGGAATTAATGTAGCCGATAATTACTTGAACAACCGAAAAGAAAACAAACATTTTTGGAGGGATACCCATATTAAATTAACGGGAGAAGCTGTAAAGCCACTTCAGGTGCATTTTTTGACCAATTGGGAATTTGTTTCTGGCCAAACCTTTAAGGTTTCCAAGAACTTGTTTCCAGAAGCTGTGGCTACCAATGGAGAAGTTGCCGTACAAATTGCGGCCAGTGGCCCCGATACTGATTGGGCCAATATCATGGAGGCAATTTTTACAGCCATCAATACGGCTGATGAGTATGTCTATATTACTACACCTTATTTTATTCCCAATGAACAAATTATAACCGCTTTACAGGTAGCGGCCAAAAGTGGGGTAGATGTAAGGCTGTTGATTCCTAAAATATCAGATTCATGGACGGCTAAATATGCCAGTAATTCCTATTTGGAAACTTTGATGGAGGCCGATGTAAAGATATATCGCTATACCAAAGGGATCATCCATGCTAAAACCATTACTGTGGACGGTGTGTTTTCTTCCATAGGAACTTCAAATATGGATTACAGGAGTTTCAATATTAATTTTGAAATTAATGCGCTTATTTACAACAAAGAGTTGAGCCGGCAATTGGAAAACCAATTTATGGAAGATTTAAAGGATGCCGAGCGGGTAGATTTTGAGAGATGGAAGACTCGGCCGTTTCATCAAAGGGCGAAGGAGGCTTATTGTAGGCTATGGTCGCCTTTGTTATAGTAGTTTTTTTATTGTCTGTCTGTAAGGAGACTTTTTTTGAATTCTTCAAATAGGAAAATTAGCTCCTTAATATGGTTTTCAGCCATGACATAGGCTTCTTTGGACTGATCCATATCAAAAGAAAACAAAGAGAATTTTTTATCCAAAGCCATTAATTGTTTTGTGCTTGATACAAAAAAGCAAGCGGGAGCCCCAAAGGAATGCTTGTAGGTTTTGATGATAGAGTTGGATAGGTTTTCAGTTTCATCTATATAAGTGAGTGTTACATTTTTGTTGTAGTTGCCTGTAACGTCTTTTACTTTTTTGCGAGGTCCCCAATACAATACGATTATTTCTACTTGGTTACGATAGGCATGCGCGATGGTGTTAATGGCTTCAATTTCTTTTTCATTGGGAAAATCCCAAGTGGTTTTGGTAATGAGCAAAAACGGATTCTCTATTTCGTCAGTTTCCAAAATCCCTCCCGAAAGTTTGGGAAGGCTTAAATTTGGTATGTAAGTATTCAATAAATGGTTTTGTAGAAGGGAATCGAAAAGAGTTTCTGCCAATTCATAATCTTTGTGTTCAAAGGCCAAATCGCTCTGTTTTATATAGGGTTTCAAATGTTGGGAAAGGGCATCGTTGAAGTAGACTTTATCATCCTGGGCGTAGGTTAATAAAGAAGAGGCAAGCAATAATATTGTAAACATTCTAACCATATGTAACAATATTTAATTATTGAGCTGTTACCTAAAGTTACAAAACCATACAATAAAACCAAAAGTTATTCGTTTAAACATATTGTTAATTAACTATTTAGAAACTATTAAGAACAAAAAAAGCACTGTAATTACAGTGCTTTTTTACATTTATAAGGATTGGCTTAAAGGTTTAACGTCTTCTGCCGTGTCGCATAGAACCGTAATGTTGGTTAGGCATTTGAGCTTTTTTCATGCTGTCCTTCATCATTTTTATTTGTTCGGTCAACATACCGCGCTTGTCCAATTTTTGAGCTTCACCCAAAAGTGTTTTGGCTTCTTGTGCTCTGCGTTTGCTAAACGCAATACCAGCCAAATTTAGTTTTGCCATTGCCATATCATGATCCATGGCTAATCCAAGGCTCACCGCTTTTTTGAAATATTTCTCGGCTTCGTTCATATTGGTTTGGGAAACCATGATGCCGTGAAGGTAATTGTAGTAGCCTTCTTGTTTTTTTACCAAGGCGCTAGATGGGTTCTTTATTTTATTAAGCCAATTCTTAGCACCCTCAAAGTCTTGCTTTCTTAATTTAAGGAAGGCCAAAAGAATAAATTCGTTCTTAAAGTAAAAGAATACAAATACTAGAGAAAGAAGGATCAACATGATGCCGTTTCCTATGTAACCTTCGGTAAATTGATAGATGGCATAGCCAAATATTAAAGCAGCTATGAGTAGTTTGATATTTTTATTGTACATTACCTAATTAAATTTAAGTTTGCAAAGTTAATAAAAACTATTGAAAATATTTTTCACTTTTGGTTTGCCAAAGTAAAAAGTCTTTGTATATTTGCACGCAGTTTTTAGAACGGCTATAAAACTTAGTTACAGTAATAAGCAAAGAAGATTTTAAAGATATAAGACAATGAGTAAAAGAACGTTTCAACCGTCAAAAAGAAAGAGAAGAAACAAACACGGTTTCAGAGAAAGAATGGCTTCTGCTAATGGCAGAAAGGTACTTGCTCGTAGAAGAGCTAAAGGAAGAAAAAAATTGTCTGTATCTTCTGAGCCAAGACATAAGAAATAATGATTGACAATTGTTAATATATTAAGGTGTTGCTTAGGTGCAACGCCTTTTTTTATATCATTTTGATAACTATTTTTGTAAATAAATATATTCTCTCATAAAAATGCCAAAAAATAAAAACATTAATTCTGTACTTATCATAGGGTCGGGACCAATCGTGATTGGTCAAGCATGTGAATTTGATTACTCTGGGACGCAGGCGCTTAGATCTCTAAGAGAAGATGGAATAGAAACGATTTTGATCAATTCGAACCCGGCAACCATTATGACGGATCCTACAATGGCGGATCACGTGTACCTATTGCCGTTAACTACAAAATCAATCATAAAGATTTTGGAGGAGCACCCTCAAATCGATGCCGTTTTGCCGACCATGGGAGGGCAAACCGCTTTGAACTTATGTATTGAGGCCGATGAAAAAGGAATTTGGGAAGAATACAATGTGGAATTGATTGGTGTGGATATCGACGCCATCAATATCACAGAAGATAGAGAGCAGTTTAGAGACTTAATGGCTAAAATTGGTGTGCCAATGGCGCCTCAAGCTACTGCAACTTCATTTTTAAAAGGAAAAGAAATAGCGCAAGAATTTGGCTTTCCATTATGTATTCGCTCGTCGTTTACATTAGGTGGAGCAGGAGCAGCTATTGTTTATGATGAAGCTGATTTTGATGAGTTGTTAAGCCGCGGACTTGAAATTTCGCCTATTCATGAGGTGATGAT
Source organism: Mangrovimonas sp. sgz306409 (assembly GCF_059735265.1). Taxonomy (NCBI): domain Bacteria; kingdom Pseudomonadati; phylum Bacteroidota; class Flavobacteriia; order Flavobacteriales; family Flavobacteriaceae; genus Mangrovimonas; species Mangrovimonas sp. sgz306409. Next base: position 105,969 of record NZ_JCAPEU010000003.1, read on the forward strand.
TGATAAAGCTCTATTAGGTTGGAAAGAGTACGAGTTGGAGTTGTTGCGAGATAAAAATGACAATGTTGTTATTATCTGTACCATTGAAAATATGGATCCTATGGGAATCCATACAGGAGACTCCATTACTGTAGCTCCAGCCATGACATTATCAGATACGGCATTCCAACGTATGAGGGATATGGCCATCCACATGATGAGAAGTATTGGGGACTTCGCAGGAGGATGTAACGTGCAGTTTGCAGTAAGTCCAGATGAAAAAGAGGACATTATTGCAATTGAAATTAACCCTCGTGTATCTCGCTCTTCGGCTTTGGCTAGTAAGGCAACTGGATATCCTATCGCTAAAGTAGCTTCTAAGTTGGCAATTGGTTATACCTTGGATGAATTGAGCAACCAGATTACAAAGTCAACTTCAGCATTGTTTGAGCCAACATTGGATTATGTGGTTGTTAAGATACCTCGTTGGAACTTCGATAAATTTGAAGGAAGCGACCGTACCTTGGGATTACAGATGAAAGCTGTAGGTGAGGTAATGGCCATTGGACGTTCATTCCAAGAGGCACTTCATAAAGCAACTCAATCATTGGAAATCAAGAGAAATGGATTGGGAGCAGATGGAAAGGGTTATAAAAACTATGACCAAATCATCGACAAGCTTACACATGCTAGTTGGGACCGTGTATTTGTAATTTACGATGCTATTCAATTGGGAATCCCATTGAGCAGAATCCATGAGATTACAAAGATTGATATGTGGTTCTTAAAGCAGTATGAAGAATTATATCACCTAGAAAAAGAAATCTCAAACTACACGATTGATACTATTGAAAGAGATTTACTTCTTGAAGCCAAGCAAAAAGGATATGGAGACCGTCAAATAGCCCATATGTTGAAGTGTTTGGAAAGTGAAGTTCATGCTCGTAGAGAAGAATTGAATATCAAACGTGTTTACAAGTTAGTAGATACTTGTGCGGCAGAGTTTAAAGCGCAAACACCTTACTACTACTCAACTTTTGAGAATAGTGTAGAAACTACTGACGGAAATGTATATTCGGAAAATGAAAGTGTTGTTTCAGATAAGAAGAAGGTAATTGTTTTAGGATCTGGACCAAACAGAATTGGGCAAGGTATTGAGTTTGATTACTGTTGTGTGCATGGTGTTTTGGCAAGTGCCGAGTGTGGGTATGAAACCATCATGATCAACTGTAACCCTGAAACGGTTTCAACAGATTTCGATATTGCAGACAAATTATATTTTGAACCAGTATTCTGGGAGCATATCTATGATATTATTCAACATGAAAAACCAGAAGGTGTAATTGTACAGTTGGGAGGTCAGACGGCCTTGAAATTGGCGGAGAAATTAGACCGTTACGGTATCAAAATTATTGGAACAAGCTTTAAATCTTTGGATTTGGCTGAGGATAGAGGTAGTTTCTCAACCTTGTTAAAAGAAAACAACATTCCTTACCCACAATTTGACGTGGCTACTACGGCAGATGAGGCCTTAGCTATTTCAGATGTGTTGGATTTCCCTATCTTGGTAAGACCTTCTTACGTACTTGGAGGACAAGGGATGAAGATTGTAATCAACAGAAATGAGTTGGAAGAGCACGTGGTAGATTTATTACGTACTATGCCGGATAACAAACTGTTGTTGGATCATTATCTAGATGGAGCAATCGAAGCTGAAGCAGATGCCATTTGTGACGGTGAAAATGTATACATCATTGGTATCATGGAGCATATTGAGCCTTGTGGAATTCACTCAGGAGACAGTAATGCTACCTTGCCGCCGTTTAACCTAGGTGAATTTGTAATGCAACAAATTAAGGACCATACCAAGAAGATTGCTTTGGCCTTGAATACAGTTGGATTGATCAACATTCAATTTGCGATTAAGGATGATACGGTATACATCATTGAAGCGAACCCGAGAGCATCGCGTACGGTACCATTTATTGCAAAGGCTTATGGTGAGCCATATGTAAACTTTGCAACCAAAGTAATGTTGGGTGAGAAAAAGGTAACTGATTTTGATTTCAATCCACAATTGGAAGGATATGCCATCAAACAACCAGTATTCTCTTTCAACAAATTCCCGAAGGTGAATAAAAAATTGGGACCAGAAATGAAGAGTACAGGAGAAAGCATCTTGTTTATCGATAGCTTGAAGGATGATGAATTCTACAATCTATATTCAAGAAGAAAAATGTACTTGAGTAAATAATTCACCATTTTTTCGATGAAAGGTAAGTAGGTGTATTCAAAAAATTAGTAATTTAGTATTAACATAGGATGAGATTATGAGAATAAAATTACTAGGTTTTAAAATATTATGTCTCACACTACTAACGTTTTATCGTGTTGAAGCACATAATGCAAGCAATTTTGAAGTAGCTGTGTCAGATGAGTTTACATCTGAAAGTATGCTAGTTTTAAATGCGCTGCAAGATGACAATTTGGAGTTCACGATTTCCCCGAATCCTGCATCTACAAAATTGAATATTCGCTTGCCAAAGGGCTTGCAAAACGCCCAAGTGAGTATTTTTGATGTGTTGGGAAAAAAAGTGTACAGTCAAGAATTGAATTCGTTGACCGCTTCAATTGATGTGTCAAAATGGAATAGTGGTGTGTACCTTGTAAAGGTTTCAACAGACAATTTTAAACAGACCAGAAGGTTTGTAAAACAATAAAGGACTACTTAGTCCCAGTAAAAAGCCACCTGAAAAGGTGGCTTTTTTGTTATGATATTTTGGAAACGGAGATCTAATTAAAAATCAAAACTTCTATTCATCATCCGAAATGGCTCTCTTAATAATAGCTTCAGGAAGTGCTTTTTTTGCTTTGGCTCCCAATTTTTTCAATTTTTCAACGCTGGTAATTAAATTGCCTCGTCCATCCACCAATTTATTCATGGCCGAAGAATAGTCTTTCTTGGCATCGTCCAATTTTTTCCCAACTCCGGTAAGGTCTTTTACCAAACCTTCAAACTTATCATAAAGTGCTCCAGCCTGTCTTGCAATTTCAATAGCGTTTTGCTGTTGCTTCTCATTGTTCCACATCGTGTCAATGGTTCTTAAAGTAGCCAACAGCGTAGATGGTGTTACAATAACAATATTCTTTTCAAAGGCTTTGTTATAAAGGGAATTATCGTCATTGATGGCCACGGCAAAAGCAGGTTCAATAGGAATAAACAGAAGTACAAAGTCTGGTGATTCCATGTCGTACAAGTCGTGATAGTTCTTTTCAGAAAGCTGATCTACGTGGCGTCTGATAGAATTTACGTGGGCTTTTAAAAATTGCGGACGGTGTTCTTCATCAGCATTTACAAAACGCTCGTAATCTGTTAATGATACCTTACTGTCAATAATCATACGCTTATTGTCCGGTAAATGCAATACCACATCAGGAAGCACTCTAGTGCCATCTTCTCTTGTGAAATTTTGCTGAACAAAATACTCTCGATCCTTTTCCAAACCAGACTTTTCAAGAACGCGCTCCAAAACCAATTCCCCCCAATTTCCTTGCATTTTACTGTCTCCTTTCAAAGCTTTGGTAAGGTTAGTAGCCTCTTTGGTCATTTGTTGGTTAAGATCTTTTAATCCTAACAACTGCTCTTTAAGGGCAGAGTGCATGCTGATACTTTCCTTTTGGGTGTCCTCAACTTTCTTTTCAAAAAGATGTATTTTTTCTTGAAGTGGATTCAAGATATTCTTGATGTTTTCTTTATTCTGAATGGTGAACTTTTCAGATTTTTCATCCAGTATTTTAGTGGCTAACAGTTCAAAATCTTTTCGGAGTTGTTGTTGGCGTTCTTCAAGTTCTTCTTCTCGTTTAAGGTTGAGTCGCTGAAGATTTTCGTATTCCGAATTTCTTCTAGCCAATTCCGTATTCAGGAATTCTTTTTCACGACGAATGTCTTCACGCTCTTCTTCTATTTTAGAAACGGTGGTTTTTAGTTCATTCAGTTGTACACTAAATTGCTCCGATTGTTTTTGAAGCTCAGTTTCTGATAATAATTTGATATCCTGTAATTGCTGAACAAGGTTGGCATTGCGCTCTTCTAGAGTGCTTTTTTCACCTTTACTTTTCAATTTGGTAAAGGTCATGCCAACATAAGTGCCAATTCCAGCCGATCCTGCAATGGCTAGAATGAGAGTTAGATTGTCGTTCATTTAAAATTGAAGTTTGTCCAAAGATAAATTTTTACTTGGAAGATTGTATTTCCTCCTTAAAGAAATCTTAATCTCAAACTTACAATACAGATGTGGTTATTCTTATATCGGCCTCACTCCAAGCTTGGTTGAATTCATTTAAAATTGTTTGAGCTTCTTCAGTTTTTCCTTGGGCTAAGAGGCTTTGGTGCAGTCCCATTAAGGACCAACCATTTTGGCGTAGAATTTCGAGGTCCTTTTTGTAGACCTTTTCAGCTTCTTGATATTTTTTAGCTTTCATTAAAACGGCACCTAGATTTTGGCGTGGCGGGATATGCCATTCGGAAGGTTCATTATATACCAAATTATCTTCCATTTCCACAGCCTTTTCTAAATGAGAGATGGCTTTATCCAAGTCCCCTTTTTCAGCTTCCAATTCGCCTGCAACCACCTCGTAGGCTAGTTTTGCTATGGTAGTCCCTGAGTCAAATCCGGTAGCGAGATTGGTTTCCATTTCTGGATCTTTGATCAATAGGGAAATAGCGTCCAATTCTTCTTGAGCTTCTTCAATGTTATGTTTTTTAATGAAGGCAATTCCTCGGGAATAATGCCATATAAGGGATAAGTGTTTGATGTTGTCATTTGGTTTTGGAGTCGTTAAGATATCATTCCATTTGCCAAATCTAGTGTAGGCCAATAGTGGTGTGGAAGCAAAATTCTGTAGAAATTGAAGGTCTTTCATTTCGCCAACAGGGACTTTTTCTGCTGTTTTTTTTGCGGCATCAATGGCAATTTCACTTGCCCCCAATAAGCTGGATGCCGACCATAAAAAATGAATGTTATGGGGGTAATATCCTAAGGGGTACATTCCTTGGGCGTAGCATTGGGAAATATAGTCTTCATCTGCTAAAATTGCTTTTTGGTTTGTGGTCACAGCATCTTTATAGCGACCAACCCTAATGTAAATATGAGATGGCATGTGCACAATATGTCCAGCAGAAGGCATTAAGGACCCTAGTTTTTCTGCGCTGGGAACAGCTAAATCAGGATTTGGCAATTCAACCATATGGATGTAATAATGATGGGCTCCAGGGTTGTCAGGGTCTAGTTGGATGGCTTTTTCCAAAGCGGCCTTTGCTTCAGGAATATTGGCCGAAGGTTTTCCGGATTTATCCCAATAATTCCAAGGAGTCGTATTCATTACCGATGCGGCATACAGCGTTTGTATATCGGAATCATTTGGGTAGGTTTTGGATACTTTGGACATGGCGTCCATATAGGCGATATTTAAATCCTCAACCTCTGTAGAGAGGTCGGTAGCGTAACGGTGATTTAAAGCGTTGATTAAATCTTGTTCTTTTTGGGTGCTGTTACCAGAAAGTTCAACGGCTTTTGCAATAGCCTCATTGGCTTTGGTTTTTCTGTCATCATCTGGAGCGGGGTCATTGATGTTAGGGCCTAAAACATAGGCCTGTCCCCAATAGGCCATTGCTAAATTGGTATCAAGACGGGAGGCTTCCAAGAACGAACGATGGGCTTCAGCATGATTAAAACCATAGGTAAGACGCAATCCTTGATTGAAAAACTTTTGGGCCAAGTCGTTTTTGGTACTTACGGTATAGGTATGGTCCCCCAAATTTTCAAAAAGAGGGGAGATTGGCTTGCTGAAATCGACATCTTCCAGCATAAAATTGGCTGGGGTACAACTTATGGCGTTAAGGCCAACTTGGTCAGGGTAGTTGTATGTTTCTTCGGTGCTGTTGAAATAAAAAAAAGTAATAATAAGGGCTAGGGAAGAAAACACCAACAAAATTAATTTAGTTTTCATGACTATTGAGGATAAAAATTAGATGCAAAGAATTTACCCAAACAAGTAGATGAAAATTAATAAGGCAGATTTAAAACGTTGGTTTATAGTTTTCTAAATGTAATGAAATTATAAGAATAATGAAAGATTTTTATTTCTTCACCCTAAAACTTCCGCTTTCAAGATCGAAGGTGATTAAATCTTTTGGGAACAATTCGTTAAAGATTCCTTTCGAAATTAAGTTTTTTGGAGCGTCCAAAGTAACCTCAGAATTGGTCATGACAATCATGGAGTCACAAAGCTGAATAGCTAAGTCTATTTCATGAGAAGAAAACAGAATGGTCTTTTGGGTTTCTTTTACCAATCTCTGCAATAATTTCAGGATATAGGCTTTGTGGTACATGTCCAAATGTGTAGTGGGCTCATCCAGAATTATTAAATCGGTGTCTTGGGAAAGGGCTCTGGCAATCATGGCTTTTTGAAATTGACCATCACTAAGTTCAAAACACTTTTTGTCTTTTAGGTCCGCTATATTAATCTGAGTAAGACTTTTGTTGACTATGGCAATATCGGTTTCATTCAAGTTGCCAATCCAATCGGTATAGGGATGTCTACCCAATGCTACCAATTCAAAAACCGAAAGGTTCTTGGACGCAATCTTCTCGGTGAGTACCAAACTTAGGGTTTTGGCCAAATCTACAGGCGTATAATGAGATAGATTTTTTCCATTAAGCAGAATTTGCCCAGATAAGGGTTTCTGAACCTTGGTGAGGGTTCTTAATAAAGTGGATTTCCCAATTCCATTGGCGCCCACCAGGCCAATAAGTTGGCCCTGTTGCAATTCCAAATTGATTCCAGACCTTACAACATGCTGGGCCTTTTTGGAACTATATCCAATGGAGAGGTTGTCTGTAGAAAGAATGGTATGTTGCGTATCTAAGGCCACTTATTGTATAAATTAGAACATCATTTTTCGTTTTCTCACCAAGAGCCAAATTACCACAGGCGCCCCAATTAAAGAAGTGATGGCATTAATTGGAAGAGTAAAGTCACTATGCGGCAATTGTGCAATACTATCGCAGATAAGCATGATGATAGCTCCCAGCAAAAATACGGCAGGCAATAATATTTTATGGTTTGAAGTATTGAAAACTTGGCGTACCATATGTGGAATTGCCAGTCCTATAAAAGCGATAGGGCCTGCGAAAGCTGTAATAGTCCCCGCTAAAAGACTTGTGGCAAAAATAATGACCAATCTACTTTGTTTGATGTTTAGTCCTAAGCTTTTGGCGTAGTTTTCTCCCAATAACAGCGTGTTTAAAGCTTTTATAGAGGTAACACTTAATAGTAGTCCTAAAGCATAAATGCAGAAAAATACGAATAATTCCCTCCATGAAAGATTTCCTAAACTACCAAAACCCCAAAAGATATACTGTTGTAATTTCTCTGCAGAACTAAAATAGGAAAGCACGCTTACTACTGCTGCGGTAATACTTCCGAACATCAATCCTATAATTAAAATAGCCATGGTATCCCGTACTTTTACGGACATGGCCAATACCGCTAGAAGCACCAATAAACTTCCTAAACTTGCAGCAATAACAATACTCCATTTAGAAATTAAAAACGTCGAGAGAAAGCCTCCGAAAGTCCCCGCTCCCAATATAACAAGGGCCACTCCCAAGCTTGCACCAGAACTAATTCCCAGTACGAATGGACCTGCCAAAGGGTTTCTAAACAGGGTTTGCATCAACAAGCCAGAGATACCCAAACCAGATCCTACTAAAATAGCTGTGATGGCTTTGGGTAATCTAAAATTGAGGATAATGTATTGCCAAGATTGATTTTCGATGTTTCCAAAAAGGCTATTGAAAATCTCCTTTAACGGAATTGAAACCGATCCCAAAGTAATGTTTACCACAAAACATATGGCTAATAATAAAACCAAAATTGTAAACGGAAGTTTATATGAGCTCGAAGTGTTATTCAAGAGGTATGAAAAAATGAGGTTGGTAGTCTTCTAATAGCTCGGGGTGGCAAATTTTTACGAGATCTTTTAAAACAAGGTCGGGTCTTGCCGTACCCAATTCGTAATAAGTGACACCTCCAGTTGGTCCTGTTGTATTTACAAAAGAATATATTTTTTTATTGATAAACGCATCAAATTCGGCGTAATGAGGATTGGCTTCCTTTAAGGCTTCCATGGAGTTGTAGTAAGAAGGGCTCAGCCATATATCGGCTGATTTTCCTTTTGAAAATACCGATTCAAAACTTAGGGCCAGGCTTCCACTAGTTTGAGTGTCTTTCCATAAATAATCAACATTGGCATCATTCAGCAATTGAGCTTCTGGACTTGTGCCACTGGGTAAATACCAAACATCCTTGTACATGGCACCGCTTAAAACGCTAGGTTGTTCTTTAACATTGGCGGCAAGTTCTTTTGCCTTCAAGTAGTCTGATTCTATTTGATTGAATATAGAGTCGGCTGCTTTTGTTTTGTTATAAAGTACGCCAAAAAACTTGATCCATTCGGCTTTGGCCAAAGGCGAACTTTCAACCCAATCGCCATTGTAAATAACAGGAATGCCCGCTTTTTTAATCGTTTCAAAGGTTTTGTTGTTCCCGTCAATACCAAAACCAATTACCACATCTGGTTGCAATTCCAATAAAATTTCGGTGTTCAGGTTTTCGTTTTTTCCAAGTTCCCTAATGTTCCCTTCATCAATAAGTTTTCGAGTTTTAGGGGAAGAAATATATTCCGTACCGGGAAACCCAATAAGAGAAGTTTCCTCTTCCAATAATTCCAAAGCAGGAATATGCGTAGTAGAAGTTACTACCATACGCTCTATAGGAATCGGGATAATTGCATCGAACAAATTAGCATCAAAGGTGATACTTGGCAAGAGACTTCTATGCACTAAGGCATATCTGTATTGCTTACTGGCATTAGGCCAAGGATCTGTAATAGTGAGTACTTTGAAGTTTTCGTTGTGAACAATTGAAAACCCTTTGGCATACTTGAATTGCGAGCGGCTTCCATCCATTTTTTTGTTGGGAATGGTTTGTTTGTCTTGTTTACAGCCAAACAGGCCCAAACAAAATAGTAATAGAAACAGAGGTCTCACAAGCTTCAATTTTTTCACATGTCAAAAATAGGATTATTTGTGCTTTATAGTAAAACATTCGGGGAATTGTTTACTTTTGCAGAGAATTTTGGTTCCGTTAAACTTAATTGTACGGATTAAAAGGGAATCTGGTGTAAGTCCAGAGCTGTTCCCGCAACTGTAAGCATAGTGTCCAACTTTAATTGGGCATCTCTTTTGAAAAAGAGTTACTGTTCACTTCATAACCACTGGTGAAAACTGGGAAGGTAAAACAGTAAAATGCAAGTCAGGAGACCTGCCAATTTCATAACTAGATATAAAACTTTTCGGGAAAAAAAGTTTTAACACTATGAAACAGGTTTTTACATACATCGCGGTTCTCCTGGCAGTTTACACTGGCCAAACACAAACGTCATTGGATTCTTTGCAACAATTGGATGAAATAGTTGTAAAGACCGATACGTATTTGAAAACATTTTCCAATACACAATCAGTGTCTACTCTTAAGGACAGTGTTTTAATGCGAAGTGCTTCGTCTTTAACCGATGTTTTAAATTTCAATAGTTCCATTTACTTCAAGGAAAATGGGTTGGGAATGGTGTCTTCGGCGGCATTTAGGGGAACTACGGCACAACAAACGGCAGTAGTTTGGAACGGCATCAATATCAATTCGCAGTTTAATGGGCAGACGGATTTTAATACCATCAACATTAGAAATTTTGATGAGATTGATGTGCGAAGTGGGGGAGGAAGCGTACTTTACGGGAGTGGTGCCATAGGAGGTTCTATTCACTTGAACAACGTGCTGCATTTCAACGAAGGATTTCGCAATAGATTGTTTGTTCGTTATGGAAGCTTTGAAACCTTGGATTTGGCTTATCAATCTGGGTATTCCAACGACCGAATGAGTGTAAATGCCTCATTGAGTAGAACAAGTTCTGAAAACGATTATGACTTTGTGGATAGTGAAAAGTCTAACATGAATGGAGAGTTTTACAACACCAGTTTTTCTGCAACCATAGGCTATAAATTGAGTTACAAAAGCTTTTTGAAGTTTTATAGCTATGTGTTTGATGGAGATAGACATTTTTCTTTGCAGAGCCCATCAGAAACTCCAACGAAATATAAAGATTTCAATACCCGAAATATGTTGGAATGGGATGTGTTCTTTGGTGGTTTTAGGTCTAATGTCAAGTTGGCCTATATCACAGAGCGGTTTAAGTATTTTGGAAATATAGCTTCGGATTCCTATACTTTTGGTGAAGCAAAATCCCTTATCGGAAAATACCAACTGGGATATAAAATTGCCAAAAAAACTTATCTCCAAGGAGTGTTGGACGTTACTCATACCAATGGAGAAGGTTCCAGCATTCACGAAAATAAGCGCACCATTACAGGCGGAAGTTTATTGTGGAAGCAGGCTATTAAAAAGTTCTTTTATGAAGCTACTTTAAGGAAGGAAATCACTCAAAATTACGACAGTCCCCTGTTATTCAGTTTGGGACTTCAATACGAGTTCAACAAGGTATACACACTTAATCTGAACGCTTCCAAAAATTATAGAATCCCTACTTATAACGATTTGTATTGGACAGGAAGTGCCAACCCTAATTTGGATCCTGAAACTTCTTATCAATTCGAAATAGGGAACAATATCTCCTTTAAAAATGGTTCGTTTTCAGTCATTGGTTTCTACAACGACATAACCGATATGATCAGATGGTTGCCTAATGGTTCCAATTGGAAGCCTATCAATACAGATCATGTAGAGGCTTATGGATTGGAGACTAGATTGGAATACCAAAGGGTTATTAGAGATCATGAATTTTCATTCAATGCTAATTATTCCTATACAAAATCTGAAGATCAGGAAACCAAAAAACAGTTGACTTATGTGCCATACCATAAAGCATTTGGAGGTGTAGGCTATCAATATAAAGCACTAAGTGCTTACTGGCAATCTGTATTTACGGGTGAGGTGTTTATACTCTCCGATAACAATCCAAGGTATGTCGTGGATAGTTATTGGTTACATAATGCAGGTTTGGAATACGGTCTTGGTGAAGACCAATCTTGGAAGCTGGGATTTCAAATTAAAAACATAATGAACAAAAATTACCAAAGTGTAGCCAATCGCTACATGCCTGGTATCAACTATAACTTTTACATAAACTTTAATTTTTAAAACATGAAAAATATATTTCAGTTTTTAGCTCTTTCTTTATTTGTAGGGCTATTTTTTACCTCATGTAGCAGTGATAATGATGACTCCGTTACGCTGCCTGTTGAAGAAGGACAATATGAAAATGGCATTTTGGTATTGGCCGAAGGAGGAAGTCTCTCTGGATCGGTTTCCTTTGTGGCTGATGATTACAGTTATTCAGAAAATAGCATTTTTTATGGTGTCAATTCGGAAGAATTAGGCGTTTATGTACAATCAATGGGTTTCCACGACGGTAAAGGGTATATTGTAACGGATAACAATACTATTAATGTTGTTGATAGATTTACGTTTGAAAAAGACGTGACCATAACTTCAGGATTGTCATTGCCTCGTTTTATTGCTTTTGCTAATGGTAAGGGGTATGTAACCAATTGGGGAGACGGATTCATTGGTGATGATGATTTTATAGCCGTTATTGATTTGGCCACAAATTCTGTAGAAACCACGATTCCTGTGGGTGAAGGTCCAGAGCAAATTATCGCTGTTGGAGATAAATTGTTTGTGACTCATAAAGGGGGGTATTCCATAAATAACATTGTGTCGGTGATAGATACTGCTGATAATTCTGTGGAAACTATTGAAGTTTATGATACTCCAGATGAAATCTTGATGAGTGATTCTGGAGATTTAATTGTGCTATCTGAAGGTGCTACAATTTATGATGAGAACTGGTCAGTAGTAGGGTATACTCAAGGAGCTATTACTAGAATTAACTCTTCGGATAATTCAGTAGTTTCTGAGATTCCCTTTGAAGAAGGTAACAGTCCAAACTTGATGAGCTATGCCAATGGTACTATTTACTTCCAAATGGGAGGGCAAATTTTTGAAATGTCGGAAAATGATACTGCGTTACCTACAGCCGCAATTGTAGATATAACCGCAATGTCACCCTACGGATTTAATGTGAAAGACGGAATGGCCTATATAACGGATGCTAAAGACTATGCTTCTTTGAGTGATTTGTTAATTTATGACTTGGCCACAGGGAACTTAACCAATACCATCGAAGTTGGTCTTGCGGCTTCTAAGGTTTACTTCAACTAAAAAAGATACTATTGTATAAAAAAAATGGCCGCTATTTAGCGGCCATTTTTTTTATTTAAAAGGAGAGTGGTCGTCATCCAAATACATAAAGTCTTCAAAAGGATTCTTGTCTAAGTCAGAATCGATTGGTTTTAAGAAAGGTTTTTCAATCGAAGGCGCAAATCTTCCTGAACTTCCTTGGATGTCAGCCAAAGCGGCGGCCAAAAGCGGTTCGTTTACGTCTCCTAAAACACCTAGGTTTAAAGCGCTTTCAATGACTTCAATATCAGGGACCAATCCGCTGGAAGGCACTGCTTCATCGAGTGAATTGATAGATTGCGCTACCAAAGGCTGTAAGGCATAAGTATGCGTTGGGTTTCTGTTTTGGGCTGTAAAGTTTGGTGAATCGTACACTGTAATAGAGGCTTGGCTTTTTCCAACAGTTTCATCTCCCACCACAACAACATCGATATAAGGGTTTAAACTATTAATGACCAACTCACTTGCAGAAGCTGTACGAGCAGAAGTGATTATGTACACTTTGCTCAAGTTAAGATGGTTAATGCCAATACCATTAAAGCTATCTTTAAATTCGTAAGTGGAGTTTTGAGATTGAAGGTCGCTGTTGTAAATAAGTTTTGAGAAGTTTTCGCCTGTAAACTGTCCTGTCACCATGCTTCCCAAAAGCGAGGCTGTATTTACAGAACCACCCGGATTGTAACGGAAATCCATAATTAGGTGTTGCACATTGCTAGCTTGAAATTCGGCAAAAGCATTGTTTAGGTGGCTATCGTAATTATTGTTAAATCGATTATACATTAAGTAGCCCACATTTTCTCCATTCACTTCTAACATACTGGAAATATAAACAGGGTTTTCATTATAAACCACTTTGGTTAAGCTTATGGTCTGTCCATTAGATTCTACAAAGTCATCCTCATTTTCGGGAGTGCCATTATCATTATAGTCTACAAAGCCCAAAGTGTAACTTTGTTGGTTTAAAAGTTGACCGTAATTATCTATATTCAAAACCGTACCGTCAACCGAATTAAAGATTTGCCCTCTCTGTACACCGGCAGCTGAAGCTTCACTGTCATTTAAAACCATTTTAATGATTCCAATGACATTTGAAGAATTTTCTGGGAATTCATATAGGGTATACTTAAGCCCGTTGCTATAGGAAGTGCCATCGAAACTTTGTTCCAAAGCAATATAATCATCCACAATAACACTAAATCTATCAACGGTTTCACGTTGGTAAATCAAGCTTTCAAACAATTCTTCGGGCGTCAAAAAACTGTTGAGATAATTACTGTATTCTTCATTGGAAGAAAAGCGGTTGTCTGCAAGATCTGGGATTTCACTTTTATAGAGATACCAAAAGTTCATGCCTTTCCAAACGAAATCTTTGACATTAGTTGTAGAAGAACTAATGGTGTCATCCATATCATCAAAACAGCTTGTGGCTGTAAAAAGGACCAATGCCAAAAGGCTCAATTTTAAAAACTTCATAGGTTATTTTTTTGATGTCGCTTATCAAATAAGCTTCAAAGTAGGTTAATAAGTTCTAAATTTACTTACATTATGGTGAATTAAAAAAATAATTTATAACGTGTTTTGTTTTCTGAATGTCAATAAACACAAGAGATTAAAGTATTCAATAAAAAATATGTTTTTACGCTGTAACAAAAAATAAGGTATATCGTCGTAAGGATAGAAAGCGATAATAGAACGTTTTCGACTGACCAAACCAAACAATGACACAGAGTGATTTTGTACATATTGTAATGCCTTTAAAGGATAAGGTTTTTAGACTGGCAAAGCGCTTGTTGGTATCTCGGGAAGAAGCCGAAGATGCCACTCAAGAGATTTTTGTCAAGCTGTGGAACAACAAACAGAAAATGGCGGAGTATAAAAATATTGAAGCATTTTCTATGACCATGACCAAAAACTTTTGCTTGGATCGTTTAAAGTCCAAACAGGCACAAAACCTAAAAATTGTTCATAGCAATTATCAAGATCATAATGTGGCGTTGCAAAGGGAAGTTGAAGTAAGGGATAGCATGAGCTGGGTGTCCAAAATCATGGAAGAGTTGCCCGAACAACAACAAATTATCATACAGCTTAGAGATATTGAGGGGTATGAATTTAGTGAGATTGCCAAAGTTGTAGACATGAATGAAACCGCCATTAGAGTGGCATTGTCTAGGGCAAGGAAAACAATAAGAGAAAAATTAACACATACGCACAGTTATGGTATTAAATAGTATAGAGCGGTTGCTGGAAAAGTACGATAATGGTGAGACCAGCTTGAGAGAAGAAGAGCAGTTAAAGGCCTATTTTGCTCAAGAGGATGTGCCACCACATTTAGAGTCGTACAAGGTAATGTTCCAGTATTTTGACGCTACAAAACAAGAGCAGTTTACCAAAGACGTTCCATTAAAACCTAAGAAATATCAATTGTATAGATGGATTTCGGTCGCGGCAGTAGCAGTTCTTATGGTGTCGGTGTATTTGCTTACCGATACAAAACAAGGGTTGGAGAGTCTTAGCCATGATGAGCTAATGGCCTACAACCAAACAGTGGAAGCTCTCAACCTAGTGTCTACAAAGTTTAACAAAGGGGCAAGTAGTTTAAACGCTTTGAACCTTGTCTCCCAAAATTTGGAAAAAGGTGTGGAGTCTATGAACTACGTAGGAGAGTTTTCAGAAACAACAAACAAGATTTTTAACCTAAGTAATTAGAAAAAGAAACAAGATTATGAAAAAATTAGCGCGTTTTAGCACATACGTAAACCAAACACATACTATGGGCAAGAGTTTAATAATAATGGTAGCCTTGGTATTATTGCCAGTGCTGTCATTCGGTCAGAGTATTTTCGATAAATATGAAGATCAAGATGGGGTTACTTCTGTCATTATCAACCAAAAAATGTTCAGCATGTTGGCTAGTGTCAATGTAGATTTGGACGATCCAGAAGCTCAACAATTTATGGATATGGCCAAAAGAATTACAGGTCTAAAAGTATTTACTACAGATAATATGGAGGTTTCCAAAGATATGAATGCAACAGTAAACAGTTATCTAAAAACTTCCAGTTTGCAAGAACTAATGAGAATTAAAGATGGAGATCAAACTGTAAAATTCTATGTGAAGGAAGGAAAGGATGAAAACCACGTTAAGGAGTTGCTGATGTTTATCAACGGACTTACAGAATACACTAAAGACGCGGATATTACTATAAACGGTGAGAAGCGTGAAGTGGAAACAGTGTTGTTGTCTTTGACGGGAGATATTGATTTGCGTCAAATTTCAAAAATGACCAATAGCATGAACGTACCTGGTGGCGAGCATTTAGAAAAAGCAGGTAAGAAAAATTAAGATTATGATACCATCAATCAAAAATAGCATCTGGTTGGTAGCCTTGGTTATAGCTTTATTAAGCTGTAGCCAAGGACCAACGTTGCAAACCTATTACGTAGACAACGAACTTAAACCTGGTTTTACCTCTATAGATGTTCCGACTAGTTTTTTGAATATAGAAGAAACGTCATTAACAGAGGAGCAGAAAGAAGCCTATGAGTCGGTTGATAAATTGAATATGTTGGCGTTTGTAGTATCTGACTCCAATAGAACGGAATACGAAACTGAAGTAGCAAAGGTAAAGACCATTTTAAAGGATCCGAAATACCAAGAGCTTATTAGAGGAGGAAATTCTACCGACGGACATTTTGTGGTAAAGTATCTTGGAGAGGAAACCAATATAGATGAATTGGTGCTTTTTGGAGATTCCAACGACAAAGGATTTGCTATTATCAGGGTTTTGGGCGATAACATGAACATTAACAAAATCATGAAGTTGTCATCGGTGTTGGAAAATGCAGATTTGGGAGATGCCGAAATCGGGAAGTTTGCCGAAATGTTCAAGTAGAAGAACAAAAATTAACACATAAAAAAAATCACCTTGGATCCAAGGTGATTTTTTGTTTATAGACGTAATACTATTTTATTTTGATTGTTTGTCAGAAAGAATCATCACACAGAAATAGGCGATGAATGCTCCAAAACTGATAAACAATAATAGTTTGATCATGAAATTGTCCAAAATGTCAAAAAGCCCCGAGATAAAAAATCCTGCAGCAATCACAGCTGTAAAAATTACGGATAGGACATTTCTGCTCATAATCTGTTAAGTCAAATTAAATACCAGTATAATTAGATGGTGTGATTACTTTTAATTCGTCCTTGATTTCTTCAGACACCTCTAAGGTATCAATAAAATTTGAAATAGAGGATTGAGTAATCTTTTCATTGGTTCTGGTAAGTCCCTTTAACGCTTCGTAAGGATTAGGATAGCCTTCTCTTCTCAAAATAGTTTGAATAGCTTCAGCAACTACCGCCCAGTTGTTTTCTAGGTCTTGCGCAAACTTAGCATCGTTCAACAATAGTTTGTTCAATCCTTTCAGTGTAGCCTTAAATCCAATGATGGTATGTCCAAAAGGAACCCCAACATTACGTAAAACCGTACTGTCGGTCAAGTCTCTTTGTAGACGAGAAATAGGTAATTTAGCCGCCAAGTGCTCAAAAATAGCATTGGCAATTCCTAGGTTACCTTCAGAGTTTTCAAAATCAATAGGGTTTACTTTATGTGGCATCGCGCTACTTCCAACTTCCCCTTTTTTGATTTTTTGTTTGAAATAGTCCATAGATACATAAGTCCAGATATCTCTGTCCAAATCAATCAAGATGTTGTTGATTCTTTTCAAGGTGTCAAAAAGAGCCGCCATGTGATCATAATGCTCAATTTGAGTTGTTGGGAAGGAGTGGTACAAACCTAATTTCTTCTGTACAAACTCCCCTCCAAATTCTTTCCAGTCAATATTTGGGTAAGCTACTTTGTGGGCATTGTAGTTTCCTGTAGCGCCACCAAATTTTGCCGCACTTGGGATATCGTTCAACAAGGCCAATTGTTCTTCAAGACGTACTACAAATACGTTAATTTCCTTACCTAAACGCGTAGGAGACGCTGGCTGACCGTGAGTTCTCGCCAACATAGGGATGTCTGCCCATTCCTCTACAAGTTCCTTTAATTTGTTTACAACACTAAAATATTCAGGAACGTAAACATCGTTCATAGCTTCCTTGATGCTTAAAGGAATAGCCGTGTTGTTGATATCTTGAGACGTTAATCCAAAGTGGATAAACTCCTTGTATTTGGCAATGTCAAGAGCGTCAAACTGTTCTTTGATAAAATATTCAACAGCCTTAACGTCGTGATTGGTAATGCTTTCAATGTCTTTAATTTTAAGAGCATCTTCCGATGAGAAATTTAGGTAAATAGCTCTTAATTTATCAAATAGCGTGGTGTCAAAATCGGCAAGTTGCGGTAGTGGAATTTCGCAAAGCGCGATAAAATATTCAATTTCTACCTGAACACGATATTTAATTAACGCTTCTTCAGAAAAATATGGAGCAAGCGCTTCTGCTTTACTTCGGTATCTCCCATCAATTGGAGAGATGGCATTTAATGGTGATAAAGACATGATGTATGTTTTTTTAGAAGTTGCAAAGATAATCTTTTTAGGTGTAAGACCGAAGTGCAGATTATGAAGTTTTTGGAAGAATTGGGGCGACTTTTCTTTACAAAATCTAAGATTTTATTTTTTTGAGAATATGCCGTGCTCGGGCCTTATATCCTGCACTTTGCAATTGAAAATCACGCTCCAAGATCATGGCAAGTTCCGGATGGATCCAATCGTAATCCTTGCCTAACAGAAAAAGGGTATGCATGGCATAGGCCTTTGGCGCAATTTTTTGATCATTGATCATGTAGTCAAAGCAGACTTCAATAATGCGTTCCCTATGGGTTGGGGACAATTCGGTTTGGATACGGTTTGGAGTTTTTTCGTAATAGGCTTTAATCAGGTATTCACATACTTTGGCTACAGGCCTTACAGCCGAATCCAAATGCACTTTGCCCATATCTTCCGTAAACCTATCTAGGAATGGAATCAAAGCCTCCAAATCTTCTCCTCCTACAAACTCCAATACCCAAGCCGCCCTGCAGGAAACCTTGTCATCCACCATAAACAAAATATCCAATAATTTAGGAATAAGTGTAGGGGTAGAGATTACCAAATTGGCATAGTACAAGCGCTTTTCGCGGGAATGGTTGACAAAATTTAATTCGTCGTAGAGTTGAGCTGAAGTCACTATTTATTGCTATTTTTAAATCCTAAAAATAACTAAAATGAAAATATTCAAGAAAATCTTATTGGTACTTTTAGTCCTTGTTGTTGTGGCTCAGTTTTTTGGTCCTGAAAAGAATGAGGGAGACCTTGCTTCTTTGGAGCCTTTTTTAACTGAAACCAACCCTCCGGAAGATGTAAAAGTCATTTTAAAGGAAAGTTGTTATGACTGTCATAGTGATGTAACTAGGTATCCTTGGTATAACAATATTACGCCAGTGAATTTTTGGATGGGAGAGCATGTGGAAGACGGTAAGAAACATTTGAATTTCTCTGCTTGGAATGACTATTCTGTGAAGAAAAAGGACCATAAATTGGATGAATTGATAGAAGAAGTTGAAGAAGGCAAAATGCCATTGCCATCCTATACTTGGACTCATGGTGAAGCCAACCTTACCGAGGCCCAAATAATAGCTCTTAACTCTTGGGCCAAGCAATTACGCACCCAATACCAAGCTCAAATTACCAGCAACGATTAATGAAACAACTGCTTGTTATCGGCTTCGTGTGGCCAGAACCCAAAAGTTCGGCAGCAGGAAGCCGAATGATGCAATTAATTTTTAGTTTTCTACATCAGAATTACCAAATCACCTTCGCCACGGCAACGGCCAAAACCGATAATGCTTTTGATTTGGAAAGCATTGGTGTTACAGTAAAAGCCATAGAGCTGAACAGCTCAAGTTTTGACACTTTTGTAAAAGAATTGCATCCCGATATTGTGTTGTTCGATCGGTTTTTGGCTGAAGAGCAATTCGGTTGGCGGGTAGCAGAGCACTGCCCAAACGCTCTACGTATTTTGGATACTGAAGATTTGCATTGCCTGCGCCGCGGAAGGCATCAAGCTTTAAAAGAAGGTAAGGAATTTGACAATAGTTATCTGTTCAACGACACAGCCAAAAGGGAAATAGCCAGTATCTATCGCTGTGATTTAAGTTTGATCATTTCAGAAGTAGAAATGGACTTGCTTACCAATACATTCAAAATAGAGGCTTCACTATTGTATTATTTACCGTTTCTTCTCGATGAAATCCAAGAAGGTACCTTAAGAAGTTTACCTACGTTTGGGGAACGACAACATTTTGTGAGTATTGGTAATTTTTTACATGAGCCTAATTACAATATGGTGTTGTATTTAAAAACTGCTATTTGGCCATTGATAAGAAAGCAATTATCTAAAGCAGAATTACATGTCTATGGCGCCTATCCTTCCCAAAAAGTGTTTCAGTTACATAATGAAAAAGAAGGTTTTTTGATAAAAGGTGTAGCCCATGAAGTTGATGAGGTAATGCAAAGTGCTAAAGTGTGTTTGGTTCCTCTGAAATTCGGGGCTGGACTTAAGGGGAAATTAATAGATGCTATGATCAATGGAACACCTTGTGTGATGAGTCCAATTGCAGCTGAGGGTATGTTTGGCCAATTGCCACCGAATGGTTTTATTGCGGTAACTCCTCAAGAATTTGCAGACCAAGCAGTGTGTTTGTACAATGATAAAGTGGTCTGGGAGCAGAGCCAAGAACAAGGTTTTCAATGTCTGGAAAAGCGATTTATGAAATCCCAATTTGAAGTGCCTTTTATGAATCGGGTAGAGGAACTATTAAAAACTTTACCTCTTCACAGACAACAAAATTTTATTGGCTCCATGTTATTACACCACAGTCTGCAAAGTACCAAGTTTATGAGCAAATGGATAGAGGCTAAAAATGCATAGATTTTTTACAACATTGAGACTTTTCCATATTTTTTAATGGTTTTTGCTTAAATCTTATTTTAGGGAGGGGATAATTGCTGAATTTTTAATGTAAATTTACAGTAAATTTTTACAAAGCATTTGTGATCCCAAAAATACATATATTCCTATTCCTAGTTTTTCTACCTATTTTTTGTGCTGCCCAAGGTAATGTACCTCCTTCCATTGAAGCTGAGGGAGATCAGGATTACTGCCCCTTGTCGCAAATTAACATTGTCACCAGTTTTGATATTGTCGATCCCGACGATACTAGTGTAGAGGCGCTCTACATTCAAATATCTACGGGCTATCAGCAGGGTATTGATAATTTGGTCTTAACAGGAAGCCATCCTAACATTTCTACAAGTTGGGATGTCAATCAAGGAAAATTGACCTTGAGTGGAGTGGGAACTTCAGAACCAACTTATGCAGATTTGATTGCGGCTGTTAATGATGTAATGTACCAAAGCAACACTGCCAACGTTTCTGGGGAAAAGTATTTCTCATTTACCGTAGGTGATGCCAACTTTTTACCTTCCACAGGGCATTATTATGAGTATGTTCCAAATTTAGGAATCACGTGGACAGCGGCAAAAGCTGCTGCGGAAAGTAGTACATATTACGGTCTTCAAGGATATTTGGCCACTATAACGTCTGCCGAAGAAGCGCAATTATCAGGGGAGCAAGCGGCCGGAGCTGGCTGGATAGGTGGTAGTGACGTAGAGTCCGAAGGAACCTGGAAATGGATGACAGGACCAGAAGAAGGCATGGTATTTTGGAATGGAGGCGTGAACGGATCTACGCCCAATTATGCTTTTTGGAACACAGGAGAGCCCAATAATTTAAACAATGAAGACTATGCCCATGTCACGGCTCCGGGAGTTGGTGTTCCAGGATCTTGGAACGATTTGCCTAATGCAGGGGATACTTCGGGAGATTATCAGCCAAAGGGTTATATAATTGAATATGGAGGCATGCCGGGCGATCCGGAAGTGGATATTTCTGCGAGTACCAAAATTACCATTCCTGAAATTATGAATGTTGTTGGTGCTACGGTTTGTGGTTCAGGTTCCGTGGAATTGGAAGCCGTGTCTTCGGGAGGCACAGTATTGTGGTTTGATGATCCAAATGGAACTTCCATAGCTTCAGGATTGACGTTCACAACCCCAGAAATTTCAGTAACAACAACTTATTATGTGCTAGCTTCCATAAATGGTTGCCCAAACGGGATAAAGGAACCAGTTGTTGCCACGGTGGTTGAAATTCCTACCATAACAGATTATAATGATGCTATTATTTGTGGTGGATCGGGCAGTGGCGTACTTAGCGCAACCTCTTCCCAAGGAACTGTTTTTTGGTATGATGCCATGGTTGGTGGTAATGTAGTGGGGACAGAAAATTCCTTTACAACACCAGAACTTACTGTTTCCACGACGTTTTATGCCGAAGCTCAATATAACGATTGTATAAGTGAAAATAGAGTTGCCGTGACCTTGACGGTTCAAGATACGCCATCACCCATTGCAGATGCGGAACAGGTTTTCTGTAGCCTTGAAAATGCTACCATTGCAAATTTGCAGGTTGAAGGAACAGCTGTTGTTTGGTATGCTTCGGATACAGGAGGAACACCTTTAGCGACTTCTCAAAACTTAGAGAATGGGACGAGCTATTATGCCTCGCAAACTATGGATGGGTGTGAAAGTTCTATTCGTACTATGGTAACTGTGGTTTTATTTGAAACGCCTCAAGTGCCAAATGATATATCCGCATTAGAAGTTTGTGATTCCAATTTGGATGGCGATGATACCAATGGTATTTCAAGTTTCGATTTAACCCAAAATGAATCTGTGATTTTGGATGGTGCTCCCGCCTCGGATTATAGTTTCTCATATTTTTTGGATGCGGCATTTTCTCAGGAAATCACAGCTCCTGATAATTTTGAAAATACAGTTGCTAATACTCAACCTATTTATGTTCGAGTTACAAATTTGCAGGAGTATGGGTGTTATTCGGAAGGGAGTTTTGATATTCAGGTGAATGCTTTGCCAGACGTTGTCTCTAGTTTGATCTTCAAAAATTGCGATGAAGATGGGTTGGCGGATGGTTATACTAATTTCAATTTGAATGAAATTAATGAAGTTTTGGTTGACGGAAGTTCAGAGGCGTTTGAGGTTTCCTATCACCTGACTTTAGTCGATGCCAATGACGGCATTGAGGCTGTTGATCCCGTGCCATTCAATAATTCTGTTTCGGAAGAAGTGTTTGCAAGGGTTGTTTCCGCAAATGGGTGTTTTCGGGTTTCAACCATTACATTAGAGGTGTCTACAACTTCGTTTCAGGACGGTTATATGGAAACTTTAGAGTATTGTGATGACGATGGTGATGGTTTTTATGAATTCGATTTAAGCCAGATATCTCAAGTGTTTTTGGACCAATTTCCAACAGGGCAAAATTTAAGTGTTCATTACTATCAAAATCTAGCAGATGCCCAACTCGAGCAAAATGAAATCGATGCCTCCATACCTTATACCAACGAAACTCCTGATGCCCAATTATTGTATGTTCGGGTTGAAAGCGATGACAATGGTGACTGTTTTGGGATTGGACCTCACTTGATGTTGGAAGTCTATACTTTGCCTCAATTTGATACCGACGATGAAGTCATTTATTGTTTGGAAGGAGATCCTGTTACCTTGATGGTGACAAACCCTAACGGTAGTTACACCTATGAATGGACAGATAGCAGTGGTACAGTTATTTCGTATACACCTTCAGTTACTGTTGTTTCGGGAGGAATGTACTCGGTAGTTGCGACTTCGGAATATGGTTGTCAATCGGAACCAAGTGTGGTAGCAGTCATAGAATCTTCGGTGGCAGATTTGGATATAGATGATATTACTATTCAGGATTTTTCAAATAATAATACCGTTTCTATAAACCCCAATGGTTTGGGTATAGGAGATTATGAATACGCCTTGGATGATGAGTTTTCAAGTTTCCAGGACGACCCTTATTTTGATGAGGTTGCTGCAGGAGAACATATCTTGTATGTTCGTGATAAGAATGGTTGCGGCATCGCCCAATTAGAGATTTTTGTGGTAGGTTATGCAAAGTTTTTTAGTCCGAATGGAGATACCTATAACGACGTTTGGAATATCAAAGGATTTAATGAAGCCTATTCCGAAAAATCCACCGTTAATATTTTTGACCGCTACGGAAAGCTTATGGCCGTAATCAAACCTTCAGGTTCAGGATGGGACGGTACCTTTAACGGTGTGGCTTTACCTGCTACCGATTATTGGTTTGAAGCTCAATTGATACGATTAAATGGGCAAACTAGAACTTTAAGAGGGCATTTTAGTCTTTTAAGATAAAGTTTAGTTGTAATAGCCGGATGCTTCAAGATAATCCTTGATATCGTTGGATAGTTCCAATGCCCGATTTTGCACTTCCACCACATAGGTCTTGATGCGCTTTTTTCTGAAAAGACTAGTGCGGAGTAAATTTCTCCCTTTCACGGATTTTAATTGCGTTTCTAGAACAGCTTTTTGAATAGAGTCATTGTGGAGAAATGGTAAATCTTCATCAAGGTATCGGCTTTCAAATTCATCATTGTAATACCAAAACTCAGCTTCTTCCAAAGTATATTTTTCATCCCAAACAACATGGGTGAGATATCTGGTTTTAACCGTGGTGTAATAGGTGTTAATATTGTTGTAAAGCTCTTTATTGTCAATAAGTTTGGAAATGTTTGTGGAGTTGTATTTTTGGTAGGTTCTGTCTATAATAGGCTTGGTGAGGTAAATAGGCATCACTAATTTGATAATGGTATCCATTTCTAGATGTTCATGCGAAATCTGCTTTAAAAGTGTTCTTTTTCTATTGCTCATATCATCCAGAAATTGGATGTGGTCCTCTAGGTTTTCCAAATCCAATGCAATGTCAACTGTCAAGTCGTTTAGGTAATCCAAGGTATGTTGTTTTTCAATTCGGTCTTGATTCCAGTTGTTTACTTGAAGCGCAATTAGAATCCCTAAAACGACAAGAAGAATTTCTCCCAAGGCATATTTTAAATACTGTCCCAATTTATTTTTATCCAGAAGTGTTTTTCTGATGTTTTTAAAGAATTTCAGCATAGTTGGTTAATGAAATGATAGACATTAGTAACTAATTTAATCAAAATTGAATAAAGCTGAGGAAATGAGTTCTGAGACGAATAATTTGCAAAAAAATACTGCCGTTTATAAGAAGATATAAGCAGCAGTATTTTTTTGATTTAAACAAAGGAGTTTATTTTTTCAAGAGTTTAATTGTATTGAGCTCAAAATTGTTATTGAAAAGACCTAAAAAATAAATTCCAGAATTTAAGTTATCTAAATTTTCTATTGTGTATTCACTGGTCAAATTCTCTAGGGTATACTCATTTATCATTTTTCCATTCAAATTGTAAAGTATTATTTTATTGAACTGCTGGTTCTTTGACGCTTTTATATTGAGATGGTCTGAAATGGGATTAGGGAAAATGGAAACATTATTTTCCAATAAATCGTTTATAGAGAGAGTTTCAGAACTCTCCTTAGCACCTATGTCAATTATTGTAGAATTATAAATGTTCTCTATGTCGGGATCGCCCGCATTAATGGCGCTTGAGGAATTATTTAATTTACAAAAATCAGGGTTTAGAGGATCCATAGAAATCAAATCAGCTGAAGAGAAGATATTGTAATAGGTGTCTGATGGGGTTCCATTGTCATTGGTGGTTACAATGGTCCCGATTCCTATAGGTAAATTGCTCACATCATTTCCATTGTTGTACAAAAGGTTATAGGTTACAGAGTTCGGAACAGGAGTTCCTTCTGAAATGATTCCGCTTACACTGTTGTTTATAATGATATTGGAGTTTATTATAGGGTTTGGGTTAAATGCATCTGAATTATAAATGCTTACTCCTTTTAAATTTGAAAAAATAGTGTTGTTTCTTATGGTAGGTTGGTTACCATTAACAGAAATCCCTTTAGTTGAATCGAAAATAATATTGTTGTGGATAGTAATGCTTGTATAAGTTGATATACCATTTATACAATCTGAAATGATATTGTTACGAACTACAGTTTGGTAATTTGCCCAAGCTGTAAAAATCCCAATGGCATTGTCATAGATACGGTTACCATCAATAATTGCAATGGGGTTAGTTGAACCAATGAAAGCTACACCTATATCACAATCCGATATTTCATTGTTTAAAATGTTCACATTTGTTGCATCATTGCCAATACTTATTCCTTTTTCATCACTATGTCTTATAATGCAGTTTTCTATAGTGGCTTCAGCTTCTATATTTACTATTCCTTTATTCTCGAAATTCTCTGCTGTTCCATATTCAATGATACAATATTTCAAAATAGTTGAGTTTGAACTTGAATTAATGTTTATCCTATTCCAGTCAGTATTTGTGGGATTGGAATTTTGAGAAGTAAACCTAATGTAATTTTCCTCAGTTCCAATGGCATTTAAGGTGCCGTTAACCAAAACTGAATAGTAACCACTGAATTTAACTAGGGTTCCAGGTTCAATGGTAAGAGTTGCTCCAGAGGGTACTTTAATATTTCCGTTAACAACATAGGTGTTGTTACTTGTCCATACCCCAGATACATTTGAAGGGACTACACTTGGGATCCCCACATTGACTACGGAATTGGAGTTTAGAACAACGCTTGGAAGTGTTGTGTTTTCGGCGATGAACTGGTCGCTCAAGGTGTGTGTTTGATAGCCCTCTTTTTCAAAGGTGACATCATAAATTCCATTCTCAATGGTTGCGTTGAATGTACCATCTGAGTTTGATGTTGTTTCACCATAAACAGCACTAGGCGAAATAGGGACAAATTTAATGGTAATACCACTATGATCGGAGCTGTCATCGAGCAAAACGCTTCCTGTAATTACAGAAGCATTTGCAAAAGTGGATAAAAAGAAAATTAAATAAAGTAGATTTTTTTGCATGAGAGTACAGTTATGGTTGATATCGAGGAGAAAAGTAGTTTTAATGTGAGAAATTTCCAAATTTTATTTCAATAGGAAATAGGTTAAGGTTGTTAAATTTTATAAAATCATTTATAATTGAAACTAATTCTACCTTGACGATAAAACTAATTTCTTTAACAATGAAATTTGCCCAAGATGATAATAGCTGTGTTCTATGATGGCTTCAATATTACGTTCATAGGTTCCGTAGGCCTCTTTTATAAAAACTTTATCTAGATCCTGAGAAGAGAGTTTTTCAACTTCAAGAGCAAAGGTTTCTGCATCTTCAAAGATTATTTTCAGTCGATGTTCCCAATCTTTTTGAGAAGTTATAGGAGGGAAATCAAAACTGAATTTGTCCTTTATTAAAAGGTCTCCTCCTTGCAAAACATTTAGTGTACCAGCAATGTAGTAGTGGATGTGTTGGGCAAGAGCACCTATAGTGTTGAGTTGCCCAATAGGTGTGATGGCCATTTGCCAATTGACATCGGAGAGCAATGATTTTAAATTTGTGTTCGCAATCCAATCCCCAGAAAGGATCACCTCCCCAAACCGATTGGCAATTTGTTTTGAGCGTTCCATAAAAGTAAAGGTTACCATCAGGGTTTTTAAGTCCAATTCGAAAAAAACAGGACATTTAAAAATACAAAATTGATGATAACCTTTAGTTGTTTTCTAATGAAATAGAGAAGTCAATTCTTCTGTAGATATTTCATAGGGCGGATGGAAATCTTCAGATTCCATATAGTTGAGAATGGATTGGTATAATTGACGTGCTTCTGGTTTGTCTGCAATTTTGTTCAGTTGGGACATGCAAACCAATAACTTTCCTTTACCAACCTTAAATTCGAAAATGAGGCCTAATTTGTGGTTGCGTTCCAAATTGTCAATTACCTGAACAATCGGACGATAATCATTGGCTGTATTATCCAATATTAGAGAATTACTGTTTTTGATCATTGAAAACCATTGCCAATTGGTATGAAAATCGGTAGGGAAAGCATTAAATATTGGATGTTTTGGATCCATAAGTAATCCTAGTGTTCCTGGCGAAACAGGTTTGTTGTTGGATTCGCTAATGCTCTTGAACATGCCGTAGTTCCAAAATTCGGGAGGGAAGTGTCCTGGAAAACTGTTCTTTTCAACAGATGTTGTTTTTGGGAAATACAAAACCGTACCGCCATTTTTTAGGTGGTTTAAAGCAGAAGTATTCAAGTCTTCAACAATGGAAATAGAAGTTTGAATTTCAATATTCTCTTTGGAAGGATACACCCAAATAGGATAGGAGTTGCTGTATTCCGTATTGGGAATGGACACCAAAACGTTTAATCTTTCAGGTTTTTCAATGTTTGACAAGTCAACACTTAATTTTCCTAACTTGGATAACCCGTCATTGGAAATGGATGTTGCGCTAACATTGCCTTGGTTCATGACAAAGCCATTTTCTTTTTCAACTTTCCATTGCACGCCTTCAGTAATCGCCTTGTTGGAATAGTTAACAACATCTAATTGAGCTGTGAAATGTTCACTGTTGGTCCATGTGTATTTAGGGAATTCAAGTAGCAGAACCACATCGTTGCAGGACTGTTTCCATGTTTTAGGAGTCACCACGTCTTTACTGTCCATAAAAGCATCCAAAATACCAACCAAAGCTGTTCCTTGACCAGAGAAATCCTGAAGGTCTAAAAGTTGGAACCCTGCCATATCTTTTGTGCGAAGCGCGGCTTCCATTTCTGCCTTATAGCAAATAGCGGACCAAGCACCTGAAGCCTTTTGAAAGGCACTATCCAAATCTAGCATACCAGCTTTTTCAAGTCTGTTTTTAAACTCGATAAGGTTCCAAGCCTTTAAAATACCGGAGTATTTTTCAATTTCTTTGTAATCAGGGTAGATTTGGTATTGCCCGATTTCATGACTGATAATTGGAAGCTCCAAACGAGATACCGAATAATCAAAATTGAAATTTGTTGATGGTGTTTGGGTGTTCAAAATTCCGCCATCCTTGGCATCGGCAAAGGCGTGTGTTAATCTTGTGTGTGCTTTGTTGGCATCTCCATCAAAAGGAGTTCTGGCCCCTACAAAAAACTCGGCATAATCGCGAGGCGGCACGTAACCGATATTATTGTTAGATCCCATGGTGTAAAGTGGGCGACCGTCGTAATCTTTTAAAGACACCATTAGTTTTTCAATATTGTCATGACCGCTCCAAATTTCATTTCCAGGGGAAAACATGACGAAGGAAGGGTGATTGGCATAGGATTTCAACATCGCTTCTCCTTCGGCTTTCAATTGGGAAGCAATAGTATCAGACTCCAAACCGCCCCAAAATGGAAGTTCGGCCTGAAGATATATACCTTCTAGGTCTGCTGCAGTAAAGGCAGCTTCTGGAGGACAGTAGGTGTGGAAACGGTAATGGTTGATGCCGTAAGATTTAGCAATCTTATAGATTTTTCGCCAAGATTCCACATCCATGGGGGTGTGTCCTGTAATTGGAAATACGGCTGCATCGTGCTTTCCTCTTAAAAAGGTAGGGCGTCCATTGATGGCAAAATGTCTTCCGTCAACTTTAAAATCGCGCATTGCAAAAGTTACAGATTGGGCATCTTTGGTGTTTTCGTTGGAAATAATGGCTGTTACTTTATAAAGTGGTTGCTCATATTCATCCCATAAAGCAATGTCGTTTTCAAAGGCATAGCTCACAGTATTTTTGGGCTTATTGGCAAGAATGAATTGCTGAGGTTGTAATTGTGTAGTTACGCCATTGATGCTGCTCTCTACCAAAAGTTCTAGGGAAACTTGATCTGAGCCATTTTCTACCTCAATGGCAACATCCATTGTTTTCTTTTCAATATTTGGAAATACCTGTAAGTTGGAAATATAGGTTTGGGCAGAGGCTTCCAAGTACATTTTTCCGATCACTCCATTCCAATTGGTTTGGGTGTCGTCTGTATAGATGTGTACGTTGCCGTAGGGTGTTAATTTTAAATCGTTGTTGATTTGAAGTGTGATATAATGCTCCCCAGGACTTAAATAGGAAGACACATCAAACTGTTGAGGGGCTTGCAATAATTGTGAAGACCCAACATGCTTATTGTCAATCCAAACATTTGAAGGCTTTGTGCGTTCCAAAAACAAAGTAATATGCTGTTCTTTGAAATTTTCAGGAATGACCACCTTTTTTCTATACCAAGCGGCACCTTCATAAGTAAAAGGACGGTTGAGGTGCATTGTGGTGGTATCTGTCTTAACAAAGCCTTTTTTATTGGAATCTGTAGTTCCTGGTAAGGTAACCTTGTCTTTTAAATCTGTTGAGAACCACTTTTTGGAAATACCAACATTGGCCGTGTCCAAGGCAAATTGCCATGAACCTTCCAGATTTAATGTATGTCTGTATTGTGTTGGAGTGGATGTGTTTTGGCAGTTAAAGCAAAACACACAGAGTAGAATAAGATATGCGTATTTCATAAGATATGAAGTCTAAAATGGCTGGTGGTTGTGGTTAATTGAATGTAGGTTAAGTGATTTATTAAGATTTTTTCCATTTAATGTTACAGCCAATACTTGGTTTTTGTTTGTCTGAAATAGGAGAATTGCTCAACAATGCATTTATGGCTTCTCTAAGGTCTTTTCCTGTTACAGAAATACCATTTTCAGGTCTTGAATCGTCCAATTGGCCTCGGTACACAAGCTTTAAATTATCATCAAACAAATAAAAGTCTGGGGTACAGGCAGCATCATAATCCTTGGCTACTTTTTGTGTTTGATCATATAGATAAGGAAAAATATACCCTTCATTAATGGCTGTTTCCTTCATTAAGTCAGGGTGATCCTCAGGATAGTTTTCAACATCATTGCTGGAAATCGCAGCCCAATTAATTCCTTTTGGAGTAAAGTCCTTGGCAATTTTAGACAATTCAGCATTGACGTGTTTTACAAAAGGGCAGTGGTTGCAGATAAACATGATGACTGTACCCTTGACGCCTTTTATATCATCGAGTGAAAGATTGGTGTCACTTATGGTATCATAAAGCGTAAACTGAGGAGCTGTGGTGCCTAAAGGGAGCATGTTTGAAGGTGTTCTGGCCATAACAATTAAATTAAACTCAAAATTACTCAAAAATTAGCCAAACTGAAAGGATAGCGGGCTTGCATTTGTATAACATGTTCATAAACAATACGGCAGGATATTTAAAATATGTTTGTATTTTTGCCGGATGAACAAAGCCATAACTTTTGAGGATTTTGCAAGAGTGGACCTGCGTGTAGGGACCATAATTGAAGTGAATGATTTCCCAAAAGCACATCGTCCGGCATATCAACTTACTATCGATTTTGGAGCCTTGGGAATCAAGAAATCTTCGGCCCAAATCACCTCCTTATATACAAAATCAGAATTATTGAACAGGCAGATTGTTGCCGTTGTTAATTTCCCTAAAAAACAAATAGCCAATTTTATGAGCGAATGTTTGTTATTGGGAGCGGTGAACGGGAAGGATGTAGTATTGTTGAATCCCGAAGACCGTGTGACAAATGGTTCCTCTGTAGCTTAAGCATATGCAAGAATTAGATACTGTCCAAATCCAGTTTAATAATGATGATTTATGGGTGCTCAATATAGCTTTGGCCGTAGTCATGTTTGGTGTGGCTTTGGGAATTTCCATAGACGATTTTAAAAATGTCATAAAGCAGCCTAAGTCTATTTTTGTAGGGTTGCTTTCTCAATTTATCATTTTACCTTTCTTAACTTTTTTGGTAATTTTAATATTGAACCCACAACCAAGTATTGCTTTGGGAATGATGATGGTGGCGGCTTGTCCAGGGGGAAATATTTCAAATTTTATGACGCATTTGTCTAACGGAAACTCTGCACTATCAGTAAGTTTAACAGCTTTGGGAACTTTAATGGCCATCATCATGACCCCATTAAATTTTCAGTTGTATGGGAATTTATATCCACCCACAGCGGAAATTTTAAAGACGGTTGAAGTAGCACCTTTTGAATTGCTGAAATTGGTAGTGTTGCTCTTGGGAATTCCGTTGATATTGGGAATGGCAGTACGCTATAAAAACGTAAAATTGGCTGAAAAACTTTCAAAATTGCTAAAACCACTTTCCATCATTGTGTTCATAGCAATTGTGGTAATTGCCTTTTCAAACAACTTGGACGTTTTTAATAATTACATTTCGCATGTGGTTTATATTGGTTCTGGGCATAACTTGTTGGCTATCTTTACTGGGTTTGTTATTGCTAAATTCTTTGGGTTGTCTACGAAGGACCAAAAAACCATTGCTATTGAAACTGGTATCCAAAATTCTGGATTGGGACTACTCTTGATATTTACGTTCTTCAATGGGCTTGGGGGTATGGCCATCATGGCGGCTTTTTGGGGTATTTGGCATATCATTTCGGGCTTGGCCTTGTCGTTATACTGGTCTAAAGTGTCTTCTAAAATTAGCGTGGTTTGAACAAGATTTGGCTGTTTTTAGTAAGAAGCTATATAAAACTGGGGCTCTTTTTTTATTACAGAAGGATCTCTGTTGCTATGCAGGAATCCATTCCCAAGAATGAAGCCGTCATCTTTTTGGGAAACCATCAAAACGCTTTAATGGATGCCTTAATTATTGCGGTGAAAAATGGACGTTTTGTGTATTTTTTAACCCGGGCCAGCGTTTTTAGTAATCCTTTGGTGGCAAAAATTTTAAGAAGCCTGTGGATGTTACCAGTTTATAGGGTTCGAGATGGATGGAATACCATTTCAAAAAATGACGAAATATTTAAAACTTGTTCCAAATTATTGCATTCTGATAATGCGGTGACCATTTTTCCTGAAGGTAACCATAATTTAAAACGAATGGTTCGGCCCTTAAGCAAAGGGTTTACGAGAATTGTTTTTGAAACTTTGGAACGCTATCCAGACACAAAATTGTCTTTGATTCCGGTTGGTATCAATTACGAAAATGCAGAAGGCTATGCCAATGGGGTCTTTTTAAATTTTGGACAAACTATCGAAGTTACTTCCAAAGACACCATGAAAAGTCCTAATATGGCGCAACAGATTAAAACAAGGGTTCATGAAGAATTGTGTGCGCTGACCACGCATATCGATTCAGAACATTATGAAAATACCTTGCAACGGTTGGAAGAAGACAAGGTGGATTTTCTTAATCCAATAGCAGCTAACCAATACATCTCAAGTAATTTTGATGCCAAAAACTTGCAAACGGGAAAACAAGATGGATTGCCGAAGCGCTTTTTTATGGGCCTTTTAAAATGTGTCCTGTTACCAACATATTTGGTTTGGAAACATGCTTTGCTTCCTAAAATCAAGGAACGGGAATTTGTAGCCACTTTTCGTTTTGCAGTGGCCATTACCTTAATTCCATTTTATTTAATTTTGACCACATTGTTGGTTGGAGGACTTTTGGGAACGCCAATCGCAGGTGTATATTTCGCATGCATATTGCTTATTGCCCTTCTAGCAGTCAAGTTATAGGAGTTTTTTCGGAACTAAATCAGATGATTTGACTTTGTTACAAAAAAAAACGCTACGTTTCGGTAGCGCTTTTTAAGAGTTTTATAAAAATCGAATGATTATATATCTTCAAAGTTGACGTCGGTGAAACTTCCTGTAGAAGCCGATGTTTCGTAGCTTGTTCCTCCTTCTTCTACATCATCGTTAGAATAGTAATCGTCTTTTTTAAAGTTTTTTTGGTGACGCTCGCTAATTACTTCATCTCCTTTTTCATCAATAACAAAATCAATCATTTCTCCTAAGATTTCGTTGAACTCAGCAAAATCTTCTTTGTATAAGTAAATTTTATGTTTTTTGTAGTGAAAAGATCCATCCTCATTGGTGAATTTTTTACTCTCTGTAATCGTTAGGTAGTAATCTCCCGCTTTGGTTGCTCTTACATCAAAAAAATATGTCCGTCTTCCTGCTCGTAATACTTTCGAAAAAATTTCCTCTTTTTCCATCATTCCTTGGTCACTCATAAGATTTTATATTAAAAAATTAGTTCCTATTAATGTCTCAAAAATCTAAAAAAAATGCTAAGAAACCAACAATTTGTCATATTTCTTTTTCCGTGAGCTGCTTCAAATAAAGGTCTTTATAGTAACCTTCTGAATTTAAGAGAGTTTCATGGTTGCCCCTTTGAATGATCTCACCATTGTCCAAAACTATAATGTGATCGGCGTTCTTTGCAGAGGATATTCTATGACTTACAATAATGGTAGTTTTGTCCTTGGAAACGCGCTTAAGATTCTTGAGGATTTTCTCTTCGGTTTCGGTGTCAACAGCTGAAAGACAGTCGTCAAACAACAAAATCTCTGGCGATTTTATGATTGCCCTTGCAATGGAAATACGTTGTTTTTGCCCTCCTGATAAAGTGATGCCTCGTTCTCCCAAAATAGTATCATAGCCTTTAGAGAATCCAACAATGTTTTTGTGTACGTCAGAATTTTTAGCCGCGGCAATAACTTCTTCGTCCGTGGCGTCTTCTTTTCCGAACTTGATATTGTTCTGGATTGTGTCCGAAAACAAAAAAGCGTCCTGAGGAACATAACCAATGCTGTCACGCAAATCGGTAAGGTTAACGAGGTCGATAGGCGTTTTATCAATAAGAATCGTACCTGAATCAATATCATAAAGTCTTCCGATAAGGTCCAAAATGGTGGATTTACCAGAACCAGTTTTCCCTAGAATGGCAAGGGATTCCCCTTTTTTCAAAGTAAAGCTAACATTCTTTAAAGCTTGAATGTTGGTGTCTGGATAAGTAAAGGAAACTTCCTGGAATTCAATATTACCTTGAATATCGGCATGTTTTTCAGTGTTGTTTTTGATGGTTGGCTCTAATTTTAAAAACTCATTGATGCGCTTTTGTGAAGCTTCGGCCCTTTGTACCACAGAAGTTACCCAACCTACGGTGGCTACAGGCCAAGTAAGTAAGTTCACGTAAATGATGAACTTAGCAATAACTCCTAAACTTTCAATCTCTCCGTTGATATATTGTTTTCCACCTATATAGATAACGATGATGTTACTAAGGCCGATAAGCAAAATCATCAACGGGAAAAACAAGGCCTGGACTTTAGTTAAATCGATATTTTTCTGCCTGTTTTCTGCTGAAAGTTTATCGAAGCCTTCATAAATCTGCTCCTCAATTCCATACGACTTGATAACACTAACCCCACTGAAGGATTCTTGCGCATAGGTATTCAGTTTAGACAACCAAACTTGCACAATGGTGCTGCGTTTGTGGATGGCTTTGCTAAGAATATAAATAAAATAGGAAAGCACAGGAAGAGGAATGATGGTATATAAAGTCAACATTGGTGCCGACTTAAACATTAAAAATAGGGCAATTATAAACAGAGTAATGGTGTTGATGCTGTACATGATTGCTGGCCCTGCATATTCACGTACCTTTCCAACATCTTCACTTATACGGTTCATTAAATCTCCCGTACGGTTGCTTTTGTAAAAGTCTAAAGAGAGACGTTGGTATTGGCGGTACACTTCATTTTTTAAATCATATTCTATGTATCTCGAAACATTGATGATGGTTTGTCTCATTAAAAATGTGAAAACACCTCCAACAATGGCCGCTCCAACAATGTAAAGAATGTTGATTAAAAGTTCCTTTTTTACCACGGACATATCTGAAACAAGTCCCTTTCTATATTCATCGATGATATCTACAGAAGAGCCCACCAATTCAGGGGTGAACAACAAGAAAATACGGGCGATGATGGTGATAACAATTCCAGCGAGTAGTTTATAGCGGTATTTGTAAAAGTATTTATTGAGATGTTGTAATTCTTTCATTGAAAAAACAGAACTGTTAAGCTTTTTTTAAGATAGTTTTATTTTACGATTATTTTTTGCTAATAATTCAATAATGGATTAATTTTGCACGCGTTTTTAGAGGTGCTAAGAACGTATTTTAATTAATTCAATTTACATGATTTCAGACGTTATAAGTTCTGATGAACTTTCGAAAGTCGATCCGGTTTTTGGTCAATTATCTTTTGACAACCATGAGCAAGTGGTATTTTGCAACGACAAAGATACTGGTTTAAAAGCAATAATTGGTATTCACAACACAGTTTTAGGACCTGCTTTGGGAGGGACAAGAATGTGGAATTACAGCAACGAATGGGAAGCCTTAAACGACGTATTGCGTTTGTCTAGAGGGATGACCTATAAATCTGCAATCACTGGGTTGAACCTTGGTGGTGGTAAAGCAGTAATCATCGGGGATGCCAAGACCCAAAAAACTCCTGAGCTTATGAAAAAGTTTGGTGAGTTTGTACATTCCTTAAGCGGTAAGTACATCACTGCAGAGGATGTTGGTATGGCAACTTCAGACATGGACCTTGTAAGAGAAGTAACGCCTTATGTAACTGGTATTTCAGAAGACAAAGGTGGTGCAGGAAACCCTTCGCCAATTACGGCTTACGGTGTGTTTATGGGGATGAAGGCTGCGGCCAAATTTAAATTTGGTTCGGATGTATTGGAAGACAAAACCGTGTTTGTACAGGGAATTGGAAATGTAGGGGAAGCTTTGGTTGAGCATTTGGTGAATGAAGGCGCTAAAGTAACCATTACAGACATCAGTCCTGAGCGTTTGGAAATGGTGAGTTCAAAATATGGAGCAACCATTTACACAGGAGAAGATATCTATAGCGAAGCCATGGATATTTATGCACCTTGTGCCTTAGGAGCTACAATTAATGATGAGACCATCAACCGTATTCAAGCAAAAATTATTGCAGGTGCGGCTAACAACCAATTGGCAGAAGAGCGTGTTCACGGTAAGTTGTTACAAGAACGTGGTATTGTATATGCTCCGGATTTCTTGATCAATGCTGGTGGAATTATCAATGTATATGCTGAATTGGAAAACTACGGAAGACCGGAAATCATTCGTAAAACAGAAAACATTTACAATACAACATTGGAGATTCTTGAAAAAGCAAAAGCTGCTCAAATCACAACTCATGAGGCAGCTTTAAAAATTGCTCAAGAACGTATTGAAACGCGTAAAAAGGAAAACGCAAAATAATTACGAGCCAATTCCTTTTTTAGTTTCAGCAATGAATAAATAATAGTATTTTTGCGAGGCGAAAGAATCAACACTTTCGCCTCTTTTAATTTTTTATAAAAGGTTCTTATATATGCTTAACAGAAGACATATCCGTATCAAGGTGATGCAAACCATTTATGCTTTTAATGGTACCGAAAGTGATGACATAAAGAAGGATGAACGATTTTTGCTTCAAAGCTTGGATAGTATGTACGACTTGTACTTGGTAATCCTAGCACTGCTGATAGAAACTCACAAAAGAGCCGAAGACCATCTTAACAAAACCCAAAAGAAACTTCTTGCAACCGACGAAGAAAGGAACCCGAATTCCAAGTTTGTCAATAACCGCCTATTGCATGCGTTAAGAGACAATCAAGAATTGTCTGACGAAATCGAGGCCAGAAAGTTGAACTATTGGTATTTGGATTTTGAATATGTAGAGATCATATTCAAAGCCATTTTGGAAAGTGACCTTTATAAGGAATACATGGCTTCTCCAGTCGATAGCTTTAAGGAGGATAAAGAGTTGGTGGTAAACATCTTTTCAGATATTATTGCCCCTAACGAAAAGTTATACGACTATTTTGAGGACAAGAAGCTTACGTGGGTTGACGATTTACCAATAGTAAATACGAGTATTCTTAAGTTGTTAAGAAAAGTGAAAAAGGACAGTCCTGATACCTATTTTACTCCAGACCTATACAAAGATTTGGACGATAGGGATTTTGCAGTAGACTTATTGAAGAAAACTCTGCTTAACGTGTCCAAATACAATAAGGACATTGCTAAGAAAACTAAAAACTGGGATACAGAGCGTATCGCTAGTTTGGATGCCGTACTGTTGCAAATGGCCATTTGCGAGTTTCAAAAGTTCCCATCCATTCCTGTAAAGGTGACCATTAATGAGTATTTGGAAATTGCCAAAGAATATTCTACACCTAAAAGTAGCATCTTTATCAATGGTATTTTAGATAAGATTGTCAAGGAGTACACTGCTGAGGACAAATTAAATAAAATTGGGAGAGGATTGATGTAATTAGAAATAATTACTACATTTACCGCTCAAAAAGGAACAATTAATACTAATAATTAAATTTTATCCCAATGAAAAAAGTGATATTAAGTTTAAGCGCTCTTTGTTTAGTAGCTTTTACTTCATGTAAAGAAGATGCAGCAAGTAAAGTAAATAGTGAAAATGTAGCAGCTGCTGCAGAAAGAGATGCTGTAGCTGGAGACCTACCTGTAATTTCTTTCGAGGAAGCAGAGCACGATTTTGGTACCATTAAAAATGGAACTCCTGTTGAAACTAAATTCAAATATACTAATACTGGTAAAGCTCCATTGGTTGTAAGTAACATCAAAAGTACTTGTGGATGTACAGTGCCTCAAGATTGGAGTAAAGAACCTTTAGCACCGGGAGAATCTGCTGAGTTTACAGTGAAGTTCAACGGTAAAGGGAAAAACCAAATTTCTAAGACTATTACCTTAACTACCAACACAGAAAAAGGTAAGGAAATGGTTAAAATTAAAGCGTTTATCGAAGCTGACCCTGCTGCCGAAGCAGCTAAGCCAGCAGCAGCACACTAAATATATGGAAGGTTTACAGAATTTTTTACCTTTTATAGCCATGTTTGCAGTGGTGTATTTCTTTATGATTGCGCCGCAAATGAAAAGAGCTAAACAAGAAAAGAAGTTTGCTAACGAACTAAAAAGGGGAGACAAAGTAATTACCAAAAGCGGTTTGCACGGTAAAATTGTTGAACTGAATGATAAAGACAATAGTTGCGTTATCGAAACTCTAGCTGGTAAAATAAAATTTGAACGTTCTGCCATTTCCATGGAAATGAGTAAAAAAGTTCAAGAAAAGGCGTAATTAAAAAATGTCTTTACAACATAGAAAAAAGAGCCACTTCATTGAAGTGGCTCTTTTTTTATAACCTTATATGGAAATCAGCAATTTTTGTATTTGTCGTTCAGTCCAATACCTTGTAGAATCATTGGGGTAATTTTATCCAATCGGGTTTGTTTGGTCGCTTCTCTTTTGGCACTTGCTATATACTCGCAATATTCCCGTTGTTTGCCAGGCGTTAACGCATTGAAGTGTTGTTCCAATTCCGAACTATTGTCAAGAAGCCTTTTAAGTTCTTCAGGGATTTCAACCGTTTTTCCCTTTCTCTCAGGCTTGAGTTCTTTTCCCAATTTTTGGTTTTCTATAGCCTCTTTTACATAAGAAAGCACTACATTTTTATCAATGTCATCAATGCTTTCAAAACGCATTTGCCTAAGCGCTTTGGTTGTTTCTTGGGCATTGACCAATAATTGTTTTTCATCTTTTAAAAATACACCGTTGAAAAACCATATGCCGAAATGATTTTTAAAAGCCCCCAATCCAATAACATTTTTACCATCGATAGCATACACGGGAGCATTCCATTTTAAGGATTCTTCTACTTCGGTGGAAGTGATGATATCCCTTAAAAGGCCCAGAGCTTCGGGGAAATTGGAGTTTTCAATATAAGCTTCAACAGAAGTAGCTTTTGCCATAATACATAAGAATTGAGAAAATAAAAACGGGAACTTTTTGGGTTCCCGTTTACTAAATTAGGCAATTTTATTCAATCTTATTTTTTCAATGCAGTAAGTTCGGCAATCTTACAGATTACTTCTGTGGCCTTGATCATGCTTTCTACAGGGACATATTCATAACGTCCGTGGAAGTTATGTCCTCCAGCAAAGATGTTTGGACAAGGTAAGCCCATATAGCTTAATTGCGACCCGTCTGTACCACCTCGGATAGGTTTGATAAGAGGTTTAATGTTCAATTGCTTCATGGCTTTTTCGGCAATATCTACAATATGCATTACAGGCTCTACTTTTTCCTTCATGTTGAAGTATTGATCTTTGATTTCAATTTCAATCACTTCTCTTCCGTATTCAGAGTTGATTTCGTTGGCCAATTTCTGCATCACTTCTTTACGAGCTTCAAAATGTCCTTTGTCGTGGTCACGAATGATGTATTTCAAAACGGTTTCCTCAACTTTCCCCTCCATGCCGTGTAAGTGGAAAAATCCTTGGTAACCTTCGGTGTGCTCTGGAGTTTCAAGTCTTGGCAATGAATTGATGAAGTCTGTAGCGATATACATGGAGTTTACCAATTTTCCTTTGGCGTAACCCGGGTGCACAATCTTTCCTTTTACCTTCACAGTGGCTCCTGCAGCGTTGAAGTTTTCGTATTCCAATTCGCCAATTTGGCTCCCGTCCATGGTATAAGCCCATTCAGCTCCAAATTTTTCAACGTCAAATTTATGAGCCCCTCTACCAATTTCTTCATCTGGAGTAAAGCCCACACGTATAGGACCGTGTTTTATTTCTGGGTGTTGGATAAGGTATTCCATAGCCGAAACAATTTCGGTAATACCAGCCTTGTCATCAGCGCCCAAAAGGGTGTTTCCGTCGGTGGTAATCAAGGTTTGACCTTTGTATTGCAATAAGTCTTCAAAATAGGAAGGAGACAGGATAATGTCCTTTTCAGCATTTAAAACAATATCCTTACCATCGTAGTTTTCTATAATTTGTGGTTTTACATTGGCGCCAGTAAAGTCAGGTGACGTATCAAAATGCGATACAAATCCAATGGTAGGCACTTCATGGTCTACGTTGCTAGGCAAGGTTGCCATAATGTATGCGTTCTCATCAATAGTCACATCGGTCATCCCAATATCCTTAAGTTCTTGGGCTAGAGCATTGGCCAAATCCCATTGTTTTTCGGTACTTGGAGTCGTTTCAGATGCAGGATCCGATTCTGTGTCAACCGTTACATAACTTATAAATCTGTCTATAAGGTGTTGTTTGTTTATCATGAGAGGGTATTTTAATGAAAATCAATGTTAATAAAGTCTTCAAAAATACTACTAATTTCTAAAATGAATAGTAAGGTTATTTGTCATTTGCGTAGTATTT
Source organism: Mangrovimonas sp. sgz306409 (assembly GCF_059735265.1). Classification (NCBI taxonomy): domain Bacteria; kingdom Pseudomonadati; phylum Bacteroidota; class Flavobacteriia; order Flavobacteriales; family Flavobacteriaceae; genus Mangrovimonas; species Mangrovimonas sp. sgz306409. The sequence continues at coordinate 146,332 of NZ_JCAPEU010000003.1, forward strand.
TTGCAGTCCAAGCTTGTAATTATGTATAAACTTATCGTAAGACCGTTATTTTTTCTTTTTGACCCGGAAAAAATTCACCATTTCACATTTTCCTTAATTCGAATTCTTCATAAAGTTCCTTTGGTACCAAGCATATTTAGAGGCTTGTATCTTGTTGAAGATAAACGATTGGAACGCGAACTCTTTGGTTTGAAATTTAAAAATCCTGTTGGTTTGGCGGCCGGTTTTGATAAGGATGCCAAATTATACAAGGAGTTGGGAGACCTTGGATTTGGATTTATTGAAATAGGCACCTTAACGCCAAAAGCACAACCTGGAAACCCTAAGAAGCGTTTGTTCCGTTTGAAAGCAGATTCTGCCATCATCAATAGAATGGGCTTTAACAATGGAGGTGTTGAGGAAGCTGTAGAACGCTTGAAAAAGAATAAAGGCGTGCTGATAGGAGGGAACATTGGAAAGAATAAAGTGACGCCTAATGAAACCGCGGTGGAGGATTATAAAATCTGTTTCAATGCGCTGTTTGATTATGTGGATTACTTTGTGGTAAATGTAAGTTCTCCAAATACACCAAACTTAAGAGCGTTACAGGATAAGGAGCCTTTGACGCATCTTTTAAAAACCTTGAAAGACCTCAATGCTGAAAAGTCGAGTCCAAAACCAATTCTACTTAAAATTGCTCCAGATTTAACCGATGAGCAATTAATGGACATTATCGATATTGTTGAGGACACCAAAATTGAAGGTGTGATTGCCACAAATACGACCATTTCAAGAGAAGGGTTAAAATCTGAAAGCAAAGAAGAAACTGGAGGCTTAAGTGGAAAACCATTGACCAAAAGATCTACAGAAGTGATTCGTTTTCTTTCTGAAAAAAGCAATAAGGCATTCCCGATCATTGGTGTTGGAGGGATTCATTCCGCAGAAGATGCTCTTGAAAAACTGGATGCAGGTGCTAGTTTGGTACAGTTGTATACAGGCTTCATTTATGAAGGTCCAAAACTGATTTCCAAGATCAACAAAGCGATTTTAAATCGCGCTTAATGAACGTTGATATCCTGATATCGTTTGTAGTGGCAACCTCGGCCTTGGCAATTTCGCCAGGACCGGATAATATTTATGTGCTGCTGCAAAGCATTGCCCATGGCAAAAAATATGGTTTGGCTACTGTGGCTGGATTGATTTCGGGATGTATAGTACATACCACTTTGGTGGCTTTTGGAGTGTCTACCTTGATTAAGGAAAACGACTATATCTATTTAGCCATCAAATTGTTTGGAGCGGGCTATTTATTGTATTTGGCCTATAAGGTGTATAAAAGCAGTTCGGCATTGGAATTGAACTCCCGTGGCATTCCTAAAAAGAGTGTTTCCCAACTGTACAAACAAGGGGTTATTATGAATGTGCTAAACCCTAAAGTGTCTTTGTTTTTTTTAGCCCTTTTTCCGGGTTTTTTGTTCAGTGATAGTCTGTCAACCGTTTGGCAGTTTTATGTGTTGGGATTTATTTTCATGGGCGTTTCCTTGGTGATTTTTGCTGGTATTGCCATTCTTTCAGGAGCTATTTCCAATTATCTTATTCATCATAAAAATACTGGCTTGGTGTTGAAATGGCTTCAGATTATTGTCTTTGTGGGAATCGCTATTTTCATTTTAATCTAGTTTTCAAGAAAACGTTTTAGTAGCCGGTGAACTTTACTATCTTTGACTTTTATGAGCGACTACGTTAAAATTATAGAATGCCCTAGAGATGCCATGCAGGGTATTAAGGATTTTATTCCAACCGAAAAGAAAGTTCAATATATCCAGTCGTTGCTTAGGGTAGGCTTTGATACCATCGATTTTGGAAGTTTTGTCTCCCCCAAAGCCATTCCGCAAATGGCAGACACCGCCGAAGTATTATCTCGTTTAGATTTAAGTAATACCAGCAGTAAATTATTGGCCATTATCGCCAATACCCGCGGTGCAATGGATGCCTGCCAATATCCCGAAATCCAATATTTGGGCTATCCGTTTTCCATTTCAGAAAACTTCCAAATGCGTAATACCCATAAAACCATTGCGGAGTCTGTAGTGACGCTGCAGGAAATTCTGGAAATTGCCAATAAAGTAGGTAAGGAGGTTGTGGTTTATATTAGTATGGGCTTTGGAAATCCTTATGGAGATCCTTGGAATGTAGATATTGTAGGCGAATGGACGGAAACTTTATCGCAAATGGGAGTAAATATTTTATCGTTAAGCGACACTGTTGGAAGCTCCAATCCTGAAAGTATTGAGTATCTGTTTTCCCATTTAATACCACAATATCCCAACATAGAATTTGGGGCCCATTTACATACCACGCCTACCACTTGGTTCGAAAAGGTTGATGCAGCTTTTAAATCGGGGTGCAGACGTTTTGATGGGGCCATTCAAGGTTTTGGTGGTTGCCCAATGGCAAAAGACGAGCTTACAGGAAATATGCCTACAGAAAAATTACTGTCTTATTTTACGGCTAAAAAGCAATCCAACCTCAATGCCATGAGTTTTGAAAGTGCCCATAACGAGGCTACGAAAATTTTCAAATACTATCACTAGGCTTTTTATCAAATACTTGTCTGTCATTTTCTTATGCAGTTATAATTCTTATTTAAACTCAATTTTAATTGCTTAAAATTGTAACCATTGTTACCTCCAAATTGAAATAAAGCGCATTACTTTACGTTGTTAATCCTGTTGAACAGACACAATTAAGTTACTATGCGTAAGTTAACATTGCTGGTGTTATTTATTTTGGGGGTAAATAGCATGTTTTCGCAAGAATGGCAGACCAACTTTGAGGCTGCCAAATCCCAAGCAGCAAAAGAACACAAATCCATTGTTTTGATTTTCTCCGGATCCGATTGGTGCGCTCCTTGTATCAAGTTGGAAAAACAAATTTTGGAAACGGAGGAGTTCAAATCCTTTGCTTTGGAAAAGGCGATTCTTGTAAGAGCCGATTTCCCAAGAAAGAAACAGAACCAATTGGACGAAGCCCTTCAGGAACAGAATAAACGATTGGCTGAAACTTACAATAAAAAAGGGTTTTTCCCTTTTGTAGTGGTCATGTCTCCAGATGGGAAAGTGCTGGGAGAAACAGGCTACGAAAAGACGACTCCAGAAGCCTATGTTGAAAAACTGAAAGGCTTCATGAAATAGGTTTTCCAATGAAACGACTTTTCATCATCGGCTTTTTCTTCACCTTTGGCTTCTCTTCGGCACAGTCTACCTTTAAACGTACTTTGAAGTTAATGGGAAGTCGCTTTGACATTTCTGTGGTAGCCAAAACCCAAGAACAGGCAGATGGCTATATTGATGCGGCGGTTGAAGAAATCTCTAGAATTGAAAAGTTGATATCCTCTTGGGATCCCAATTCCCAAACCTCAAAAATCAATGCCAATGCAGGGATACAGCCTGTAGAAGTTGATAGGGAATTGTTCGATTTAATTAAACGCGCCATTGAAATATCAAAACTCACACAAGGTGCTTTTGACATTTCCTATGCCTCGATGGACAAAATTTGGAAGTTTGATGGCAGTATGCAAACGATACCAAGTGAGGAGGAAATTACCCAATCTGTATCGAAAGTTGGTTATCAGCATATCAAATTGAATGAAAGCAATAACTCCGTTTTTCTTGATACCAAAGGGATGAAAATTGGCTTTGGGGCGATAGGAAAAGGATATGCTGCAGACAAGGCGAAACAACTCTTGAGGGATCTTGGGGTGGAAGCTGGAATCATAAATGCCTCGGGAGATATGAATACATGGGGAAGGCAACCCAACGGCGAACTTTGGAATATTGCCATTACAAACCCGTTGAACAAGGATAAGGTGTTTGCCATGTTGCCAATGGACAATCAGGCTATTGTTACTTCTGGAAATTATGAAAAGTTTGTAAAATTCAATGGGGTAAGATATGCTCACATTATCGATCCAAGGACGGGCTATCCCAGCACAGGGATTATTAGTGTGAGTGTGATGGCTCCAAAAGCCGAATTGGCCGATGCCTTAGCAACTTCCGTATTTGTGATGGGGAAGGAAGTCGGTTTGGATTTTATCAATCAGTTGAACGGTGTGGAATGCATCATTATAGATGAACAAGGAAATATATTTTACTCCAATTTAATAAAACCAAAACAATGATAAAGTACATGTCTTTAATGGGGTTTTTGATGCTCTCATTAAGCTCTTGCACGGCGGTAAAGGAATATGAAAAGGTCAATATCAATGACCCGGAAATGGCTTTGTCGGCAAGAAAAGCAGAACGTTTTGAAACCAATTTTCAGTTGTACAGAGAAGGTTCTTCCGGTGCTAACGGAGGGAAAACAGGTGGAGGCTGCGGATGTAATTAGATATGAAAAAAATAAGTCTCATACTCTTGCTCCTTTTTGTGGCTGTTGGATATTCTCAAACCCAACCAGCAGATACATTGCAAACCGAACCTTCTTCAGCTTATAAGAAAAGGGTGTTAGAAACCACCGAAGTTGATTTTTTGATGAGTTATTATGCTCAGGATGGGAAACATGCGGCTGTTTCTGGAGGAATTGGGGATGAAAAATTAACGGATATTACACCAACGTTTGTGGTGGCCATTCCGTTGAACAGTGACGATGTATTGACCGTGGATGCTGGGATTTCTGCATACACTTCGGCATCTTCCAGTAACATCAATCCGTTCGATTCTAACAAACCTGCCAGTCCGTTTTCGGATTCTTCAGGAGCTTCAAGATCTGATACATGGGTGAACGGAAATTTTAGTTATGCACATTCTTCCGACGATAGAAACAAAATTGTAGGCGCTAATTTAAGTGTGGCTTCGGAGTTTGATTATTTCTCTATTGGTTTTGGAGGAAATTATACGCGTTTGTTCAATGAAAAAAACACCGAAGTAGGCGTAAAGGCCAATGTGTTTTTGGATACTTGGAATCCTCAATATCCCATTGAATTGCGAGGAGGGTTTTCTCATCCTGGTATTGTTGGGCCAGGAACGTATGATCCTTTTAAAGACGAAAAGTTCAATGACCTTGGTAGGAATTCCTATAGTTTGTCTTTAAGTTTTTCGCAAATCCTTACTAAAAATCTGCAAGCTTCCGTTTTTATGGATATTGTGCTGCAACAGGGACTGCTTTCTACACCGCACCAACGTGTTTATTTTGCAGATCAGCCTGATTTCTTCATTGATGATTTTCAGTTGGCCGATGACGTGGAACGTTTGCCTGATAGTAGATTCAAAATTCCTATTGGCGGAAGATTGAATTATTTCTTTAATGAGAAATTGACCTTGAGAACCTATTACCGTTTTTATACAGACGATTGGGGGATTACTTCACACACGGCAAGTGTTGAGCTACCTTACAAGATTGGCGATAAATTCACGGTGTATCCAATTTACAGGTATTATACCCAAACTGCGGCAGATTATTTTGCGCCTTATGAAGAACATTTGTCAACCGAAGAGTTTTATACTTCAGATTATGATCTTTCAAAATTCAATAGTAACCAGTTTGGTGTTGGATTCAACTACACCGATATTTTTACCTCCTTCCATATTTGGAAAGCAGGACTAAAAAGTATCGATTTTAGGTATGGGTACTACAAGCGAAGTGATGGACTTTCGGCCAATATTTTCTCGACAGGATTTAAGTTTTTGATTGATTAGAAATAAGTATCTTTAGGTTTTATCAAAGCTCAAATTGATACTGCAAAAGAGATTAAATTACAGCCTTATTATCTTGTTTTTGGCATTGGGAAATTCTGTCATGGCCAAGGAATGGTCTTGTATTAAAGATTTTGAAAAGGCAACGGGAACAGATTCTTTAGCACCTTCCGATTGGTTGAGAGCAGATAGAATTCACAATACTCAAATATGGCAACGAGCCAATGAATATAATTTAAAACATGACTTGCCAGAAGAGTACAGGACCATTCGTGAACGGACAGACTTTTATAAATGGTTATATGAGGCTTTAGATGCAAAGGGACATGAAGTAGTCTGGCCGAAAATGGCATATTTTATTTCTAATAAATTACGATTGACCAAAGCATTTCCTTATAAAATATTCATGAAAAAGGATATCAAGAAATATGCCTACTTGGGTAGTGAAACAGCCTTTGACGGTGCATTTGAAACCTTGGGAACCCTATACTTCTCGGATGAGATACTAAAAGGAAATGATGCTCTCCTTTGGGATGAACAAATACTGTATCAAGAACAGCATGTATGGCTAAGTGAGATATATGATGAAGTCGATTCATCTACTTTAAAAACCATAGAGCGTATGGCCAAAGGAAAGGGGTTTTATGCTATGGTTGTACCTAGGCAAATCCGATTTAAAGGAGATATTTTGTTGGAAGAAAAACGCTACGAATATGCCTTACATACACTAAGAGAATATTGCAAAGTGTATTATCCATAATTTAACTTCATTTAAAAGTTTAATGTCATTAAAAATCGTATATTTGCACGCAATTATAACCGTAATTGCATCATGATAGCACATCAAAATAAAATTGTGGGAGAAGGATTAACTTACGACGACGTTCTTCTAGTCCCAGCCTTTTCTGAAGTCTTACCTAGAGAAGTTAGCATTCAAACAAAATTTACCAAAAACATTACTCTTAATGTACCTATTGTATCCGCTGCTATGGATACGGTAACCGAAAGTAAAATGGCTATTGCCATGGCACGTGAAGGGGGTATTGGTGTTTTGCACAAAAACATGACTATCGCGCAACAAGCTGCTAAAGTAAAACGTGTAAAGCGTGCAGAAAACGGGATGATTATCGATCCTGTAACGCTTCCGTTGACGGCTAAAGTTGCAGATGCAAAGCAATATATGAAGGAACACAGCATTGGAGGAATTCCAATCGTGGATGAAAGCGGTACCTTAAAGGGGATTGTGACCAATAGAGACTTGCGTTTTGAACACAAAAACAGCCGTCCTATTTCTGAGGTAATGACCAGTGAAAACTTGGTGACTGCAGGAGTGGGGACTTCTCTAAAAGATGCTGAAATCATTTTACAACAACATAAAATTGAAAAGCTACTTATTGTAGATGACAATTATAAATTGGCTGGGTTGATTACCTTTAGAGACATCACTAAGCTAACCCAAAAACCAAATGCCAACAAAGACGAATACGGTCGTTTGCGTGTGGCAGCTGCTATTGGTGTCACTGGCGATGCAGTTGAAAGAGCGGAAGCTTTGGTAAATGCCGGTGTTGATGCGGTAATTATTGATACTGCCCATGGTCATACCAAAGGTGTGGTAGCGGTATTGAAAGAAGTAAAGAAAAAGTTCCCTCAGTTGGAAGTGGTTGTTGGAAATATTGCAACTGGAGAAGCTGCTAAATATTTGGTAGAAGCAGGAGCGGATGCCGTGAAAGTTGGAATTGGACCTGGTTCTATCTGTACTACGCGTGTAGTTGCAGGAGTTGGTTTCCCACAGTTCTCTGCTGTATTGGAAGTTGCTGCAGCCATTAAAGGTTCAGGAGTTCCTGTAATTGCTGATGGAGGTATCCGTTACACAGGAGATATTCCTAAGGCGATTGCTGCAGGTGCTGATAGTGTAATGCTAGGATCTTTATTGGCAGGAACTAAGGAATCTCCAGGTGAAACCATTATTTACGAAGGAAGAAAGTTCAAGTCTTACAGAGGAATGGGATCTGTTGAAGCTATGAAAGAAGGTAGTAAAGATCGCTATTTCCAAGATGTGGAAGATGATATCAAAAAATTGGTTCCAGAAGGTATCGTAGGACGTGTACCTTACAAAGGTGAATTGGTAGAGAGTATCCACCAATTTATTGGAGGTTTACGTGCAGGGATGGGATATTGTGGAGCTAAGGACATCGAGACCTTAAAGGAAAAAGGACAGTTTGTGAAAATCACAGCTTCAGGAATCAATGAGAGCCACCCTCACGATGTAACAATTACAAAAGAAGCTCCTAACTATTCTAGATAGTAAGAGCAATTAAATAAAACAAAAAGCGCGATGGATTTCATCGCGCTTTTTCTGTTTATATAGTTTACAGAACTATTTTTTTGGTTTGATAATCATTCGGAAGGATTGGTCTTTATTGATGTAATATCCAATCCAATCGTAAAGGGCACGCATTCTGTTTCTAAAGTTTACCAAAGACATGATGTGCACGAAAATCCATATACACCAAGCCAAAAATCCTTTAAAGAAAAACTTTTGGTCAGGACCATCCGTAACGGCTTTATTACGTCCAATAATGGCCATTGAGCCTAGGTCTTTATAGGTGAATGGTTTCCATTCGCTAGTTGCACATAAATTTTTGCCTAGGTTTTTTGCTTGTTGAATGGCTGTTTGGGCCAATTGCGGATGTCCTTTTGGATAGTTGGGATCTCCTAAAACCAAGGCAGAATCGCCAATCGCATAGATATTGTCATAACCATCCACCAAATTGAAGGCATTGGTTTTTAAACGTCTTCCAGGGCCATAGTTTTCTGGTGTAAAACCATCAAAGGTTTTAGCTGAAATTCCAGCCGCCCAAATAAGATTTCTACTATGTATTTCTGTGCCGTCTGATAATGAAACAATATCATCCTTAAAGTCCTTTACTAAAGTATTCAGTTTGATAGTTACGCCAAGTTCTTCTAGCTTTTTATAGGTGTATTTTTGGGTCTTTTCAGACATCACGGCCAATACGGCATCTTGTCCGTCAATTAAATAAATTTCACCTAAATCGTCCATACTCAATTCTGGATAATCCTTTGTAAGGATGTGGGCGCGCATTTCAGCAAAAATTCCGGAAAGTTCCACTCCAGTAGGACCTGCACCTGCTATGACAAAGGATAGCAATTTTTTTCGGTCTTCTCTTTTTTCAAGACGTGTGGCGCGTTCCAATCGGGTGAAGATCACATTTCGCAAGGCTAAGGCGTCGCTAATGGTTTTCATTGGCAAACTGTATTCTTCAATGTTTTTATTGCCAAAGAAATTGGTTTCGGCTCCAGTGGCCATCACTAAAATATCATAGTAAAGCTCACCGTTGCTAACAATTATTTTGTTTTCCTTCGGGACAACTTTTTCCAAGGAACCCAATCTAAACTTAACGTTAGGCTTTGAGCGCAATATTTTCCTGAAAGGATAACTAATAGCTGAAGGTTCCATAAACCCAGCAGCAACTTGATAGAGTAGAGGTGGAAAGAAATTGTAATTGTTGGTGTCTACCAAAATTACATTATAGTTGGAGTTGCCTAGTTGGTTGATAAGTTCTAAACCAGCAAAGCCACCTCCAACAATGATGACGGTTTTTTTATTGGACATGATTAATGGATGATCTGAATGTACCTACAAAGATATTGGCTACGGCCAAACTACAGAAGATTTGATAACATAAAAATAACATTGAAAAGCTCTTTTTTCAAAATGCAAATATTTTATGGTTTAAGGTGCGTATAGTAAGCTGTTTTGCTGAAAAAGTTGCGATTTATGGATCTTTTAGAATGTGTTTTAATCCTAATAGCAGATTGTGTTCCAAGGTGTCAATATGGCCATCGACCATAAAAAGTTCTTTGATTTCTGTTATTAAGGTTTCCAGCTCTTCTGGATTGTAATTAAGGGAAGAAAGTGAGGATCTAATTTTCTGAATACTTTGATAGTCGTTGTCCTTGTCAAATTCACGATGGATCTGCTGAAGGTCTAAATCCTTTATTTTTGATTTTATGTATGTTTTTTCAGCTTTGGATTCGTTGAAATCGGCATGGGAACAAAAAATCATGATGTATGCCTTTAATTCGTCTTTGGTCCAATTGGTAACAAAATCATTCATGAAGTTTAAATTTTGTGGTTTGGGAGTGAATACGTATGTCTTTTAAAATTACGGAATTAAATTGTATAAATGAATTTTGGGAATTAAAAAAGCCCCATACTTAATGCATAGGGCTTTTAAAGGTTTAGTTTGTGCTAATGTTTATTCGGCACAATCAAATTTTATGTTGGAAACATCTCCTTTTTTGGAATCTCCATTCACTTTAAAGTCTGTGAAAATGTTGGCAAAATTAGCATTGTTTTGATCACAATCGGCATAAAATTTAATGGCGAATGTAGTTTCTGCACAGGCCCCTAAATCGCCAACCCAAGTTAAAACCGTTGGGGATCCTTGGCCATTTCCAGGATTAACCGAATATTCTTTGCCATCTAAGGGTTCAAAACTTGTAATGTGAGGACAAGTAAATTGAACAACTGCATTTTCCATAGCCTCAACGTTGGAATAGGTAAATATGTAACTGTTCTCGCTTGTAGCTTCATAGCTAAAGCTTTCCTCGCAAGGGCAGATGCCTATTAAAGAATAGGTAGCATCTAATGTAAGATCATCAGAAAGACCTTCTTGTTTAACACTAAATGATATTTTATCACAAGCTTCCCAATCCATTGGTAAATTGTATATCAGAGATACAATTTCTCCACCTTCCAGATTATCTTGAATTATTGGAGAAATATTGACTACTTGTGGTTCTTCGTTAATAGTAACATCAGTTATTTCAATTTCTATTGAGGAATCAAAATTTGCATTTCCAGTGTACTGATAATAAACATCAATTATAAATTGTGTTTCGGTATTATAGGCTTCATAACTTATCTCTTTTCTTTTATATCCATTGCCGTTGCCGTTCTCATAAAAGTCAGAGTCTGCCATTACAAAGTAATTGCCGCTACCGGCAACAATACAAGTCGTTTCGCAGTCTACGTAGGCTTCACGCATGGCAGAAGTGCTCATGGTAGTGTTCTTTACGGGACTTAGCTTTTCTAAACTTAAGGATTGTGGGTTTTCAGGGATTTGGTTGTCCTGTAATTCTTCAGATTGGCAGGAAAACATTAGGATAGAAACCAACATACAGCACCCTAAGAACTGGTTGATTTTGGGCATGTTTTTCATGATTCATTTAGTTAAGGTTACTAGCAAACACCATTGTTTGTTAGGATTTTACAAACAAATGAATTGATTTTTGTAATTCTGAAGATTTATATTTGATGTAATGAGTTAAAAAGGCGAGGAATAACAAGTTGACTCAAAAATCATCGACGAAATGCATTTCTTACAATAGTAGGAAAAAAGCAAAATACTGGTTTATGGAATAAACCAGTTAGTTATTCCAATGAGCCAAGTTTTCTTTTAAAGTCTTGGATTTAGAAAGGTAGTGTGCTGCCCAAAATGAAATCCAAATGGTATAAATCAAAAACACGGAAATTCCTGTCTCTAAATTTTGGGTGGCTAATAGTAAACTTAAAATCACCCCTAATGCAAAATTGAGCAGGACAGCGTTTTTAATTCGCATGTTGAAAATACCGGTCAAAAAATTCCATCTTGTAAGTTCATTGGTAATAACCGGTTGTTGTGGATTGGAAAAATTTATGGAGACTTGTTGGGAAGGTTCCATTTTTACAATCAATTGATTATCCTGACGGAGGTAGTCGTAGTCGAATTTCCTTAAGAAATCCTCGGTATGTTGCAGTTTCATATAGTTTGTCGTTAATCGGTATTTGGCTGCTAGAATGGCTAACAGCCTCATGTTGGTTAACTTGAACTGTAAATTTACTATTTAAAGCTAGGAAGCTTTTAATTTCAATGTTAAGAGAATGTAAAGTTTTGGTTTAAAATGAAATTCCTCATACCTATTCAACCTGTGATGTCGTGCTTTCTTGTGTATAATTCAACAACAAATCTATAGTGCCAGCCGTAACTGAGTGGTAATTGCCACGTGTTTCTTTGTAAATGAATAAAGCTTCTTCAACTTTGTCAGCTTTTTTATAGGCTTTAAACAAGGTTTCTACATACCATCTACGACCTACCTGGGTTAAAAATGACGCAATATTTTTATCGACATCATTACCTCTGTAATCGTGAATGATGGATTGTTCAAACCAAACCATAGCAACATGGGAGTTGCCAGAATTGGTAAAGTCAAAGGCGTTGTCTAAAAGTGCCATTTGTTCTGGCGTGATGGTTTCTGGGAAATTACGGATGAAATGCACCCATTCCTGTGTGGTCCAATTGTTGGTCAAGGCAGTATCTACTTCATTCAATTTTAGAAATTGTTCCAAGGAGCGTTCTGCAGTATCAAATTTATCTGAAGAAATTACTGCCGCATTGGAAGGAATTCCAGGCTTATAAATCCAGTCTTTTGTGTTGAATGTAATGTTATTTGGTTGTAGCAGCTGTGTGTTCAGATAATTTACAAAATCTTCAGTAGTCAAAGTGCTAAAAGCATTGGTAGTAAAATAGCTCTTCAAAAACACATCAAACTTATCGCGACCAACAGTTTCTTCCAAGGTTCTTAAAAACAGGTAACCTTTATCGTATGCAATGCTATTCATACCATCGTCTGGATTCTCGTTTTTTAAGTCCAATTTTAATTGTGTGCTTTCTGGAGTGTCTTTCAAATCTTCAATTTCATCCTCTAAATCCTGACGGCCAATCAAGGCCAACATATCGGCACGTTCTTTCCCGTAAAGAGCTTCCATAATTCTGATTTCAAAATAGACAGTAAAGCCTTCATTCAACCAGAAATCATTCCAAGTGGAGTTGGTTACCAAATTACCGGACCAAGAGTGCGCCAATTCATGGGCAATTACTGAAGTTAAACTTTTGTCTCCCGCAATTAGGGTAGGCGTAGCAAAGGTAAGTCGTGGGTTTTCCATACCTCCAAAAGGGAAACTAGGTGGTAATACAATGACGTCGAATTGTTCCCAGGCATAAGTACCATAAAGAGCTTCGGCAGCTTTGAGCATGTTGTCCATTTCGGAAAATTCATTTTGAACCTTATCAATCATTGAGGTTTCGGCATATACACCTGTACGGTTGCTAATGGCTCTGTATTCTAAATTTCCAACTGAAAGCGCTATCAGGTAAGGAGAGATTGGTTGTTTCATTTGAAAATGATACAATCCCTCTGGGTTTTTTTCTTTTGGGTTTTCGGCACTCATCACCGCCATAAGCTCAGAAGGAACTTTTACCGTAGCGTTGTAAGTGATGCGTATTTGCGGACTATCTTGAATAGGAATCCAAGTACGGGTTAAAATAGCTTGACCTTGTGTGAACAGGAACGGGTGGGTTTTATCTGCCGTCTGTTGTGGATCCAACCATTGAAGTGCCTCGGTGCGTTCTGTGGTTTCATAGAACACTTTGATGGCTTTCGTATCGTTCTTAATATCTATATGAAGTGCTTGCCCCAGAAATTCATCAAAATCACCTAAATGGAATGTAGTTTCTTTACCATCAGCTTCCACACTTTTAATATCCAAAAACTTACTGTCCAAAACAATTTCAGACGCATTGTTGTTGGTGATGTCATATGTAGCCGATCCTTTTATGGTTTCGGAATCGAAGTCTACCTCAATGTCTAAATCTAATTGGTTGATGTAGGCCTTGTTGGGGATGGCAAAGGAATGAGGTTCTTCTACAAAAGTTTTAGTTTTGGCAGGTTCTTTTTCGCTAGCACAGTTAAGGTATGACAAAGCTATGGCAAATAGAAGAATAAGGGGATATTTCATGTTTTGGTAATTATTGATTTTGGTACACTTGGCCTCGGTGGGGTTTAAGTGCATCTCGTATAGGTTTCATTTGGGACTCGTCCACCACCAAAAAAGCGATGGAATGCATATCAGATAAGGTTTCAACACCCGTAATCTCGATATCCAGATTTTGCATGCGAATATACTCTTTTAAATGGATTTCATGGTGTTGGGCAGTCTTTAGGGCGGCTGGCCCACGGAAGTCCCAGATTAATTTTAATTTACGCATTGGCTACAGAAGTTCCTTTTTCGGCAAAGTTCTTAAAATCTACCATGTATTGCAACGATTGTTTCTTAAAAGCACTGGGCATAAATTTGGTCATTAATTTCATGGTAAAGCTTAAGGGCACAAATTCGTTATCCGAAGTCCAAATGGTATGGCCTTCTTCGGTTTGATTAAAATAGTTTTCCTGTATGTTGTGCAAGCCGTGGGTAGTATAGGTAGCATGCAGCTCGTAGGGTAAATTGGCATGCGTTATGGTTTCAATAAGTTCCATCACCCGATTGCCCAATTTGTAAATCAACTTCATTTTGGAACCAAGTTCTCCTGGGGTGCCCGAAATATGTTCGGCAGCAATAAGGCCTTTTTGCCAATGCTTCATGTTCTCGGTGTTGTTGAATTTATGCAGAAATTCATTCAACGGTAAGGCCACGGTAATTTTTGTGGAGTACTTCATTGTTAGCAATTTATTTAAGAATTAAATATACTATGATATTTTGAAAATCGATTTGTTTTTCTGGTTTTCAACTGAAAATGGAGAAATTTTAACAAGAGTAGAGAAAGCATTTTTATACGAATAGCAGAATATGGTCGTTTCATAAAAGCAGCTTGCTAAATATGCTAAATATGTTATTTTTGCTGCAATTGACCAATTGATTTTAACTATGAAATTAAAACTAAAGTTTTTAGTCCTTTCTTTATTTGTATCGGGGTTTGTAAGTGCGCAAACCACAAGTGATGATGTATTGTTTACTGTTGATGGAGATCCTGTAAAGGCTTCGGAATTTATTAGGGTTTATAATAAAAACCTTGATTTGGTAAAGGACGAATCGCAAAAGGATGTAGATGAATATTTAAAACTTTTTGTGAACTATCAATTGAAAATCAAGGAAGCCAAGCGTTTGGGGCTTGATGACAACGCCCAGTATAAAAGGGAGTTTGGTAATTACAAAAAACAGTTGACCAAAAATTTCCTTACGGATAATAAGGTAACCGATGCTTTGGTAAAGGAGGCTTACGAGCGTATGTCTTATGACATTAAGGCTTCGCATATTTTATTTCGTGTAGAGGAAGCCGAGCGTGATACCTTGAAGGTTTACAACGATTTGTTGGCCTTGCGCGAAAGAGCGTTGAAAGAAGGTTTTGAAACGGTTTTCAACGAATTGAACACAAAATACAAGGCACCTGGTTCAAGGGAAATCAGTTACAAAGGACATGAAACCTACGCTGAAGAGTTGGGGTATTTTTCAGCTTTCAAAATGGTTTATAATTTTGAAACGGTTGCTTACAATACTAAAGTTGGTGATATTTCCATGCCGTTCAGAACACGTTTTGGTTACCACATTGTGATGGTTGAGGACAAGCGTCCTTCTCGTGGAGAGGTAACTGTAGAGCACATTATGGTGTCTAAAGTTCAAAAGGATGATTCATTAGATCCGGAAGTGCGTATCAATGAGCTTTACAAAAAAATCATGCAAGGTGAGTCCTTTGAGGCTGTGGCAAAACAGTTTTCCGACGATAAAAGTTCAGCTGCTAAAGGAGGGTTGCTGCCGTCATTCAAAGGAGGGCAATTGAGTTCTTCGGAATTTGAAGAAGTGGCATTTGGATTGACTGAAAACGGACAGATTTCAGAGCCTTTCAAAACCGAGTTTGGATGGCATATTGTGAAACTGATCGACAAAAAAGGAAATCCGGAGTTTGATACCATTAAGTTGGAATTGGAGCAGCGTGTAAAACGTGATTCACGTTCGGCTATAATCAATACGGCGCTCACCAATAATTTAAAGCAACGCTATAATGTTAAGGACAACCAAGAGGCTTTGACATATTTTGAAGGATTGATCAATGCCGAATATTTCCAAAACAGTTGGGCTTTGCCAGCAGATTCCACTAAGGACAAAACCTTTATCACCATTGGGAAACAAGACTATACTTATGGAGAGTTTGGGGATTATTTAGTATCTTCTCAAAGAAAATACTTTGGAAAGCAATTGACCAAAGCCGAAGTTGTTGCAGCTGAGTACGCGGCCTTTTTGGAAGCCAAACTTATTGACTACCGTGAGCGTAACTTGGAGTTTGAAGATGAGGAATTTGCCTTTATTTTAGGAGAATATAGAGATGGTTTGTTGTTGTTTGACCTAATGGAAAAGGAAGTTTGGAATACAGCATCAAAAGATACTGTTGGGTTGAAAAACTATTACGAATCGCATAAAGCAGATTATGTTTGGCCGGTTAGGGCAGATGCGGTGGTTGCTTCGGCGGCTAAGAAAAGAGACATTTCCAAAGTAGAGGATTTATTGGAAGAGCATAAGTCGGTTGAAGAAATCAGTGCTAAATTGAATACTGAGAGCGAGCAAAAGGTTATTTTTACAAAAGGAATCATGGATACAACCCATCAAGCACTTCCTGAGGATTTTGAATTCAAAAAAGGCGTGTCTTCGATTTACAAATTCAACGATTCCTATCATGTAGCTCTTGTAGAGGAAGTGTATCCCAAAGGTCCTAAAACTTTTGAAGAGGCAAGAGGAAGTGTGGTGAGTGATTATCAAAATTATATCGAAGAAAACTGGTTGAACACTTTGCATGAGCGTTACAATGTTGAAATAGATCAAGAAGTGTTGGCTAAAGTGAAATCTCAAATTCTGAATTAATTGAATAAATACAGTATCATCATACTGCTGTTGCTGCTTGCAGTCTTCTCTTGCGATATGTTTAAAAAAGCAGACGACAGGATTCCTATTGCCCGGGTCAATGAATCTTACCTTTACAAAGAGGATTTAGAAGGCTTGGTGGCAGAAGGCACGCCATCAGAGGACAGTACGCTTTTGGTAAATGGGTTTATCAACAGATGGGCAACGCAGTTGCTGTTGGTAGATGGGGCACAAACCAACCTTCCTGAGAAAATGCAACAGGATTTTAACAAGTTGGTATCTCAGTACAAAAAAGATCTTTTTACCAAAGCCTATTTGGATGCCTTGGTGAAAAGAAATATTGACACTACAGTAACTTCAGAAGAGGCACAAAACGTTTACGATCTCAACAAGGAAACCTTTAAGCTTAATGAAGAGTTGTTGAAGTTGCGTTACATTAAAATTGCGCAAAACGCTATCAATAAGGACGATATCGAGAAACGCTTTAAACGTTACACTGATGAGGATAAGCGTTATTTGGACTCTATTTCTATTCAATTTAAGTCCTACACGCTAAACGATTCTGTTTGGGTTAAAGTTTCCCAAGTCATCAACAAGGTTCCGGTGTTATCCGCTGAGAATAAAAAAGAACTGTTAAAAAAATCTAATTTTTTACAGCTCAAAGATTCATTAGACCTATATTTGATGCAAATAAATGATGTCCTTTTGCAAAATGATTATGCACCCTTGGAATACGTCAAGCCAACCATTAATCAAATTGTAATGAACAAAAGGAAATTGGAACTCATTAAACAGCTGGAAAAAGATATTACCAAAGATGCTATTAAAAACAAACAATTTGAAATCTTCAATTAATATGAAATTTATGCTGGCCGCTTTGGCGCTTATGTCATACGGGGCTGGCAATGCACAGGAAATCATAGAAGAACCTGAAGTAGAAAAAAAGGAGCTAACCATAGACCCCAGCGCACGTAAAAAAGTGGATGGTGTGGTTGCTGTAGTAGGAGATTTCGTAGTTTTAGATTCAGATATCGATAAGGAGTTTGTTCAGTTGCAGGCCAGAGGGGTATCTACGGCAGACATTACTAGATGCCAGTTGTTTGGGAAATTGTTGGAGGATAAGCTGTACACACATCACGCCATTCAGGATAGTATCACGGTGAATGAATTGGAAATTCGTTCCAACATCGAGCAGCAAATTAGTGCGTTTTTGGAGCAGACCAACGGGTCTATGGATGAACTGTTAAAATTCTACAATAAAGACAGCGAGCAGAGTTTAAGGGAAGAAATGTTCATCATCAACAAAAATGGAAAATTGGCATTTGAGATGCAAAACAAGATTGTTGCGGATATTGAGGTAACTCCAGAAGAAGTACGTGAGTACTTTAATGGGATTCCTAAAGATGAGCGTCCGATATTTGGTACGGAGCTAAAGGTAGCCCAGATTGTAGTGATTCCAGAAGTTTCTGAAGAAGAAAAGCAAAAGGTAATCAACAGACTGAAGGAATTTAAAGCCGACGTTATTGAAAATGGAGCAAGTTTTACAACCAAAGCTGTGTTTTATTCAGACGATGTTGCCTCTAGAAAGAATGGAGGGAAATACGAATTGAATAAAAAGCATCCTCAAATGGTAAAGGAGTTTAGAGAAGTTGCCTTTTCATTACAAGAAGGTGAAATTTCAGAACCTTTCGAAACAGAGTTTGGATACCATATCATTTATCTAGAAAAAATTAGAGGACAGATTTATGAGGTAAGACATATTTTACTGCGTCCAGAGATAACTGAAGAATCTATTAAGAAAGCTAAGGATGAAATAGAGCTTGTAAGAAAACGCATTGTAGATGGTGAAGTGTCCTTTGCAGATGCCGCAAGAGAATTCAGTGATGAGAAGGAAACCAAGCAAGACGGAGGACAATTGATCAACCCAAGAACACAGGATCATAATTTTGAGTTAACAAAAATGGATCCAGAACTATATTCTCAAATTCAAAATTTGAAAGATGGAGAAGTGAGTTTGGTGCTACAGGATGAGGATCGTGTAAATCGTATTAAATTTAAAATCTTGACGGTAACAGATAGAATAGATGAACATGAAGCAGATTTTGCCAGAGATTATTTGAAAATTAAAAACCTAGCAGAACAACAAAAGCAATATGAAGCCATTGATAAGTGGACTGAAGAGAAAATTCAGGAAACTTATATCAAAATTAATGGTGAATATAGAGATTGCGAGTTTAACAGTAATTGGTTAAAAAAAGAAAAATAATATGTCTGACGTAGCAGCTGTAGAACAGTTTGTAAAAAAATACAAAGCCTTAAAGAGTGAAGTTGCAAAAGTAATTGTTGGTCAAGATGAAGTGGTAAATCAAATTTTGATTTCCATTTTCTCGGGAGGTCATTCCCTGTTGGTGGGAGTGCCAGGATTGGCAAAAACCTTGATGGTAAATACCATTGCACAAGCCTTAGGTTTAGATTTCAAACGTATACAGTTTACACCAGACTTAATGCCTAGTGATATTTTAGGAAGTGAGATTTTAGATGAAAATCGCCATTTCAAATTTATCAAGGGGCCAATTTTTGCCAATATTATCTTGGCAGACGAAATCAACAGAACACCGCCTAAAACCCAAGCAGCGCTTTTAGAGGCAATGCAAGAGCGTGCAGTTACGGTTGCAGGACACCACTACAAATTGAGCCTGCCTTATTTTGTGTTGGCAACTCAAAACCCAATTGAACAAGAAGGAACATATCCTTTGCCAGAAGCCCAATTGGACCGTTTTATGTTTGCCATTAACTTAAAGTACCCTTCTTTTAAGGAAGAAGTAGAGGTTGTAAAGGCTACCACTTCAGACAACAAACCTCAAGTCAATGCTTTGTTTACTGCCGAGGAAATCATCAAATTCCAAAGTGTTATTCGTCGAATTCCTGTAGCGGACAATGTGATTGAATATGCTGTAGGAATGGTGTCTAAAACTAGGCCAAACGAATCAACTGCTTCAGAGTTGGTGAAAGAGTTTGTGGATTGGGGAGCAGGTCCAAGAGCATCCCAAAATCTTATTTTGGCGGCCAAGACACATGCTGCCATCCAAGGAAAATTTTCTCCAGACATTGAAAATGTTCAGGCCGTTGCCAATGGTATCCTAAGACACCGTATCATCAAAAACTACAAAGCAGAAGCCGAAGGCATCACAGACGAACGAATTATAGAGAGTTTGTTTTAAAAATGTAGTATGCGATCTAGTTTGTGAATGAAACTAATAAGCATAGAATTTTTGGCTTGGATGCTATACGGGCAGTAGCTATTTTATTGGTTTTAATATCGCATTCATCATTATTACTCTATCCTAATCAAGAAAATACCTTACTTACTGCCATTAGATTTTTTGGGACTATAGGCGTAGACTTGTTTTTTGTTTTGAGTGGGTTTTTAATTGGAGGTATTATTCTACAACAAATAAACTCAAATAAAACAAATTTTAAAGATTTTGTTTATTTCTGGATAAGACGTTGGTTTAGGACCTTACCCAATTATTATTTCATTTTAATTATAAATATATTTTTGGTCTATATTTTTTATGGTGAAATTATAAAGGGTGTCGGCTGCTATTTTTTGTTCTTGCAAAATTTTGCCTCTCCACAAGAAGATTTTTTTACAGAATCGTGGAGTTTATCAATAGAGGAATTTGCTTATGTAATAGGGCCATTACTTTTATATTTTAGCATTGTCTTGGTAAAACGAGTTCCTAAACATTTGCTGTTTCTTTTTATTACGGTACTAATTATAATAGGAATCATAATTTCCAGATATTATTTTCACGTCAATAATATTCTTGAATCTGGACAGGAGTGGAGTAGAGCATTGCGAAAAGTGGTTGTCTATAGAATTGATGCTATTTATTATGGTTTTTTGGCAGTGTATATAGCCACATACTTCAAAGTCATATGGCAGAATTTTAGAGGCCATATTTTCGTTGTAGGAATGCTTTTGTTTTTTGGAATGCATGCTATTATTTTTTATGCAGCGTTAAGTCCGGAAAATGCACCTCTGTTTTTTAATGTATTTTATTTGCCCTTCGTGGCCATTGCTTTAGTACTCTGTTTCCCATTTGTCATACAAATAAAAAGTAAGGGCTCTCTAAAAAGAGTGATTACAAAACTGAGCGTTTTGTCATATGCACTCTATTTAACCAATTATTCTATAGTATTGTTAACTATCCAGCATTTTATAGATATGAGTGAATTTTCTATAATGTTGAAGATGATAGTTTTATTGGTGTATTGGAGCCTCTCCCTTTATTTGAGTCACCTCTTGTATACCTATTTTGAAAAACCAATAATGGATTTAAGAGACCGGCCAAAATTGAAATCTCTGTTGAATAGATAAATTAGGAAAATTACTGTTTTTTCAACGGATGGACCTCAAAAATCATACGAATTAATTATCGTATTATATCGATTTCGTATGGTTGGATATTGTATTCAATATTTTATTTTTAAAACTTTGTATTAATTCTTTACTTTTGCGAGGCTAAAGAAAAAAATATGTTATAAACGGCTTTGATTTAACAAGAAAATCTACTTTCGGCAGATGAAATTTAAATCGCAAAATAGGCCAATTAAATCATAATACTAATAATATGAATTTATACAACGATTACATCAAGGAGATCGAACAACGAAAAGCTCAGGGGCTTCACCCAAAGCCTATTGACGGAGCTGATTTGTTAAGCGAGATTATTGAACAAATTAAGGATTTGAATAACGAAAATCGCGAAGATTCTCTGAATTTCTTTATTTACAATACGCTTCCAGGAACTACAAGTGCTGCTGGAGTTAAAGCTAAGTTTTTAAAAGAAATTATTCTTGGTGAGTCTGTTGTTGAAGAAATTTCACCAGCGTTTGCGTTTGAGCAATTGTCTCACATGAAAGGAGGGCCTTCTATTGAAGTGCTTTTGGATTTGGCTTTAGGAGAGGATACCGCAATTGCTGCAGAAGCTGCTAAAGTGTTAAAAACTCAGGTGTTTTTATACGATGCTGATACAGCTCGTTTGGAAGCAGCTTTTAAAGCTGGAAATACTATAGCTAAAGAATTGATAGAAAGCTATGCTAAAGCTGAATTCTTTACACAACTTCCTGAGGTGGATGAAGAGATTAAAGTAGTAACCTTTATTGCTGGTGTTGGAGATATTTCTACAGATTTATTGTCTCCTGGTGCCGATGCACATTCACGTTCAGACCGTGAGTTGCACGGCCAGTCTATCTTTGAGCATAACAAAGACATGCAAAAAGCATTGACTGAATTGAAAGCACAACACCCAGATAAGCGCGTAATGCTTATTGCTGAAAAAGGAACTATGGGAGTTGGGTCTTCAAGAATGTCTGGTGTTAACAACGTGGCCTTGTGGACCGGTATTGAATCTAGCCCATATGTACCATTTATCAATATTGCACCGGTAATTGCAGGAACCAACGGAATTTCTCCAATTTTCTTAACAACTGTTGGAGTAACAGGTGGTATTGGTATTGATCTTAAAAACTGGGTAAAGCAAAAGGATGCTGAAGGAAATACGGTTGTAGACGCAAACGGAGATCCAGTTTTAGAGCAAGCCTATTCTGTGGAAACAGGATCAGTGCTTACCATCAATACTAAAGAGAAAAAATTATACAATGGAGATCAGGAATTAATTGATATTTCTGCGTCTTTAACACCACAAAAAGTAGAGTTCATCAAGGCAGGTGGTTCTTATGCTGTGGTATTTGGTAAAAAATTACAAACATTTGCTGCCAAAGTATTAGGAATTGAAATTCCTCAAGTATATGCTACTTCAAAAGAAATTTCTATTGAAGGACAAGGATTGACAGCCGTTGAGAAAATCTTCAACAAAAATGCTGTTGGAACTACACCAGGTAAAACATTACACGCTGGTTCTGATGTTCGTGTTGAAGTAAACATTGTAGGGTCTCAGGATACTACTGGATTAATGACGTCTCAAGAGTTAGAGGCGATGGCGGCAACGACCATTTCTCCAATTGTTGATGGAGCTTACCAATCTGGATGTCACACGGCTTCTGTATGGGATGATAAATCTAAAGCGAACATTCCTAAGTTGATGAAGTTTATGAATGACTTCGGATTAATTACAGGGCGTGATCCTAAAGGTGAATACCACGCAATGACCGATGTAATTCATAAGGTGTTAAACGATATTACAGTAAGTGATTGGGATATTATTATTGGAGGAGATTCACACACACGTATGTCTAAAGGAGTTGCTTTTGGTGCCGATTCAGGTACTGTAGCATTGGCTTTGGCAACAGGTGAAGCGACTATGCCAATTCCACAATCTGTAAAAGTAACCTTCAAAGGAAACATGAGAAGTTTCATGGATTTCCGTGATGTGGTTCATGCTACACAACAGCAAATGCTGAAACAGTTTGGAGGTGAAAACGTATTCCAAGGACGTGTAATTGAAGTTCACATTGGAACATTGACTTCTGATCAGGCCTTTACATTTACCGATTGGACTGCAGAGATGAAAGCTAAGGCTTCTATCTGTATTTCGGAAGATGAAACTTTAATCGAATCTTTAGAAATTGCTAGAGACCGTATCCAAATCATGATCGATAAAGGTATGGATAACGAACAGCAAGTACTTCAAGGTTTGGTAGACAAGGCAAATGCAAGAATTGTAGAAGTTAAAACAGGAATTAAGCCTGCTCTTAGACCAGATGCTAATGCTAAGTACTATGCAGAGGTAGAGATTGACTTGGATGAAATTGCTGAGCCAATGATTGCCGATCCAGATGTAAATAATGAAGATGTTTCTAAGCGTTATACACACGATACCATCAGACCGTTATCTTTCTATGGAGGAACTAAGAAAGTTGATTTAGGATTTGTTGGATCTTGTATGGTTCACAAAGGAGATATGAAGATTTTAGCTCAAATGTTGAAGAACATTGAAGCGCAACAAGGAAAAGTTGAGTTTAAGGCTCCGTTAGTAGTGGCGCCTCCAACTTACAACATTGTTGACGAGTTGAAAGCTGAAGGAGATTGGGAAGTATTACAAAAGTACTCAGGATTTGAGTTTGACGACAATGCACCAAAAGGTTTAGCACGTACCAAGTACGAAAACATGTTATACTTGGAGCGTCCAGGTTGTAACCTGTGTATGGGTAACCAAGAAAAGGCAGAGCCAGGTGATACAGTAATGGCAACATCTACACGTTTATTCCAAGGAAGAGTTGTAAAAGATTCTGGAGAGAAAAAAGGAGAATCTTTATTGTCTTCCACTCCAGTAGTAGTATTGTCTACAATTTTGGGTAGAACTCCTACTATGGAAGAGTACGAAGCAGCTGTTGAGGGAATTGTATTGACTAGATTTGCACCATCTCAAAAGCAATTGGTTTTATAATCATCATAGATTTTATATATATGAAAAGTCCGAGCTTAATACTCGGACTTTTTTTATGCCTTTATTTTTAGCATTTTGTTCCGCAAAGCACTGGTATTTAGGTTTTTCATTCGGGGACTTATTTTGTATATTGTAGACACTAAAAAAGTATTCAATAAACAACAAGAAATTTTATGGCATTTGATATAGAAATGATAAAGGATGTTTACTCGAAAATGGCGGAGCGCGTTGATATGGCACGCAAGGTTGTGGGTAAACCATTGACGCTTTCCGAAAAGATTTTATACTCCCATTTATGGGATGGAACTCCTGAAAAAGCTTTTATTAGAGGAAAGGATTATGTGGATTTTGCACCGGATAGAATCGCCTGTCAGGATGCAACCGCTCAAATGGCCTTATTGCAGTTTATGCAAGCAGGAAAACCAAAAGTTGCCGTGCCTACAACCGTACACTGCGATCACTTGATTCAAGCAAAGCAGGGAGCCAAGCAAGATTTAAAGCAAGCCAATAAAACTAGCAAGGAAGTATTTGACTTTTTGGCTTCTGTATCCAATAAATATGGTATCGGGTTTTGGGAACCCGGAGCTGGAATTATTCATCAGGTGGTATTGGAAAATTACGCCTTTCCCGGAGGAATGATGATTGGTACGGATTCCCATACTGTGAACGCAGGAGGATTGGGAATGGTCGCCATTGGAGTAGGAGGAGCCGATGCAGTAGACGTGATGGCAGGTATGGCTTGGGAGCTTAAATTTCCTAAATTGATCGGGGTTAAGTTAACAGGAAAATTATCGGGCTGGACGGCGCCAAAGGATGTGATTCTTAAAGTTGCAGAAATCCTAACGGTAAAAGGTGGTACCGGAGCCATTGTGGAATATTTTGGCCCTGGAGCAACCGCTATGTCATGTACAGGAAAGGGGACCATTTGTAATATGGGAGCGGAGATTGGAGCAACCACCTCTACATTTGGGTATGATGAATCTATGGAGCGTTATTTGCGTGCTACAGAAAGAGCTGATGTTGCCGATGCCGCCAATGAAATCAAAGAATACTTGACGGCTGATGCTGAAGTTTATGCAAACCCAGAACAGTACTTTGATCAAGTAATTGAAATCAATCTTTCAGAATTATCACCACTTTTAAATGGACCGTTTACGCCAGATTTGTCTACTACAGCAGGTAAGGAAATGACCGAAAAGGCAAAAGCTAACGAATGGCCATTGGCTGTAGAATGGGGATTGATAGGGTCTTGTACCAACTCTTCCTATGAGGATTTGTCTAGAGCATCTTCTATTGCTCAACAAGCTTTGGATAAAGGTCTGGTAACAAAAGCAGAATTTGGAATCAACCCAGGGTCTGAGCAGGTGCGTTATACAGCCGAAAGGGATGGCATCCTTTCCATTTTTGAAAAATTGGACGCTAAAATATTTACAAATGCTTGTGGACCATGTATTGGGCAATGGGCGAGATATAGCGACCCTAAAAATGCACCAAAAAATAGTATCATTCACTCCTTCAACAGAAATTTTGCAAAGCGTGCGGATGGAAATCCAAATACACATGCCTTTGTAGCATCTCCAGAAATGGTGGCTGCGATTGCCATTGCGGGTCGTTTGGACTTCAATCCAATGACGGATAAGTTAATTAATGAAAATGGAGAAGAGGTGATGTTTGATGAGCCTACAGGATGGGAATTGCCTCCTAAAGGTTTTGAAGTAAAAGAAAATGGTTATGTAGAGCCGGTTGCAGATGGTAGTGGCGTAGAGGTAACAGTAAGTCCAACTTCGGAGCGTTTACAATTATTGGAGCCGTTCACACCTATAGGAGACACAATCACAGGTGCTAAATTGTTGATCAAGGCCTTTGGTAAATGTACTACAGATCATATTTCTATGGCTGGTCCTTGGTTGCGTTTTAGAGGGCACCTAGATAATATTTCCAATAACTGTTTAATAGGTGCGGTAAACGCCTATAATCAACAAACCAACTTTGTGAAAAATCAATTGACAGGAGAATATGGAGGCGTACCAGATGTACAGCGCCAATACAAAGCTGCCGGAATCAAAACAATAGTTGTTGGAGACCATAACTATGGAGAAGGCTCTTCTCGTGAGCATGCCGCTATGGAGCCTAGGCATTTAGGAGTGGCAGCTGTATTAGTGAAGTCTTTCGCCCGTATCCATGAAACAAACCTTAAAAAACAGGGGATGTTGGCTCTAACATTTGCAAATGAAAACGATTATGATTTGGTGCAGGAAGATGATACGTTCAACTTTTTGGATTTAAATGAATTTGCTCCAAATAGGCCGTTAAGCATAGAATTGGTACATGCCGATGGCTCAAAGGATGTCATTATCGCCAACCATAGTTATAATGAGGCGCAAATTACTTGGTACAAGGAAGGTTCGGCACTTAATCTCATTAAAAAGCAAAATGCGGCTTAAATGGTATTTGTGTAAATATCAAAAAGCTCCTAATTCATTTGGGAGCTTTTTTTATTGTTGTGTAATACAAAATATCTCATATTTACATTATGAAATTAAACAAATCTCAAAAGCAAAATATTGTTTTTTTAATATTGTTAGTATTGTTGCTTGTGCCACAAACTAGATTTCCCATTCAATTGCTGTTGAACAAAGGTTTGGCCTTGTTTGGACCTTCGGTACAGGACGTTGAAGATAGGGAGGTGTTGAGCACTTATAATTGGAAGTTAGAGGATAATACCGGTGAAATATTAAATTTTGAAACCTGTAAAGGCAAAGTTGTTTTGGTAAATTTTTGGGCCACTTGGTGTCCTCCCTGTATTGCAGAAATGGATAGTTTGGAAGCGCTTTATGAAACCTACAAAGATGAAGTCTTGTTTATATTTGTAAGCACCGAAGATGATGCTGTGGTTACTGAGTTTTTAAAGAAGAAAGACTATAGTTTTAAAGCGTATAAACCACTTCAGGCGCCTCCAAATAATTTTGAAGTATCTACTATACCTAGAACATTTTTAATTGATAAGAATGGCGCTATCGTGATTGATAAAACAGGTGCTGCCAATTGGAATAGCGATACTGTTAAAGAGCAGATAGAAAGTTTGTTAGGAAACGAATAGGCAGTTTTGTCTTTCTGACCAATAGAAACAAAAAAAGTTAAGCATTGCTGCTTAACTTTTTTCTTGTGACCAGGCTGGGGTTCGAACCCAGGACCCTAACATTAAAAGTGTTATGCTCTACCAGCTGAGCTACCTAGTCGTTTTGTAATGCGGGTGCAAATATATGATGATTTATTGGTTTTCCAAACCGTTTTCAAAATAATTTTTCGTTTTTTTGCCCTGTATAGACATATGGTTTTAGAAATCAATATATAACATGATAAAAAAAATATTCTTAATAGGATACATGGGCTCAGGTAAAACCTCGGTTGGTGCTAAATTGGCTGAAATTTTAAATTGTAAGTTCTTGGATTTGGACGCATTTATTGAAGAAAAGGAGGGAATGTCTGTAAAAATGTTGTTCAAATTGAAAGGGGAAATTTATTTTAGAAAGGCAGAAACCAAGTATCTTCAAGAAATAATAGATAAAAATGAGCCGATGGTAGTTTCCTTGGGAGGGGGAACACCTTGTTATGGTAATAATATGGAAAGGGTATTATCGGCTACTAATATGAAGAGTGTGTATTTAAAGGCTACCATTCCTACTTTAGCAGAACGATTGTTTACAGAAAAGGAACAGCGCCCATTGATAGCTCATTTGAATTCAAAGGAACTTCTTATTGAGTTTATAGGGAAACATCTTTTTGAGAGAGCACCATTTTATAGTCAAAGTGAAATAACTATTCTTACCGATGGAAAGTCGATAGATGAAATTGTTGAAGAAGTTTTGAAAGCAGAAGATTGAAGCATCTTGCTTATTGCAAGAATGCTTCATAAGTATCTCCCTCCAAAATCACTTCTACATGTTCTTTAATAGAAGTGGATAGGGAAATGCCTTTGAAATCGGCTTTTACAGGATATTTTTTATGGTTTCTGTTTACCAACACCACAGTTTTGAACTGTTTCAATGGAACATTCAAAAAGTGCTTTACACCGTAGATAAGGGTACTGCCAGAGTTTAAAACATCGTCCACCAATACAATGGATTTGTTGGTGTATTCTTCTTCTTTTAAAGAAGTTTTAACTGCTTCCAAAGGATGTCTTTTGTCAATAATCACTTTGCACAATACAGTTGTAATATCTGAGATTTCATCCAAGGTGGCCTTAAGTTTTTGAGCTAATAGGTAACCATTGCTATCAATTCCTGCTAAAATGACCTCTTTTTCCGAAACATTACTTTCATAAATTTGATAGGCAATACGACGGATTTTATGTTGGATTTCTTGATGGGTTAATATGGTGTTTTTTGTGGCAGTCATGGTTTCTGTTGTTTTGTCAAAGATAAAGGAGAAAATTCAAAAAAGGGAAAATCAATCATCATTTTCATCGTGGTAGTCTTCTAAATCCCGGCGGTCTTTTTTGGTTGGACGTCCAGTGCCTTTTTTTCTATAGTAATCCTGAGAGTACTTTAAGAGTTCCTTGGCTTCAAATTCTTCCTTAGGGGTTAAATCGGTTCTATAAATGTCTACCAGTTTTGCACCAACACGGTTGGGAGGGATATCGTTCACTCTTAATTTATAGTTGATCTGGTCCTTTCGTAAATCTATAGTATCCGATATAAAAACTTCCCTGCTTGGTTTGGCTACTTGCTCATTGATTTTTATGTGTCCCTTTTTGCAAGCTTCCGTTGCAATACTTCTTGTTTTATAGTATCTCACACACCAAAGATATTTGTCAATCCGCATATTAAAATAATAAAAACTACGTTAATCTTTTTGTACAAAAGTATTATAATATTGTATCTTGCGCACTTAAAATTACGCAATATTGTTGTGTTCTGCCTTACAGAATGCACATAGAAAAAGAAAATAACTTAACTACACAATAGGTCTTCAAAACGCAACTTTAAAAGGCGGCGACGACTTAAGGTTAAAAAATAAGGCATATGAAATTAAAGAACTACCACGTATTGTTACTTGGATTGATTTTGGGCTTTGTGTCCTGTAATAAGGATGATGACGGAAGTACTACCGTTGCTGAAAGGGACAGAGTAGAGCAGCAGGTGACAGATAGAGATTCTCTAATGGGGTATTTTGAAACGCACTATTACAATGCTTCTACATTTACCTCTCCTGGAAATTATACGTTGTCTGATTTGGTGATTTCTGAATTACCAACAGATGATGATGGGAACTATTTGGAATTGCCAGACCCTGAAAACAATACCTTGTTGATTGACGCTGTGGAAACTCATACAACTACTTATCAGGAAACGGAATATGAATATTACATTTTAAGGTTGAACCAAGGAGGAGGGGATATGCCTCATTTTTCGGACAGTGTTTTGGTAAACTATTCTGGAAATACAATGGATGAGGAAGTGTTTGATAGTACCGTAAATGCTGATACTGATTTTGACTTGCTTGGCGTGATTCCGGGATGGAGAGAAGTGTTGCCCCAATTCAATGCCTCTACGTCATTTGTTGAAAATGGAGATGGAACGGTTACTTACGAAAACTATGGTTTTGGAGCAATGTTTTTACCTTCTGGATTGGGGTATTTTTCTTCGGCACAAACAGACATTCCTTCTTATTCCAACTTGATTTTTAAGTTTGAATTGTACCAAACCGAAGTAAATGATCACGATAGCGATGGCGTACCTTCTTATTTGGAAGATTTGGATGGAGATAAGGATCTATACAATGATGACACCGATGAGGATGAGGTACCTAACTTTTTAGATGTAGATGACGACGGTGACGATGTCTTGACAAAACATGAAGATTTGGATAACGATGGAGATCCAACTAACGACTTAAATGCAGATGGCGTGCCGTTGTATTTAGATGAGAACTCCACAGAATCTAATCAAGATTAAGTTTGATTGGATACAACGATTATAAAAAAGAGCCGCTAGTTAGTGGCTCTTTTTATTTTCTATACTGTTTGCTCTTTGTTAATTAAAGATTATTTAGAGCAATTATTTTACTGAATACCCCTTCGGAGCTTTCAATCACTACAACATAGGATTGATTTTCTGCTCTTGAAAAAGTAAGGCTGGTTTCGTTGCTGTTTAATCTTGTTTTATTAAGAATTCTATGTCCCGATACATTGTAAATAGAAACATTCTTTAAGTTGGTTCCTTGGGACGCTTTTACTTTTAATTCTTTAGAGAACTTAGAGTAAGTAATTTTAGCTAGATCTATTTGATTGTTTTCGATACCTAAAGTTCCGTTGGAGCTATTCACAAAAGTGATTTCATCAATGTTATTTGAAAAGGTGATAAAATATCTATCTAAATGGTCACCGCTAGTCAATTGATTAGTGTAATTGGCATCGTTAATTTGCGTGAAGGTATCAAAAACAGAATCATAAATGTATACGTTTATGGAGGAGGTGAAA
This sequence comes from Mangrovimonas sp. sgz306409, assembly GCF_059735265.1. Lineage (NCBI taxonomy): Bacteria > Pseudomonadati > Bacteroidota > Flavobacteriia > Flavobacteriales > Flavobacteriaceae > Mangrovimonas > Mangrovimonas sp. sgz306409. The sequence continues at coordinate 176,653 of NZ_JCAPEU010000003.1, forward strand.
TTTTCAAGGCTGTTTAAAGCGATTTGAATTTCTCCAGAGTTATCCAAAAACATGGCCAAAGGGTATGATTTAGTGGCATTAAAAGCTCCCACACCTTGGATTACATAATTTTGGTCTTCTATTCGCCAGTTTAGATCATCTGGTAGAACTTCAATGTTTGGAGCATCGTAACCATAGTCCACACCATCCGTAGCTGCATTATTAGCAGTAAATGCCAATAATAAATGACGCGTATAGCCCAATGGGGTCACAAAATCAATACGTACCCTTTGAATGGTATTGTTGGTAGTTTGGGTTTCTGTAGTTGTTGCTTTACTGAAGTTAGATGCGCATAGCAATATTAAGGCAGTCAGTAAGTTGGTTAACTTTTTCATATTATTGGGGCTTAAATGAAATTATCATTAGTTAGGACCCTAATATAGAAAAACAAATCTAAAAATATCTATTAAAAGCATAAAAATTCGATAAAGTGTAATTTTCATTTGAAATTGAACTTGTCTACTAATCTGAGGTCATAAAAAAAGCAGCCTTTAAGGCTGCTTTTTTTATAATGAATGGTTATAGGTTTTTAATCTAGTTTGATGACCACTTTTTTGTTGAATGATCCTTTGTCTGTAACTACTTTAATAATATAATTACCGTCAGCAATCTTTTTTACTGGAATTTTAAATTCACTTGAAATAGGGGTATTTGTAGCATTCCAAGATTTCACTGTTTGGCCAATAATATTTGTAAGATATACTTGTTTTACATTAAGATGTCCAGGAGTCCTAATATAGATTTCTTTACTATGGTTTAAATAGTTTACCACAATGCTTTCGAAATCTCTGTCAACTGTAGACAAAGCGTTGTCTGTTTCAAATGTAATGTAGAATCTATTTTCATAAGTACCTGCATCCAGTTCCATTATAAAATTAGCTTCATTAATTTGAGTGTAGGTTCCCAATAGAGAATCATAAATATAAACCTCAATATCGGATTCAAAATTCTCTAACGCTTTTAATGAAATTTCAACACTTCCTGTTGTAGAAAGATAGATGCCTACGGGATATTGCTTGCTGCTGTCGAATTCACCAACACCTTGAGTGGTTAATTTGTGTTCACCAACATTGAACAACATGTCATTTGGAAGCGTTTCAGTATTTAATGCATCGTAACCATAATCGATGTCATCTGTAGCAAGATTGTTTGGTACAAATCCTAATAACAGCGGTCTGGTTGCTTCTTCAGGGGTTTTGAAATTAATTCTGATACGTTTTACTAACTCTTCTTCAGATCCTTCTTGATTTTCAGAATTGGCACTTGTTTGGGCTTCGTTGCTCGTTCTGAAGAATACAGAACCATTATTAGGTGCCCCCGTAACCACTTCTCTTTTAAAGATACGTTGGCTGTTATTAAACGTAACATTACCACCCGTAGCACTAGAGGTTACAAAAAATCCTTGTCCAACAGGAATATAACGCTCAGGAGCTTTTGTAGGTTCGCCTTCACCACTGATAAGACCAGGGTACACACCTTGATTTCCTCCTGTAAGGGTATAGGTGGCATATCCTCCTTCGTAATCTTCCAATATGTGTGTAATGTTGGAAGGGTAATGCTCCCAAAGATAAATAGTACCATCAATATTACTTTCATTTTCTAATATAAATACATTGGCATCGATAGCAGATGGGTATGGATTCCCGACCAAAGCTTGGTTTCCAGGAGTAATGGGAGTAGTAATTGTGCCATTGTTAGGTTTCCCTATAAAGACATAATTTTGTAATGATCCCGCAGCCCCGCTTCCTTTCATGGTAAACCCAAGTCCGCTTGAGATGCTTCCTGTTTCTTGTTTGTAGTTCCAAGCTGCATAGGTGTCTTCTGCATAATTTTCATAGGCCCAAATCCATCTACGACTCATAGTTATTGGTGAGGTTGAACTGTTGGCATTATAGGAACTGGTCCATTGTAATGATTCTGGATTTGAGGAAGTGGTTCCATCGTTTAATATGTTATTGATACTGTATGGTACATTGTTGGAGTATTGATTTATGATACTCACAGGTGATCCCCAATAGTTGTAATTGTATAGATTTGTAGTTCCCTGTTGGTCTCTTTCAATAAATCCAAAACTGGCTACCTCCAGAACACTGCCTTCATCTTGTACTAATTGAGATTCTCCCAGAAGGTCTATGCTCCCGTTTAATTTTAAATAATGGGTAATTCTCAAACCTTGTCCATCATTAGTCTCGTCTTGGGGAGTGCTAGGATCGGCTATAGTGAGTTCTCCTGAGTTGTTCAATAAACCTAATAGGATAATGTCTTTATTGCCTGAAGAAATATTGTGGTCGGTTACTACAATGTTCCAATCAATGGAAGAACCATTTACACCTGTTCCGTTAGGGTAGTCCCAAACACTGTCTCCATATAACCATGGTGTAGTACTCGATGTGTCTGTCCAAATTCCATCTGACTTTGATTTATAAGGAATAGGAGCTGATTCTTCTTGCCATGTGGTAATATTTCTAAGTTTTCCATTGAAAGATGTTGAAGTGTTTCCGGTTAAGAATCCATTGGTAACATCTGTTGCTTGGTCCATATGGTAGTAGGCTGTTAGGTCACTCCAAGATAAACCAGGGATTTCTTGAGGAATAATTAAGCCTCTTACAGCTCCTGCATTATTCTCGATTTCCTGATTCATCATTAATTTAAGTTGGTCTTGAGTAAGGGCTACATCCCAAATACGTAGTTCATCCATCCATCCTTTAAAATAGTTGACAGGTTTAAATGGAGGAGTAGTAGTTTGATCCATGGCGCCCACGATGAACTCTCTTGAGTTGGATATTGGAGCAGTACCATTAGCGCTGTTTACTTCAATACCATCTATGTATAGTTTGTAGGTTGAGCCACTATAGGTTACCGCAATGTGGTACCAGCGTTGTGTACTTATTTGGTAAGGAGAAATCAAGCTGTTGCCATTCCATCTAAAGGATATAGTGTTGTTAACCAATCTAAGGTCGTAACCCGTAGAAAGGTTGCCTGCATCCCTTTTTGAGAGAATTGTTTGAGTGTTACTGGAAACACTACCAGGTTTCACCCAAACACTTAAACTGAATGGGCCAGTTAGGTCATAATGATTATTAAAAGTGATGTTATCATTTACTCCGTCAAAATCCAAGGTGCTACATTCCGATAAGGTAATTTGAACATCGTCCATTTTAGCAGGGCAACTTCCGCTGCCAATGGTCCATCTTAAAACATAAGTACCAGCCATATCACCAGAAAAGGATGTGTTTGGCTGATTGACATCTGTAAATGTTGTTGATGCTCCAATAGGTGATGAAATCAATGACCAAGAACCGCTACCTACGGTTGGAGTATTAGCGTTTAATATAGTTGTATCCAAACCACAATTCAAAGTTTGATCAGCTCCAGCATTGGCATTGGTCAAGTTTTGAGGTTGTGTGATAGTAATTGTTTTGGTAATTTGACATCCTTGAGCGTCTTCAATAATAACTTCATAGTTTCCGGCTGTTAAGTTGTTGGCCACAGAAGTATTTTGAACGGGGGAAGTGTTCCATGTATATTCATAAGGAGCAGTACCTCCTGATACAGAAACAGATGCCGTTCCATCATTGAATCCATAACAAGAAACATTATTTCCACTAATGGTGGAGGTTAATTCGATTGGCTCATTTACGGTTGCTGAAGCAGTGGTTGTACAACCATTGGCATCAGTAATTGTTACTGAATAAGTTCCAGCAGAAAGTCCAGATGCTGTAGCTGTTGTTTGAACAGGAGAAGTATTCCAAGAATAGGTGTATCCTGGGGTTCCATTTTCCACCGTTACCGTAACATAACCATTGGAGGCATTGTAACAGGATGCATCAAAAGCTTCTGCTGTAGCCATTAATTGGGATGGTTGTGTAATGGTAACCGATTTAATTTCTTGACAACCGTTATTATCTGTAACCGTTACAGTATAAGATCCTGTACTTAAGTTTGATGCAGTTTGGGTTGTTTGACCATTGGACCATGCATAGGAATAAGGAGCAGTTCCTCCTGAAGGAGTTGCTGTTGCAGTACCTCCGTTACTTCCAAAGCAAAGAGCAGGAGTTTTGGTCATGCTAACTTGTAATGCGTTTGGTTGCGAGAGAGTCACTGAATTTGAAACAGAACAGCCATTAGCATCTGTAACAATGACCGAATAATTTGTGTTTGCAGCTAGTCCGTTAGCAGTTTGTGATGTTTGTCCGTTAGACCATTGATAGGTGAAAGGACTTATACCTCCACTAGTAATTGAAACAGTTGCAGAACCATTTGCGGACCCAAAACAAGTTGGATTTGTAGAGGTAATATTCGTTAGGATTTCTTCTGGGTCTTCTAAGGTAACATTTGTTTCAAATGTACATCCATTACTATCTGTAATGTTTACCGTGTAAGTTCCTTCAGGTAAGCTGGTTGCAGTGGCGGTTGTTTGACCATTGGACCAAATATAAAAGTATGGTGAAGTTCCTCCTGTAGGAATGACTGTTGCAGTTCCATTATTACCATTTAAACAAGATATGTCCTCGCCGTTATAATTACTGGAAACATTGGCTGTAGCGGTTAATAGGGCGGGTTCTGTAATGACAGCATTGGCAGTTGTAATAGTACCTGCAGCATCAGTTACCGTAACTGAATAGGTTCCTGCAGGAACATTGGAAATAGTATCACTAGTTTCTCCGTTATCCCATACATAGGTATAAGGAGCTTCACCTCCGGTGGCGTTCACGATAGCTGCACCTGTTGAATTGCCGTTACAATCTACAGGAGTAGTTTGGGCTACGGCAGCCAATGGAGCAATTACAGTTATTGCATCACTTGCGCAATTACATTTTGGTTTTGACGGCAAACAGTCTGAATCTTCGTGCTGTTTCCAAGAATAAAGTAATCCTGTTAAAGTGATTTGATTTCCACAGATATAGTCATCATCCAAGAGAAGTTGTCCTTGACTGCTAGTAGGTATTGGTTGGCCCTCATAAAGACAGTCTTCAATATATTGAGAAGTGGTAAGACCTGTAAGCGCATCTGTTACTTCGTAACCAACAATTACATAAAGGTTGTATTTTGGCTGTGCTGTACTTGGAGTAGTAAACCAAATATAAACAGACAAAGGGGTACCTCCGGTACATTCCTCTATTGGGTTACCGTCTACATCTCCTATATAGAAATCACCAATAACAAAATCGTTAGAATTACATTTTGAACAATCTACATTATATGTGTAGCAAATTGCCAATTGATGGGATTGTGAAATAGTTGTACTTTGACCCGAAGCGTCTGTAACGGTTAGGGTTATTACCTTGTCTCCTGCAGTGGCATACTCCACTTCTTGCGTGCCACTATATACTCCCGGGGATGTTTGAGAATCTACCCCAAAATTCCATGTAAGGGTAAAGGGGGCAATACCTCCTGAAATATTTGGAACAATTGTCAATGTTTCTAAATCGTCAATATCTACACATTCTGAAGAAGTGGTCATAGAAGCGTTTAAAGGATCTCCAATATAAACGGTTGCAGTTGAGGTACATCCACTTTCATCGGTAACAGTTACAGTATAAGTTCCCGAGGGTACACTAGAAATTGAGGAAGTGGTTTGACCATTACTCCAAAGATAGGTGTAAGGAGCATCTCCTCCAGAGGGTGTTGCAGAAGCAGAGCCGTTTGAAGCTCCAGCTCCTGTAGTGTTGGTCCATGTAGCTGATACTGTAAGTTCTGTTGGAGTAGCATTGGTGACACTAACTGGAGTAGAAGAACATCCATTACTATCTGTAACTGTTACTGTATAAGTTCCAGGAGCTAAACCTGAAATAGTCTGTGTAGTTGCTCCTGTGTTCCATAAATAAGAATATGGTGCAGTCCCTCCTAAAGGTGTTGCCGTAGCGCTTCCTCCTGTACTTGAACCATTTATTAGACACCCTTCAGTTCCAGAAACATTTACTGTTACAGGGGCTGGTTCAGTAACATTAATTTCAACCAATTCCTGACAGCCATTACTATCGGTAATTGTTACGGTATGGTATCCTGCCGAAATATTGGAAACCGAACTTGTGGTTGCTGAACCTGCAGATATACTCCATTGGTAGGTGTATGGGGGAGTTCCTCCAGATACAGTTGCATTTGCTGTACCATCGGTCCCATTGAAGCAGGAGGGATCAGTGGAAGATGCGGAAGCAATTAAGGCTGTTGGTTCGTTAATCCACATGCCTTTTGTTTTTGAACACCCATTAGCATCCGTTACTATACAAGTATAATATGCATTTGCCAAGTTTGTAACGGTAGGGGTGGTTTGAATAGGGGAGGTATTCCATGAATAGGTATACGGGCCTACTCCTCCTGCAACATTTGCAGTCAAAGTGCCATCTGATAATCCATTACAGGATATATTTGTTCTTGATAGTAAAAGGGATATATTGCTGGGTTGAGTAATAGTTATAGATTGAACAATTTGGCACCCATTGTTATCTATTACTATTACTGTATAGTTACCACTGGATAAATTTTCAATATCTTGATTGCTACTTGAATAACCTGCAGGACCAGACCATTGGTAATTAAAGGGGGGAGTTCCTCCAATTGGGGTAATATCGATAGTGCCATCTGAGCCCCAAGTACAAGATACATTGTTTTTCTCTTCAATATCAATAGATAGTGTTTCCGGTTGCATAATTTCTATTGAAGTAGAGATACTGCATCCATTTGAGTCGGTGACAGTCACAGAATGAATCCCCCCATCCAAATTATTAGCTGTTACACCATTTTCTCCGTTATCCCAAGTATATGAGTAAGGGCTATTACCCCCAGATACATTGACAGTAGCCTCACCATCTGATTGACCATTACAGCTTACTTGAGAAATTTGTGTTGCTGTAGCTGAAAGTGCTTCAGGTTCTTCGATAATCACAGAACAAGAAGTTGAACACCCATTAGCGTCTGTAATATTAACGGTATAATTGCCTGCCGCAAGGGCATTAGGATCTTGTCCATTCCAATCTACTGTTATTGGAGCTACTCCTCCAGAGATATTCAAATTGGCGATACCATTATTACCGCCATAACAGCTCACGTGTTGGCCAACAGTGATGTTGCAATTAATTTCTTGTATCGTAATTATTTGAGGAATGTTATATACGTTTCCATTTCCAAAATCAAAATTCCAATTAATGGTGTATGTTCCGTTTGAATTAAATGAGGTAGGATCTGAGGTTGTACCTGTAATAGTTCCTCCACAATTATCTGTTCCGGTAGGAACTGGAACTGAATACTCACATCCCCAAGTGATGTTTTCTATTCCTGTGAAAGTAGGAGCCTGATTATCCGTAACTATGACATCGAATTCACAAAGAGCTATCGAACCATTGCCATTCGCTTTAACTTTTACAGTTGTAGTACCTACAGGGAAATTATAGGGTGAGGTAATTGTGTCACCAGAGCCTGCAAGAGTATAGGTGATGATAGGAGTACAGTTGTCTTCAACGTCTGCCTCGAAACTTACAGAAGTCGTACATAAACCTGGATCTGTGTCGAAATTCCCTCCCAAGGAAGAACAGTCCAATACGGGGGCAATGTTATCGATAACAGTAATTATACTTGTACAAGATTCTAAAACTACACTATTATCAGTACTAGAAACAACGGATATAGTTATTACAGTAGATCCAACATGTTCACAAGTTATTATCGATGGGGTAACAATTAATTCCACAGCAGGATCATTGTCATATAGGTTAGAAGTTTCTATGTCTTCTGGATTAATTATTGCTTCCCCATTGTCATCTAATTCAACCACAAATCCGGTAGCGCAGGAAATTGTATCGAGTGGTGCATAGAATAAAAGGCTATTACTTGTTTCTTCAAAAACGATAGAAACATTGTCTAAGGTGATGTAATTGAAAAGCTGATTGGTTTTGGCTTCTAAAAGGTTGGTTGTTAATGTAAAAAGGACCAACTGGACAAGGCAGAGGTAGTTTTTTATCATATAAATAATTTGTTTGAAATTAGGGGATAGCAAGTTATTCTCTTAAAAGAGAGTAGATAATTAGAGCGGATTCCTACATTATCTTTCATTGTATGAAGTATGAACTAAAATACATTGTGTCGGACCAAATATACAAAATATTCGATGAAATGCAATTTTTTTCTTTAAATGTAGGTGATTTTTTAAAGAATAAAATTAACTGATAAGAAAAAAGCAACCATTTTAAATAGTTGCTTTTTTTGAGGAAGGGGGATAAGTCTTGAACTATTGTTTAATGATAACTTTCTTATTGATGAGACTTTTTTCTCTAGTGGTTACTTTAACAACATAATTCCCATTAGCTATTTTTGAGACTGGAATTCTTATTTCTCCATTGTAATTAGCATCAATATCATCCCATGAATTAATCTCTTGTCCTATCATATTTACTAATTGAACTTTTGAAATAGCAATATTATTGATTGTTTTAATGTAAATCTCCTTTGTATTGCTAAGGTAATTGACAACGACTTGATTTGATTTTAGATCAGAAATGGACAAGGATTCGTCTTCATTTTGAAAAGCAACATAGAACCTGTCTTCATAATCTCCGGCATCTAGATCCATTTCAAAAGGAGTTTCATTAATAAGAGAATAGGTTCCGTTCAGGGAATCATAGATATACACATCGATTTCAGGGTCAAAGTTCTCCAAAGCTTTTAAGGATACTTCTATAGCACCTGTCGTACTTAGGTAAATGCCCACAGGGTATTGCTCTGTACTATCAAAGTCACCGACACCTTGTGTTGTGAAATTTTGACCTTCAATTATGAAAGACATATCATTGGCCAAAGTATCATTGTTTAAAGCGTCGTAGCCATAATCGATTCCGTTGGTTGCTAAGTTGTTTGAAACAAATCCTAATAGTAAGGGTCTTACAATTCCATCAGGAGCTGTAAATTCTAATCGAACACGCTGAATTAAATCTATATTTTCTTCTTCGTCTTCACCTTGGTCGTTATTGTCAGAATTTGTAGAATTGGCCATTCTAAAGGAAACTGAACCGTTGTTTGGGGCACCTGTTACTTCTTCTCTTACAAATGCACGCTGACTATTATTAAAGGTTACTTGTCCTCCATTTCCCAAGGCTGTAACAAAGAATCCTTGGGCTACTGGAATATAGCGTTCTGGAATTTTGGTAGGTGTTCCTTCACCACTAACTAAAGGAGGAGAAACCGCTGGATTACCCCCTAGGAGGTTGTAGGTGGCATAACCACCTTCATATTGTTCTAGAATATGAGTGAAGTTGGATGGGTAATGCTCCCAGAAATATAGGGTCCCATCAATACTTCCAGAAGTGTCGGAATTGGCAGAAGTGGTTGTGCCATTAACGACCAAAGGAAGGTTATCCAATATGAATTCATTGGCATCTATGGCACAAGGGTATGGATTTCCAACTAAAGCTTGGTTGCCTGTTGTCACAGGATTAGAGATGTCCCCATTGTTTGGTTTTCCTCTAAATACATAGTTTTGCTCAGTAGTGGAAGCCCCACTTCCTTTCATGGTGAAACTCAATCCACTTGCCAAATTACCGGTTTCTTGTTTGTAACTCCATGCCGCGTAAGTATCAGCTGCATAGTTTTCGTATGCCCAAATCCAACGACGACTTAAAGTTTTTGGAGTAGTATTTGGATTGGCATTATAGGAACTGGTCCATTGTAAAGACAATGGGTTGTCGCTATCGGTACCATCCATTAATATGTTTCCAACAGAATAAGGTAAATTATTAGAGGATGTATTGATATAACTTACAGGTGCTCCCCAATAATTATAATTGTAAAGATTTGTCGTTCCTTGTTGATCACGCTCTACATAACCTCCACTGCTCATATCTAGAATACTTTCGTTAAGTTGTTCAAGGGTGTATCTCTTTTGTACTAATTGAGATTCTCCTACAAGATCGATTTGTCCATTTAACTTCAGATAATCCGTAATCCACAGGCCGTGACCTTCATTGGTTTCATCTTGTGTTCCAGTATTGGTAATTGTTAATTCTCCTGTGTTCACAAGTAATCCTAACAAAGTTAGATCTTGTGTATTACTGATAACATTGTGGTTTGTTTTTACAATATTCCAATCAATAGGATCTCCGTTGATTCCTGTACTGTTTGGATGATCCCATACACTCCAGTTGATCCATGGTGAAGCAGTTGAATTATCCATATTCCAGTTTCCTGCTTTTGATGTGATATAAGGCAGTGGTGCTGTTTGTTGCTGACTTGAAGTAATGTTTCTAAGTCTTCCGCTAACTCCTTTATAGGCTGCTAAATCACCACATGTAAGATTCATTCGGTAGTAACCGTCTAAATTGCTCCAAAGTAACGGGTCATCATCTATATTGTCATTATTATAGTCTGGACCATATATTTTTGTTGGAATTACGACACCTCCAACATCGGTATTTAATGCTTGAATTTCTTGGTTCATCATTTGTCTAACATGTACAACAGACAATGCTTTGTTCCATATTCTCAATTCATCAATCCATCCGTGATAGTAATTTGTAGGATCGTTTGGATTAGCTTGATCCATGGCTCCAAGAAGAGCGTGTATACTTCCAGTAGTTGCGTCAGGAGCAGTCCCACTTACAGCGTTCATTTCAATCCCATCCACGTAAAGTGTGTACAAGGACCCATTGAAAGTTACTGCTAAGTGATACCATCTGTCCGTATCGATTGAGTATCCTCCAGAAGTTACTGAACCAGCTCCAGAAGCATTATACCAATTAAATCTTACTTGACCATTAACAATACTCAAGTCGTATCCTTTGGTGTTGTCACTAAAGTCTTTTCTGGAAAATACAGTACTTGTTCCGCTTACGGTGTTTGGTTTTACCCATACTTCAAGACTGAATTCAGAATTTAGATTATAATTGTTTCTGAAGGTAACGTTGTCGTTAATGCCGTCAAAATCAACAGTTGGGCAATCCTTTATTTCTACTGTAATTTCATCATAGCAGCCATTTTCTAAAGTCCACCTCAAAGTGAACACTCCAGGATCTGCAGAAAAAATAGCATCAGGATTATTGTCGTCTGAAAATGCCCAGCTAGTCCCGCAGGAGTTATAGCTTTCATTTGTAACGGTCCATTGGCCAGTCATTCCTGTTCCCAAGTAATCGGTATCGCCAGCAGCGGTATCTGGTACTACATAAAGATTCGTTTCCCAAGCTCCCTTATTGAAATTTTGCACAGCAGTTTTTGTGTTGTCATACGCATTCAACTGAAGTGTATTTTCACCACATTCACTATTTAGTGGTGTATAGTCCTTTCCAGCATAGGCCAAGTTGGTATAGAAATCAACAAATTGGGTACCCTCGTCGTTTTCTGTTCTACATCCGTTTACTAAAGATGTTACTCCATAAGTTCTGATTCCTGGGGTTACTGGAGTGATGGTTGCTTCGGTAGAAGTGGAAACAACATTATCATCTTCATCAGTCCATTCTATTTCTTCATCAACATAGGCATAAGCGAAACCAACATCATCAATACACCAACCACTTGCAACATCAAAAGTTTGTGTCTGGGCACAATTGTTAGAAGAGTGTTTTGGGAATGTTACATTATCACAACCTCCATTTCCTTTGTGAAATATAAACATAACACGTAGTCCTGATAGTCCTGTGTAAGCTCCAAGGTCAATACTAGTATATCTAAATGGATCTGCAACAGGGAATTGGTTGTTGTTGCAGTTATTTCCATTTCCTTTATAAGCTTGAACGCCGAGGGTAGTTGTTCCTCCTGTTCTAGAGTCTAAGTCATCACCTTGCATAGTTGTTAAAGTAACAGGATAAGTGTTTCCGGAATCAAAAGACAATTTTATTTCTCCATAAGCATCATTACAGAAATAGTAATTTGTATAAAAAGTCATAATGGCTTCACTAGAGGTCATTCCAATTGTACTAAAAACAGGTGTTTCTAATGTGGTTGAATCGGTAGCGGTCATAAATTCTTCATGAGCGATTGCAAATTTTGTATTATCCTCAGTATCATAATTAATCCCACTAAAAGTCGTGTTGGCATTATCATTAGAATTAGTCTCTTTCCAAGTTGATTCAGATTGATTATTACCACTTGCAGGGAAAAACCCATCAAGACCATCTACACGCCACCCTTCTGGTTGAGCATAGTTAAATTCTCCACCTTCTCCAAACTGCCCGTTAGGCTGGTCAAAGAAGCTTTCTGCCGTAACTACAATGGATTCGTTAAGACATATTATTGGAGGGTCTGGACTAATACTAGTAATGATTGGAGGTTCATCCGGAGGTAAAAATCTAATATAAACTTCCGCAGTAGTTTTTGTGGCTCCGGAATCAGGATCTGTAATTACCGCTCTAACAAAAGTATCATTGGTAATTCCCGAAAGGGATTGAGTCAAAGTTCCAGCCGAAGAAGAAATCGGGTCCCAATTTTCTCCATAGTCATATGATACTTCCCAAAATAGTACATCCGTGGCTACCAAGGTATATGGAGAAATACCTTGTAGGTTGAATGAAACAGTCACTCCATCCAGTAACTCTCCAGGACATGCTGTAACTTCTACCAATGGACCAGGAGGTTGTGGATAGTCGGGTGTAGGAGCTGAAATCACACCAGTCATATAGGTGTTTAAGTTTTTAGGCGGCTCAACAGTTACAGTAGCAGTGCAAGTAGATGTGTTTCCACTGAAATCAGTTACCGTTAATACGGTTTCCATATCGTATTGAAGACCATCAGCGGCTTCTTCAAATAAACTTGGTTCAACAGTCATAGAAGCAATGCCGCAGTTGTCAAAAGATCCATTGTCAATATTTGCCGCTTCAATAGTTGCTTCTCTGGTAATAGCATCCAAAACCACTACGAAATCATTACAGATAGCCGTTGGAGGGGTTATGTCCTCTACATAGACGGTGGCAGTACAAGGTTCACTTACATTTCCTGCCTGATCACTGACTGTAAATGTTACCTCATTTGCTCCCACATTTGAGCAGTTGAAGGAACTTTGGGAAACCGAATAAAATAATGAATTGTTAGAACAATTATCTGTAGATCCATTGTCTAGATCCGAAGCAAAAATATTTACCACCCCATTGTTAGGTGTGGTACTTAAGCTAACAGTAATATCATGGCAAACGGCGATAGGCGCTTCATTATCTGAAGGAATCACCTGGAATGTACAAGTACTCGTTCTATTGGCGTCATCTGTTGCTGTTAAGGTAACCACAACAGCTCCTGAGATTACTGCCCCGGGCATTGGACTTTGAGTAACCGTTACATTGGTATCACAATTATCTAAAGTTGATGCCATGCTTGTATAGTCCGCGAGTGTAAATTGACAATTGTTTTCAAAAAACACATTGTCGTCGGAAGGACAAGTAATCTCTGGATCTTCATCATCTACAATAGTAATAATCTGGTTACACTGCGTTGAATTTCCAGCGCTGTCCGTAGCAATCCAAGTTATTGTAGTGTTCCCAATAGGAAATACATAGCTTGAAGGAGAAATGGTTGCTCCTCCAATTTTAGCAATAACAGAATTTACACCACAATTATCAGAAGTAGAAGGAGTGGTAATAGAAGCTGTAGTCGTACAGTTTCCAGTTCCATCATTGCTAGTGCCAATTGTTAAGTTATTTGGGCAAGTTATTGAAGGAGGCGTAAAATCGTTTAGGATTACGTTTTGGGTCTGAGTCGATGTGTTTCCGTTTCCGTCATCATAGGTCCACGTAACTACTGTAGTTCCTTGCGTGGTTATAGGGAATGAGGCATTACTGGTTACAGTAACGGTTCCAGAACAATTGTCGGATGCAGATGGAGGGGATAATGTGGTTATTTGACATTGTGCTGTTATGTCTGTTAAATTAGCAAGGTCTGCCACAGGAGGAGTATTGTCCTCAACTGTAATTGTTTGAGTAGCTGTAGTAGTATTTCCGGCGTTATCCGTCACGGACCATTCCCTTGTAATGGATCCAATGCCATCCGTTACGGTATTTTCGGTTTCGGAATAGCTAACGGAAAGTGTGGAGTCACAGTTGTCCGTGGCCGTTACTGTGGCAGGGTCAGGTATCGCATCGCATTCCACAGTTGTGCCTGCAGGAACGCCAACAAGTACAGGGTCGGTTGAGTCGATTACGGTAATGGTCTGTGTTTCTGTAGTAGTATTTCCGGCGTTATCCGTCACGGACCATTCCCTTGTAATGGATCCAATGCCATCCGCTACGGTATTTTCGGTTTCGGAATAGCTAACGGAAAGTGTGGTGTCACAGTTGTCCGTGGCCGTTACTGTGGCAGGGGCAGGTATCGCATCGCATTCCACAGTTGTGCCTGCAGGAACGCCAACAAGTACAGGGTCGGTTGAGTCGATTACGGTAATGGTCTGTGTTTCTGTAGTAGTATTTCCGGCGTTATCCGTCACGGACCATTCCCTTGTAATGGATCCAATGCCATCCGCTACGGTATTTTCGGTTTCGGAATAGCTAACGGAAAGTGTGGCGTCACAGTTGTCCGTGGCCGTTACTGTGGCAGGGGCAGGTATCGCATCGCATTCCACTGTTGTGCCTGCAGGAACGTCAACAAGAACAGGTGCTAGGTTGTCCACTACTGTTACTATTGCTGTACATGTAGTGGAGTCATCAGTGTCCGTTAGGGTTACAGAAATAGCTCCTATTTGAGAACAATCAAAAGTATCATTACTAAGAATAAAATTTGCCCCAGTATTACCGGAGTTTATATCAGTTGGAGAAATAGTAACTGTTCCAAAATCATCTAGGTAAACCGTTAGTGGATCACATGTAGCAAAGGCCGCATTAACAGATTGAATTTCATTTTCAGTTGCATTAACTTCAGTATCCATCACAATGGAAACTGTGTTTAAACTGATGTACTGATCTAATTGATTTGTTTTAGCGTAAGAGAAATTGACAAAAATTATTAATGCCAATTGGACATAGTAGGTGTAGATTTGTTTCATGTCACTAAATTGTTTCATACGGACCCGCTCTTTTATGTTGGTTTTACGGGATTTTCGTTGTTAAACATTCAATGAGGGAGGTACAAACATACTATGCCCACGTTCTTTGGGTGAAAAATAATCGTTGAAGTGCAGTTATATCTCTATGAGTGTTAAAATGTTCATAATGACTAAGATAGGGTTTTGGACGAATGGCGTAAATTACCGATTAAGTGTAAAATAGGGGATGACTTGTAAGTATTTTAGTAATTGATGATCAGTTTTTTGTTGTAAGTGCCTTGCTCCGTAACTACTTTCAATAGATAATTCCCTTCTGAAATTTTACTCACAGGAATGCGTAGTTCATTGTTCATATTTGGTATGTTGGTCATGTTCCACGATTTAACTGTTTGACCAATAGTATTGATTAAATAAATTTGTTTAATCTTCATGTTTTCGGAAGTTTTTATATAGATATCATGAGAACTATTCAAATAGTTAATCATAATATTTTCCTTGTTAAGTTCTTCCAATGACAATGCATTGCTGTCTAGGAATGTTACATAGAATCTATCTACATAATCTCCGGGATCTAAGGTCATTTGGAAATTGAATTCATTAATTTGGGTATAGGTGCCCAAAAGGGAGTCGTAAATATAGACTTCAATAAGCTCTTCGAAATTTTCCAAATCTGTCAAAGCTATTTCAACGGTTCCTGTATTAGAGAGATAAATACCTAAAGGATATTGTTTGGTCTCATCGAATGCTCCCACACCTTGAATGATATAGTTGTTTTCATCAATTAAAAAGGCCATGTCATTTGGATGTACATCTGTATTAGGAGCATCATATGCAAAATCAAAGTCATCAGAGGCCTCATTGTTAGGAAAGAAACTCAAAAGTAAATGACGTATAGCGTTTTCTGGAGTGATAAAATCCAAGCGGATTCGTTTAATTGGTGTGTCTGTAATGTCTTCATTACTGTTTGATTCATTGTTAGGGCTGCTTGTTCTAAAGAATACAGAACTAGAGGTTTCCCGCTGGAAAACACGCTGACTGTTATTAAAGGTCACTTGACCTGTAGTACCACTTGTTGTTACAAAAAAGCCCTGAGCTACTGGAATATATTGACCCGGAATTTTATTTGGAGTTCCGTTACCGCTAATTAAAGGTGGAGTAACAGCGGCGACCCCTCCAGAAAGGTTGTAGATGGCATAGCCTCCTTCATAATCTTCCAATATATGTGTAAAATTGGATTCGTAATGTTCCCAAAAATAGAGGTTTCCATCAATACTATTGGCATAACCAGGACCATTCTCCAATATAAAGGTATCAGCATTGATTGCGGAAGGATAGGGGTTTCCAACCAATGCTTGGTTTCCGGAAGTGATAGGCGTTTGTATGGTGCCGTTATTGGGCTTTCCAACAAACACATAGTTTTGGGTTCCTGTATACGGAGAACCACCAACACCACTTCCTTTCATGGTATAAGATAGTCCTACATCAATGCTGCCTGTTTCCGTTTTGTATTGCCAAGAGGCATAACTACTACCACTTCCAGGGCTATCATCCACTGGAAAATTTTCATAGGCCCAAACCCATCGACGGCTAATGGTTATTGGAGTTGTATTTGGATTGGCATCATATGAACTCGTCCAAAGCAATGCCAAAGGATTGGAGTTGTTGGAACCGTCAAACATAATGTCGCTTACTGTATAAGGCGTATTATTGGTGGAGGTATTGATAATACTCACAGGGGAAGCCCAATAATTGTAGTTGTACAAGTTGGTAAGTCCTTGTTGTGCCCTATAAAGATGACCGCCACTACTTATATCCAATATGCTTCCTTCGTCTTGAAGCAACTGGGATTCTCCCAATAAATCAATAGTACCATTCAATTTTAAGTAATGCGTTATACGAAGGCTTTGACCGTCATTAGTTTCATTTTGCGGTGTTCCTGGATCTGCAATCGTGATTTCTCCAGAATCGGAGAGTAGACCTAATAAAGTAATATCCTTATCGGTTGATAGAAGATTATGCCCTGTTTGCACAATGTTCCAGTCGATGGGAGTACTGCCGTCTATCCCTATACTATTAGGGAAGTCCCAAACAGAATTGCCATATAGCCATGGAGTGCTTGGAGATAGGTCTGTCCAATTACCATTGTTAATAGTGGTATATGGAAGTGGTGCCGTATCCTCTTGCCAAGTGGTAATATTTCTAAGTTGACCGTTAAAGGCACCTGTGCCATCGGTTGGTACAATAAATCCATTCATGACCTCCGTTGCTTGGTTCATTCTATAGTAAGCGACGAGGTTGTTCCAACTTAAACCTGGAACGTCTATAGGAACAATAGCTCCTCTCACAGCCCCACCATTATCTATAATTTGTTGGTTCATCATCATTCTAATTTGGTCAGGTGTCAAGGAGGTATCCCAAAACCTGAATTCCTGCATCCAACCTTCATAGAAATTAATAGGGTTAGGATTGCCTTCAGCTGCGGCTTGGTCCATAGCTCCCAATAGGAATTCGTAAGATGTATTTGAAGGTGCACTACCAGTACTGGAACCCACTTCAATACCATCTACATACATCAAATAGTTGCCTCCATCAAAGGTCACAGCAACATGGTACCATCTGTTTGTATTGATTTGATAACTTGAGGAAACTGAATTATTGTCCCAATGAAAAGATAGGGTATTATTAACGAGTCTTAAATCATAACCTGAGCCGTTGGCAGAACCATCGCGTTTGGATAAAATAGTCTGTATATTTCCATTGGTTGCATCTGGTTTTATCCAAAC
The DNA here is from genome assembly GCF_059735265.1 of Mangrovimonas sp. sgz306409. Taxonomy (NCBI): domain Bacteria; kingdom Pseudomonadati; phylum Bacteroidota; class Flavobacteriia; order Flavobacteriales; family Flavobacteriaceae; genus Mangrovimonas; species Mangrovimonas sp. sgz306409. The sequence continues at coordinate 194,419 of NZ_JCAPEU010000003.1, forward strand.
TTCAAAGGAGAAGGCTGCATTCGGATCATAGTGATTTCTAAATGTGACATTGTCGTCAATACCATCAAAATCCAAAGTAGCACATGCAGTAAAAGATATGTCTATAGAATCAGTAGAAGGCTCACAGGCCACATTATCAATTGTCCAAGCCAAAGTGTAAGTTTCTCCCGGCATTCCAGTAAATGTCGCAAAGCGATCTGTTGTGTCAGAAAAAGCAAAACCATCCGTCTGGCCAGAAGTGACGGTCCAGTTTCCTCCTAAGGAGTTATGATAGGTTGTCGGCCCAGGAAACGGATCGTTGGCACTAAGAGAGGCATATGTCAGCCCACATTCTGTCGTGTCAAAAATTTGATCAACTCCAGCTTGAGCAATGATATTATCATAGACTTCAATATCAACAAATTCCGAATTTTCAGGTGTTACGGTGTAGCCACAACTGTTTACCAAATAGGAGGTCACAGCATAAGTGTGTATACCAGGTTCAGGGGGAGTTACATCTATTTCATTTGTGTAGTACATCACATCTTCACCTATGTCTGTCCAAACAATGACGTCCTCAACTGGAGGTGCTGGTAGGGTAATCCCATCCATAGCTACGAGACTTTCAGCGGTATTGCCATTAAAAGTGAATTTGACTCTTAAATTAGGAATCCCCAAGAGGTTCATATCTGGATAGGTGGAGAGATCATAAGAAAAGTGATTGACAGAAAAAGGGTCATAATTTCCAGATTCTACGCCAATACCACCATTTACTTCCCATAGCGGGGTTGGTAAATAGGTTGCCCCTCCATCAATAGAGATTTCAACTAGAAAATAATCAGCATCATCAGGCAGCACATAGGCATAATCAAATTCAAAAATGGCCTCTTCCAGTCCAAAGGTGTTGAAGATAGGGGTTTCTAGTTGGGTATTGATATCTCCATCGGCAATGGCAAATTTTGGATCTCCTGAATCTAAAAATACTCCACCTCCAAAAGGGTGAGGGTTGGTCCCAGACCAATCATGTGGTGGATCGGTATTATCTCCATTGGCAGTCCAGTTTCCAGTTTGGCCATCTACAAGCCAACTATCAGGATCTTGTGTATTTAACTGCCCTGTTTGAAAGTTTCCTCCAGTAATAAATTGGCCATTGGCGATGCTGCTTTCAGCTGTAAAATGAGAGGAGTCACCAAGACAAATGATATAGTCTGATACTGTTACTGGACTTGGTTTCAAATCGCTGGGAACAACACTTACCACGGCTACTTGGGAGTAGGTTTGTCCGCAACTACCAGCGTCTACGAGTACGCGATATAAACGTGTGTCTAAGATGTCGGTATATGAAATGGAAGTGCTGTCGGTATCGATATCAGTCCAATTTTGACCATTGTCATCAGAATATTGCCAAAGAATTACAGAGCCGGAATGCCCTGAGAGTGCCAAATCACCACCAGTTTCGGCACATACCAATAGTACAGAACTAGAACTTAAGGTCCCATCAGGACCAATAGCAGTCCCTGTAATTATTCCTCCATTTGCCGGAGGATCTATCGTAATTTCGAAATCAGAGGAAACAGCTTCACATCCATTGGAAGCTTCAATTGTGTTTGTGACTGTGTAGGTGCCTGGTTGACTCGCTGAAAGATCGATTGCGCCTGTAGGTGAATTGTTGTCTCCATCAGAATCAACAAAAACCAGATTCGAAGACGAAGACGAAAATAAACCTGCAATTCCCCCTCCTGTAAAAACTGGGCTAGGGTCAGTTCCTGATTGACAATACTCGGAATTACTATAATTGAAGTTTGCTACTGGTAGCGGGTTTATACTGATTGTGGTAGTGGCTACGACAGCTTCACAACCATTAGCTTCAGCAATAGTATATGATATGGTATATTCTCCAACAGTACTTGTATTTGCTGTAATTTGACCTGTGGAAGAATCGATACTTAGCCCAGCTGGACTTGAAGTAAAAGCACCACCACTGCTATCTGTTTCGGATAAATTAACGGATATTGGTGAGGAGTCAGTTTCACAATATGCAGGTTCGTTATAACTAATATTGGCGGTTGGTAATGGAGAAATTGTAACGTTGGTGGTTGTGGAAACTTCGTCACACCCCCCAGAAGCTGGAGCAGTATATGTTACCACATAGGTGTCAGGATCACTTGAGGAAGGGGTGATAGCTCCGGTTGAAGCGTTAATGGTTAATCCGGCAGGCGCGGAATATGTTCCGCCAGTATAGGCATTGGTCCCACTTAAGGTAACTGCTTGTTCAGTTGCAATGTTATTACAAAACGGACTGTCTGAATAGGTTATGCTTGCTGTGGGGAGGGCTGTGACTGTCAATATTTTCGGAGAAGACGAAATACTTGGGCAAGTCCCACCAGGTCCTGAAATTACAACATAATAGCTTCCTGAATCTGAAGGTGTTGAATTTGAAATGGTTAATTCAGGGGTGTCTGCACCTGATATGTTTCCACCATCACTCAGGACTATGTCAGGACTTCCCACTTGGTACCATTCATAGCTTGTAATAGTTCCTTCAGCATCCACGCTAAAAATAGCATCGATACCTTCACAAATTTCTAGATCTGTAGATTCACTGGTAATAGTGATTTCCTGGTTCACATTTAAGCTGAAAGCATTTGAGGTTACAGGCGCACAACTACCGTCACCACTAACAATCACGTAGTAAGATCCCGCATCGCTCATGCTTACTTGGCCGAAACTTAAGGTGCTGGAGGTTGTATTGGCAGTGATACTAATATTGGAATTTGGAGTGGCAGGAGTGCCTCCTGGAGCTGTACCGCTGTACCATTGGAAGGTAAGATCATCACCGGCTCCAATTACCGTGAAACTCGCTGCTTCACTAGCACATACTCCTAAATTCTGAGGTTGCGTCGTAATAACCGGAGGTTCTTTAACGGTAATAATTCCTGATATGGAGGCTGGTTCGCAACTACCCTGCGTGTTTACGGTATAGTTGAAATCTCCCGATACACTTGGTATGCCCGAAATTGTAAATGTTGAAGTTCCATCAAAATTTTGAGTTGCTCCGGAAGGAAGATCGGTTGCCGTAACATTCGTAATGTCTCCTGAAACAGTAAATTCTATAGGATCTAAAGCATCTCCCAAACATATGGTTTGGTCTATATTGGAAGGGGTATTGATAGTTGCATTAGGTGTAACTGATATGGTTGCAGTGCCAGAAAGTGTTTCTTCACATAGTGGAGAAGCAACGTAGGCAATACTTAGCAAATTATAAGTTGTATCGGTTGTTAGATTCCCGGTGTCTATTGTGAAAGAAGCATTCCCAGAATCATCTGTTGTCGTACTTAAAGTTTGATCGCCACCAGTATCGATATCATATGTTATTGTAATATCAATGTTAGGAAATGCCGTGGCTGAAATTGTGATTTCGGAACTGGTATTCTCACAAATCGGGGAGTCACCTGAAATACTTATGGAAGCAGAAGGTGTGTCAAGAACGGTAATACTTCCAAGTGTATTGGCTTGAACACAATTTCCAATAGTCTGTACCGTATATCCGAAATCACCGGCATCGCTTGGGGTTCCTGAAATAGTAAAGGTTGAATCAACATTGTTATAAACTAAGCTTAATCCGGAAGGAAGTCCAGTAGCGTCAACATTTGTAAGATCTCCCGTAACATCAAATACTATTGGGTCTAATGGATCTCCTAAACATATAGTTTGGTCAATGTTTGAAGGTGTAGTGATAGTTGCATTTGGAGTAACGATTATGGTTGCTGAATTTGAGAGCGTTTCTTCACAGTTTGGTGAATCAACATAGGCAATACTGACCAAATTATAGGTGGTATCTGCTGTCAAGTTACCTGTATTAACAATAAAGGAGGCATCTCCAGAACCATCGGTTGTTGTGTTAAAAGTTTGGGGAGTAACTCCATTGATATTGTAGGTAGCCACAATATCGCTATTTGGAAATGCAGTGGCCGAAATAGTGATTTCGGAACTAGTATCTTCACAAATCGGGGAGTCTCCTGAAATAGCTATGGAAGCTGAAGGTGTGTTAAGGACTGTAATGGTACCTGATTCTGAAGCCAGTTCGCAGGGACCTGTGGCTTCAACTGTGTAGCTAAAGGTTCCAGCTTCATTAGCAGTTCCTGAGATTGTAAACAATGAAGGATTGCTGTCATCGTAGTCTATTCCTATTGGCAAGTTTCCACTAAGTGATACATTGGTAATGGTGCCTCCAATTGTAAATTCTATATCGTCCAAAGTATCTCCAAAGCACAAGGTTTGATTGTTATTTGAAGGAGCGCTCAGGGTAGCATCAAGATCTACAGCTATGGTTAATGAATCAGAAAGTGGTTGTGTACAAGAGGGAGTTTCCGCATACGCAATGCTTAGTAAATTGTAAATAGCATTTGTAGTTAAAGTTCCTGTGCCTAATACAAAAGAAGCATTTCCAGAGCTATCGGTAGTTAGATTGATGGTTTCATCAGCACCTCCATTGATATTATAGGTAAGAATAAGCTCTTTATTGGGGGAGGCTGTAGCTGAAAAGGTAATTTCAGAACTATTACCTTCACAAACAGGGTTTGCTGCGGTAATACTTGCAGTAGCAGTTGGATTGTCCATAATGAAAATTTGCATTTCATCATGGGCCGCTCCACAATCTCCGCCAGGGTCTGCTGTATTAATTGAAATAGTGATTATATCTCCAGCGGCTACGCCTGGCGGTAGAATGTAAGTTCCCTGTAAATTATTTTGATAGGGATTGCTATTAGGTATTGTGCCTCCGGAACCATTATCGGTCCACCACCAATCTTGGCTTTTATTTTGCCGTACCCCATTTACAAAACCATCTAATGTTATTTGGGTAGTGCCTAAACAAATGTACTGGTCAGGACCTGCATCGGCAGCGGCTCCTGAGCCTATAAAAGCAGGTTCTGATATACTTGGACTTGTTCCACAAGAATTGGAAGCGGTTACTGAAACTTGTCCAGCTTGAGCATTCCCAGCAACATTTACAGTTATTTCATGTGTTCCAGCCCCCGAAACAATTTGAAAGCCAGAAGGAAGACTCCAATTATAAGTAACTCCAAGAATTTCATCTACGCTGAATACTTCATTAACATAAGGAGGACAATAAGTAAAAGATCCAGTGATATTATCTAAATTGGTTGGTGCTACAGGAATACCAGAATCTACAATAATGGTTCCTGAAAGAGAAGTGCCGCCACATCCTTCTGTATTTATGGTATAATCAAAGGTTCCTGATATATTGGGAGTTCCTGAAATTGTAAAAATTTCATTGTTGCTATCGGGAGTAACATCAAGACCACTGGGTAATCCAGTAACATTTACTCCTGTTCCACCACCTCCAAGAATATAGTCTATACCTGAAATTGGATTGTCCACACACACATTTTGAATGTTGTTTCCAGAGTTTAAAGTCATTGTTGCATCAGGAAGTACAGTAATTTCAATTGTTGCTGTATTTTCACATCCATTAGCATCAGTTCCCGTGACTTGAAAGGATTGAGTTATAGTAGGGGAGACTTCTCCCTGTTCATTGTTTGCTCCAAAAGGCGTTACACCGGTGCTCCAGGTGTATGAGGATGCCCCATTAGCATTAAGGGTCACCGAATCCCCAATACAGATTTCGGTGGCAGTGGCACTGATTGTTACAGTTGGCAATGGATTTACGGTAATTTCTATAGAGGCCGTATTTTGACAGCCATTGGCATCAGTTCCTGTAACCGTATAGGTTTGGGTGGTTGTGGGTGAAAAAGGAACATTATTCGTTACACCCTGATCCCAAGTATAAGAATCTGCACCACTTCCAAATAATGTGACTTCCTCTCCTGAACATATTTCAATGTCAGAGGCATTTGCAACGACAGTTGGTAGGTCATGAACTATGATAGTTACGGAAGCTGTATTTTGGCAGCCATCAACATCAGTTCCTGTAACTTCATAGGTTTGGGTAGCTGTTGGTGAAAAAGGAACGCCGTCTGAAACACCTTGATCCCAAGTATAAGAGTTTGCACCGCTTCCAAATAACGTGACTTCCTCTCCTGAACAGATTTCGAGATCTGAAGTATTTGCAACGACGGTTGGCAGATCATTTACCGTAATAGTTACGGTAGCTGTATTTTGGCAGCCATTGGCATCTGTTCCAGTAACTGTATAGGTTTGCGTGGTTGTAGGAGAAACTTCTCCTTGTTCATTGTTTACTCCAGAGGCCGTCACACCAGAGCTCCAAGAATAGGAGGCAGCTCCACTGGCATTGAGCGTTACGAGGTCTCCAGAACAGATTGTGGTATTGCTAGGGGTAATAGTGACGGTTGATAAAGGATTGACGATTATTTCAATGGAAGCCGTATTTTGGCAGCCATTGGCATCGGTTCCTGTAACTGTATAGGTTTGCGTGGCTGTGGGTGTAAAGGCAACGCCGTCCGTTACCCCTTGATCCCAAGAATAGGATTGAGCTCCAGTTCCCGACAGGGTAACCTGATCTCCAAGACATATTTGAGTTTCAGAAGCATTAATACCAATTGTTGGAGGGGCATTAACCGTCATTGAAATACTGTTACTTATGGCTGTGGCAGGGTCTGGACATTGCACACTAGGATCAGGGGTTATGACTAATTGGATTACGTCACCATCATTCAAATCACTTGCAGTATAGGTGGAAGTCGTTGCTACTTCAATTGAATTACGTTGCCATGAAAAGCTAGGATTTAGCCCCATATTGAAAGTAGAACCCTCAATGTTTGAAAAAGTAACCGATTCCCCCTCACAAATGGAATTGTCGGTAGCTTGGATAACTACGGAAGGAGTAACAGTAGTGTTTACGGTAAGTGCAATGGAGTTACTTTCCACAGGGCAGGCAAAACTATCGGAAGTAATCTCAACTTTTACTTGGGTACCATCTGCTACGGGATTGTTCAGTGTTAATTGCGAGTCTGGTGATGGCCCAGAAACTACTGTAAATCCGGATCCGGTATTTGTGTACCAAGTATATTCCACATCATTGCCAGCATTGTTGGGAGTGGCATTGAAGGTAATATCCTCATTGGAGCAAAGGGTTGTTCCCGTAGTACTTGCAATGGCAACGGAGGCTGAAGTACTGTTGTCTGTAACAGTTACTGTCGCACTACAGGAACTGCTATTACCAACTGCATCCTCCACAGTTAAGGTGACTGTATTGTCACCTATATTGGAGCAATCAAATGAAGTAACGCTCAAATCCCAACTTACAATTCCACAATTGTCATCAGAGCCAAAATCAATATCACTTGGTGAGATAGAAACATTCCCAGTTGAAGGATCTAGGGCAATACTTGTGTTTTGGCATTGTACGTTAGGGGCTTCGTTGTCGGAATTAACACTTACAAAAAAACTATGTATAGCAGAGTTTCCTTGACTGTCAGTAGCACTATAGCTTATGGTTGTGTCTCCTTCGGGGAACAAATCTCCACTGTTGAGTCCTGTGCCATCCGTTCTGACAACCGTTACCGAACTATCACAATTATCTGTTACTGTAGGATCTGAAAAGGTGATGGTGGCTCCACAGGCTCCAAGATCCATTGGAATGTTGAGTTGGTCTGCTGGGAGGTTAGCTAAAATGGGATCTTCGTCATCGGCATCAACCGTTACTTGAAAACTGTAAGTTTCAGAATTTCCGTTACTATCAGTGGCAGTATAGCCTATGGTTGTACTTCCTGCAGGAAAGAGATCTCCACTGTTGAGTCCAGTGATATCTGTTCTGACAACCGTTACCGAGCTATCACAATTGTCTGTTGCTATAGGATCTGAAAAGGTGATGATGGCTCCACAGGCTCCAAGATCCATTGGAATATTGAGTTGGTCTGTTGGAAGATTAGCTAAAACGGGATCTTCGCCATCGGCATCAACCGTTACTTGAAAACTGTAAGTTTCAGAATTTCCGTTACTGTCAATGGCAGTATAGCCTATGGTTGTACTTCCTGCAGGAAAGAGATCTCCACTGTTGAGTCCAGTACTATCTGTTCTGACAATCGTTACTGAGCTATCACAATTGTCTGTTGCTGTAGGATCTGAAAAGGTGATAGAGGCTCCACAGGCTCCAGGATCCATTGGAATATTGAGTTGGTCTGTTGGGAGGTTAGCTAAAACGGGAGGTAAATTATCAATAACAGTAACATTTGCCGTACATGTTGTGGAATTATTTGTGTCAGTAATGGTTACTGGAATTGTTGAGCCTACATCCGCACAGGTAAAACTATCAATGTCTAATACGAAATTGGCGCCAGTATTGGAAGGATTAATGTCTTCCGGTAGAATGGATACATTCCCAGTATCGTCTAAATATACCTCAATATCTCCGCAAGATGGATCGGCTGCCAAAAATAGAGCTGAGGTTTCAGAAGTGTCCTGGTTGAGGTTTGTATTTATAATGATAGAAACATCATTAAGACTAATGTATTGATCTAATAAATTGGTTTTAGGGAAGCTGAGATTTGAAATTAATAACAGCACAGCCAGTTGGATAACGCTTGGGTAATGGTATTTCATAGTTACATTGTTGTTAATAGGGTTATGAAAACCTGGGGCAAACAATACCACAACAACCAAAAATCAATCTCAAAAAATCTTTTGGTTATCGTAGAAACAATGGCTATTAATCAAGCTGTTACTTGTATTAGGAATAACTTAAAAGTATTTTAAAACCAGTAGGTTATGAAATAAAATCGACAAACAACACCTTTCTACTTTGTGTGTTTTTTAGGGTAGGAATTTTATATTAGTTTCGTAAGTTTAATCTGTAATTGATTGATTTGCAGCTTTTTGATTGTGGTTGGTTTGGAGGGGGAATGGAATCTAAATAATCTCTAATTTTAACTGAAATTTATCTGTAAATGTTGTTTCTTGTTGTACGAAAACACACAATCAAATGAAGGCCGGTAACTTTTTAAAAACTATCTTGTTTTCAAAAGTGAAAATGTATAAAAAATCCCTTTTAGGAATCTTCTTTTTTATGCTGTTGGTCGTGCCTGCAAATTTGATGGCTCAAGACAAAAGTCCTCAAGAAGAAACTTCTCAACAAGAAAAACCTAAGGTGGCTTTGGTACTTAGTGGTGGCGGAGCTAAAGGGATTGCCCATATCCCATTAATACAAACTTTGGATAGTTTGGGGATTGTACCAGATTTAATTGTTGGTACCAGTATGGGGAGTGTGGTAGGAGGTCTTTATGCCATAGGATATTCTGGAGATAGTATTGCAAAATTGGCTCAAACAGCCAAGTGGAATGATTTGTTGGGAGGAACTGTTTCGCTTAAAGATGTTGGGGTGGAAGAAAAGAGTGAATTCCAACGGTATTTGTTGAGTTTGGATGTAGTTGACGGCAAACCTCAAATAAAACCTTCTATTTTAAGGGATCAAAACCTTAGGGAGTTTTTTAGTCTGTTAATGCACCCGGTTTACAATATTGAGAATTTTGATGAACTGACAATTCCCTTTCGAGCCATTGCTACCGATTTGGTGAACGGTCAAAAGGTCGTTCTAAAAGATGGGCAGTTGGGGGTAGCTGTTAGGGCAAGTATGTCCATTCCAAGTGTGTTTGCACCTGTGCCTTATAGGGGAACGCTTTTGGTGGATGGCGGGGTTGTGGACAATTTTCCAGTAGATGTCGCCAAAGAAATGGGGGCAGATATAGTCATAGGTAGTGATGTTGGGGGAGGCTTGCAGCCTATGGAAAAACTCAATAATATGGCTACTATTTTGTTTCAAACCTCCATGCTTACTAGTAATCTTAAAAATGAAGACAGTAGGGCGCAATGCGATATTTTGTTAGACCATACCCAAAATTTGAGCTATTCCACTCAAGATTTCGAGAAAAGTGGAATTATTTATGAAGAAGGAAAGGTGGCAAGGGATCTCAGTGTATCTGCTTTGGTTACTTTGGCTGATAGTTTAAAACAATTTCCGCAGCGGGAACATAAATTGCCAAAGGTTTCGGATACTATTCATATCGATAGGATTGTTTATCAAAATATAAGTGAACCTAATTTAAATTTGGTTAAGGCCAGAACATTATTGGAGGCCAATAAAAGCTACACGACCCAAGAAATTGTACAGGCGATAGATAGAGCCATGGGTACGGAACTTTTCTTTCAAATCAATTATTATTTGGAGGACAAGCAAGGTGCTACCATTTTAAATTTGGTGGTTTCAGAAAAGAGTCAGCACCAACTTAGTGGCGCCTTACATTATGATACCAATCATGGAGTAGGGCTCATTGCCAATTACACGGGACGAAACATTTTAGGGAACGCTTCACGAGTGTTGATAGGATTGGATATTGCAGAACAACCAAGATTTCGGGTGCAGTATCAAACCAATTTTGGGAAACTTAAAAACTGGTGGTCGCGTACAGAAATTTTTGGAGAGCGTATCAATCAGCATTATTATGGAAATGGTGTAAGAGGGGATGAACTGATAAATAAATACAATAGGGTCAATACCCAATTCAATAGAAATTTGAATCCCTTTAAAAGTTATATCGGGTTGGATTTGAGCTATGAGTATTCCAAAATCAAGCCTAAAACAGATCCGGAAATCAACAACAATGCCTACGACATAAGACGCTACAGTTTTAATAATTTCGAATTGAGCGCCCACTTTTCCTATAACAGTTTCCATCAGGTCTTTTTTCCAAAACGAGGGACAAGAATAATTACAAGAATTGGGAGGTCGTTGGTACATGATGTAAATGTGTCGTATGTGGAGCAATTTGAATATGATGCCCAAGGAAGTACCGATGGCTTTACAAAAGTTAGTTTTGAATATGAAAGGCGCATTCCCTTAAGTCCAAGTACCTCGGTAATTGTTGGAGCTGATGCAGGCTATATGTTTTTGGACGCACCCGATGATGATGACGTTTCTTTTCTGGATCATGGACATTCTGGGAAATTCTTTTTAGGAGGCAACTTGGATAAGCCTAGGCGGGACACCTACAAATTTCAAGGGATTGATCATGCCGAATTAGTGGTGACGCAATTCACCAAATTTAATTTGGGATGTCAATGGAGCCCAGTTAGAAAAGTCTATGTAACACCTTATGCCAATTGGGCCTATGTGGGATTTGGAAGCTTTAAGGATTATATGAAGCATGCCTTTAAGGAGCAAGACAAATGGATTAATTCTGATGATCCCGGAATTATGTTTTCAACAGGTCTTACCCTTTCGTATGCCTCGTTTTTGGGGCCTGTTCATTTCGATATGTCTTATATGAACAACCTAAGTAGCCTGCAGCTCTTTTTTAGTGCGGGCCTATTGTTAAACATTCCGGATTAATTCTAAAACTATTTTCACTTTTAAAACCTCAAACCAACCATGAAATTATTAAAGCACACAGCTCTTTTAGGTGTTGCGGTATGCCTGTTGAGTTCCTTCACCATTGCAGAGACTAATGTGTATATTTGCAAAGGCAATTACAGTAAAAAATATCATTACAATAAATCTTGTCGAGGCCTGTCCAACTGCTCTACGGATATTTACAAGGTATCCTTGGCAGAAGCTAAGGAGTTAAAAAGAACACTTTGCGGGTGGGAAGATTAGTCTCTAAACATAAAACAGAATACATTTTGATGACGGTTGAGGATATTGTGGGCAATTTTAGCCTATTGGGAAAGAATCAGGATGATACCGAACATTCCTATAAAGGCGTTTTGACTTTGGAATTGGATGCCAACAATAGAATAGTGGCCAATTGGTTGATTAATGGAGAACAGGTGCAAACGGGTACTGGGTTTTTCAAGGATCAAATCTTGGTGCTTAACTTTAAGTACAAAGGTGAAGACGGAAATACCTATAAAGGCGTTGCGGTTTACCGTTGTATTTCTGCCGATGTTTTGGATGGATTTTGGTCTGAAAAGCATGGAAACCCTCTGTATTTGGGGGAAGAACATTGCTTTAGAATTAAAGATAAAAAAGAACTCGTTAATTAATCATTGATATGCAATGTCCGTGCAACCCTTCCAAATTATACAGTGAATGCTGCCAAAAGGCGCATGATAACATTCTGTCGGTGACTACTGCAGAAGCTTTAATGCGTTCTAGATTCAGTGCCTTTGTTCTGGCTGACATCGATTATTTGCAGAAAAGCCATCATAGCAGTAAGCGTCCCTCAAAACGGGAAAAGAAAGAAATTCAGCTATGGGCAAAGTCAGTAGATTGGATAAAGTTGGAAGTACTGAACACTACTAAAGGAACCGCTTCAGATGATACCGGAACTGTAGAATTTAAAGCCTTTTTTATGGAAGATGGCAACATACAAGTCATCCATGAAAACTCTAGATTCTGCAAGGAACAAGGGCATTGGGTGTATCTTGACGCTGTAGAATAAACCTTTTAAGAATTTGGAAATAATAAAACCGTTGAGGTGCTATTCCTTAGAAATAGCACCAAAAGGGTTCTGTTCTTTTAGAGGGAAGTATGCCTTTCCCTTTTCGGTGTCTAAAGTGATTTTTTGTCCTTTAAATTCCAAGGTACATTCACCTCCTTCTTTAGAAAATACTTTTATATCAACGGGAATACCTGCTGCCCAAGTGACATCTACTACAAAGCCACCACGGGCACAAAGTCCTTTGTAGCTTCCATTGGCCCAAGATTTTGGTAGGGCAGGTAACAAACGAATGCTTCCAGATTGACTTTGCAACAACATTTCAGCAATACCAGCTGTGGTTCCAAAATTGGCATCTATTTGAAATGGTGGATGCGAAGTGAATAGGTTAGGATTGGTGCTTTTTTGCAATACCATTTCCAATCCGTGAAGGGCATTTTCAGCTTCCCCCAATCTGGCATATTGATTAATCAGCCAAGCGGCACTCCAACCGGTATGGCCACCACCATTGGCAATTCTAAAATCCATAGATTTCTTGGCTGCTGCAGCCAATTCAGGGGTTTCATCAACATCTATTTGATAGCCTGGGTGCAAACCAAATAAGTGGGAGATATGGCGGTGCCCTTGCTCTACTTCCTCAAAAGCTTCATTCCATTCCATCAATCGGCCATCTGCCCCTATTTTAGGTTTTGCCAAACGCTCTTGGGCAGCTGTTACCTGCTGTACAAATTCATTGTCTATTTTCAAGGCATTGGAAGCGTCTATGAAGTTTTTAAAGAGTTGCCAAATCACCTGCTGGTCGTGAGACGGTCCCATAGAAATCTGACACTTGCTGCCATCTGGAGCAATAAAGGTGTTCTCTGGTGATACCGATGGACCAGATACCAAGTCGCCTGTAAGTTTGTCTTCAACCAACCAATCCATATAAAATTGGGTAGAAGCCTTTAAAATAGGGTAGGTGTCTTCCAAAAAAGCTTTGTCCAAAGTGAAGTAATAATGTTCCATAATATGGGAGGTCAGCCAAGCACCGCCTGTAACGTGCATCCCCCAACTGGCACCTTCTCCAGGAGAAGTGTAGCCCCAAACATTGGTGATGGGGTGCACCACCCAACCATCAGAATTATAATGAATTTTGGCAGTTTCTGACCCCGGAGTTTGCAGTGTTTTTGTTAAGTCGAAAAGAGGTAAGTGCATTTCACCCAGATTGGTGGTTTCGGCTGGCCAATAGTTCATTTGCACATTTACATCCGTATGGTAATCGCCATTCCAAGGGGTTTGAACTTTGTTGGCCCAAATGCCTTGTAAATTGGCTGGAAGGGTTCCTGGTCTAGAGGACGAAATCAATAGGTAGCGCCCATATTGAAACAACAATTCTACTAAATGCAAATCGGTTGTTGAGGTTTTAAAGTTTTGAAGCCTTACATCTGTTGGAATGGTATCCCTTAGGTTGGAAGTCAAACTTAAATCGACTCTTTTGTAGTATTGTTGGTAATCTGTTATATGCCTTTTTAAAAGATTTTCATAAGACGTTTGCTTTCCTTTTTGAAGGTGTGTTTGGGTAAGGTCTTTATAAGGGCGTCCTTTGTATTTTGGATAGTCCAACACATAGTCCGTAGAAGCGGTTAGCAATAAGATAACTTCATCAGCATTTTTAACCACAAGTTCGTTATCTGTAAAACTAAGGTCTCCACTTTTATTGACTGCAGAAAGGCGTACCATATAGTTCAGTCCTTCACCTTCTTTACCGTCCGTCATAGTACCTTCCATGATCAATTGATCATTTTCAGTGTGGATTTGAGAGTGTTCAGGTCTACTCATACTAGTACTGAAGGACAGTTTTCCTGGTTGGTCTGCTGTTAATTTGATGACCATCAATTGGTCTGGATGACTCACAAAAACTTCTCGTTTGTAGTTGACATCATCTTGGGTATATTGAATTCTGGAAACCGCATCTTCAAGATCCAATTCTCTATGGTAATTTTCGTAAGGTTGTTTGTTTTCAAAATCAATCCATAAATCACCCAAGGTTTGGAAGCAGCCAAAAGGAACATTGGCCCCGCTACCATACCCAGATCCCACGCCTTTACAGATTTGGGTGGCGTTGGTGAGTTCTGTGGCCTCTTTGTATTTGCCTTCGTATAAAAGCTCTCGGATTTTTCCAAGGGCCGGAAAAGCGTCTGGATTATTATTGTCGTTTTCACTTCCAGACCACATACTTTCTTCGTTCAACTGAATACGTTCCTTGTGTACATCGCCAAACACAACAGCTCCAAAAGCACCATTTCCCATAGGCAGACCTTTAAGCCATTCAGCATCGTCGTTCCATCCATTTGGATCGTCGGTTACCGAAGCCTTGGCGGGGTCCTTGTACCATAATTTCATGTTGGAGGTCTGTGGTTCTGCAGTTTGTTTTTCACAGGAAGTGAAGCTTATGGCTAAGCCTAAAAAGGCGATTAGATATAATTTAGATGTCATATGGAATGGTGTCTTCTAAAATTTTTAAGGGTTAAGGTCTAAGTGACCTTAATAAAAGGTAAAGATAACCAATTCCCTTGATATTACTGGATTTTTAGAAGGGTTATCAACTCAGTAAAGGTGGTATTTCTGTGAATGGAAGACTGCTTTTGAAATTTGATTTACACCGTTGATAGCCTTTTTATGGGAAGGCTAAAGAAAAACTCTGTACCTTGATTAAGTACGCTTTTAACGTGTATGGACACTTGATGTAAATCCATAATGCGCTTTACAATGGCAAGGCCAAGTCCGCTTCCTTTTTTGGAATCAGTTAGAAATTTCCCTTTTCTGTAACGTTCAAAAATATGAGGCAATTCTTCATTAGAAATACCACTTCCAGTATCGGAAATGCTTACTTTGAGCTCGTCTTCATTTCTAGACAATTCCAAAGTCACCACATCACCTTGTTCGCAATGGTTGATAGCATTGTCGATAATATTTTGAAGCGCTCTGTCAATTAAGGCGATATCGGCATACACCAAAGGCAAATCTTTTGAATAAACCGTATTGATACTAACGCCCTTTTTCTGGGCAATGATGCGGTATTTGTCGGCAATATCTTGGATGATTTCTGCCATTTGTACGGGTTCATAATCTAGCGTTCGTTGTTCTGCTTCCAATTTGCTCAGTTCAAATAAATCATCGACCAATTTTTTGAGCTTGTCAGAATTTTTGAGCACAATTTCCATATAGCGCTCTTTTTGTGCTTCAGTCAGTTCATCACCTTTAATCATTAGGGTTTCCACAAAGCCTCTAATGGACGCAATGGGTGTTCTAAGGTCGTGGGAAATATTGGCAATCAATTCTTTTCTAAGATTGTCTACGCTTTGAAGTTCTTCAATATTGGAGGCGATGGTATCGGCCATATCGTTAAAGGTATTGGCCAAAAGCCCCATTTCACCTTGTTTAACGCCTTTAACCCGCGCATCGTGATTTCCGGCCTTAAATTCCCGAAACGTTGAGGTGATCTTGTTGAAATTCCGCGTAAGCAAATAAATGGTCAATAAAGAAATGACCAAGGCAGCTAAAAGAGCATACAACATATTTCGGACACTGAGTTTACGGATGTAACTAGCTTCGTGTTCTTTGATGAGCGCGTCATAATCGTTACCTCCAACAATAGTGTAAATGTAACCAACGGTTTGTCCTTGGTGAGTATAGGGAGCAGCAGAAAATATCTTTTTGCCACCGATGGTTTTAGGGTCATCACCTTTAATATAGATTTGACCGTCTTTGGAAATAAATTCCCTTACGGGATCTAAATCTATTGAAGTTGCTTTCACCTCCTTGTTCATGGCTACATGTTTGAGGATGTTACCTTTTAGGTCTAAAAGATAGACCTCCGTGGCAGGATTGGTAGCCATTACGTGGTGCATTAAATCTCCCATTTTTGATTCTACTACCGAGTCACCATCAAATAGGCCTTGCACTTCTTCTACAATGTATTTGGACACATCCTTATTGAGTCCTTGGGTGATTTCATCATGATAATCTTCCGAAAGCTTTACAGAGGAATTACTTATCAAAAAGGCCAAGCCCAAAAAAAGGAGGGTTAAAACTGCCGCAATTTTGTAAAATAAGGTGTTGCTTGTTTTCATGATTTTTAATCTTCAGGAAATCTGTACCCAACGCCCCAAGTGGTCAGGATAAATTCTGGTTGACTGGGATCCTTTTCCAATTTTGCTCTTAACCTGTTAATGTGTGAGTTGACGGTGTGCTCATAGCCTTCAAATTCATACCCCCAAATACGGTGCAACAGTTGGGCACGGCTAAAGGTTTTACCTGGGTGATTGGCCAAAAGTGAGAGCAGTTCATATTCCTTTGGGGTAAGACTCAAGCGTTCGTTGTTGAATTCTACTTTTCGTAGTTCCTGGTTGATCAATAGGTTTTTAATCTTGATATCGGGCAATTTTTGGCCTTCATTCTCGTGATTATCAAATGTGGAACGTCTTAAAATTGCTTTCACGCGGGCTTGAACTTCCCTCACACTAAACGGTTTGGTAATATAATCGTCTGCGCCAGTTTCCAAACCTAAAATTTTGTCAATTTCATCACTTTTGCTGGTCAACATCATGATTGGTGTGTGAATTTTACTCGCCCTTAAATCCCTACAAATGTCCATGCCTTTTTTTCCAGGCAGCATTAAATCCAGAATAATCAAATCGTAATCGGTTTGCGTAGCTTCAATATAACCTTCACTGCCATGGTAACAACAACGTACTTTGGTTTGATCGTCCTCTAGGTTGATAGCTATCAATTCGGCAATGTGCCTGTCGTCTTCGATCACTAATATATTGGTCATGAAATGGATTCTTTTCAAGCAAGTTAGCGAAGAATTTTCGAAAAAGTATCACAATTGTATCACATTCTAAAAAAGGTGAAACAACCAGAAGTGCTTGGTGGATAAAGGTGAATTTAAAGAAGCACTGTATAAAAATGTGACACATCCTTTACAACCTTGTTATAGGATTGTGATACTTGGCGAGTAGGTTTGTGTAGTCAACAATTAAAATCAATTATTATGAGAACAGTATTATGTATGATCGCGTTTATGGCCTTAATGTTTACGGCCTGTACAAATGAAACAGAAGCCATGGCCAGTGAGGCAGGGACTTCTGAAGAAGCCGCTAGAAAGGCTAATGAAAACAATGCGTTTACCACTTTTAAGGTAACCATTGCGAACATTGGCGCCGAAACAACCTACCCAACGGTGCTTTCTCCTGGGGTGTTTGTGGTTCAAAAGAAAAACACCATGCCTTTATTCATGGCTTGGGAAGCTGATTATGGGGAAGGTGTAGAGGGTATTGCCGAGGATGGTAACCCAAGTATGTTACATGAAAGTTTAAGCAATGCGGCCAACCCGGATTTACGATCTTTTGGGGTGTTTAATACCCCTATGGGAGCTGATATGCCGAGTCCTATTACACCAGGAAATTCTTATGAATTTTATGTAACGGCCAAACACAATGATTATTTGAACTTTGTAACGATGTATGCCCAGTCCAACGATATTTTTATTGCACCAGAGGCTATGGGAATCGCTTTGTTTGATGATAACAAAATGCCCATTAGTGGAGATGTGAGCATGTATTTGTCGCTTTGGGATGCGGGAACAGAAGTAAATGAAGAACCAGGGATTGGACCTAACCAGGCACCTAGACAATCGGCTCCGAATACTGGAGAAGATGAACATGGTGTTGTGAGAATGGTGGACGACGGATTTACCTATCCAGAAATTGCCGATTTTATTCAAGTAACGGTAACTCCTATGGAATAGTGGAAGCAAGTTTAGTTGAAAAGAAAAAATGCCCTGAATAAGGGCATTTTTTCTTTCAATAGGTTTCTGAAAATATACTAGGCTTTGGCCTTTATATAGTATTTGTCTTTCAACCAAAAGGCAACTTTTACCAATAAAATCAGAGCTGGTACTTCAACCAGGGGACCAATAACGCCTGCAAAGGCCTGCCCAGAATTCAATCCAAATACGGCAATGGCAACGGCTATGGCCAATTCAAAATTGTTTCCCGCTGCGGTAAAGGCTACTGAGGCAGTTTTGTCATATTCGGCACCCATGGATTTGGTAACGAAAAATCCAATGATGAACATTAATCCGAAATAGATCAATAACGGAATGGCAATAATGAGCACATCCATTGGTATTTCAACTATCAATTCCCCTTTTAGGGAGAACATGATCACAATGGTAAACAATAAGGCAATAAGTGTCATTGGAGAGATTTTAGGTATAAAAGTATTCATATACCATGCTTCATCTTTCAGTTTGACTAAAATCAATCGGCTTAAAATCCCCATTAGGAAAGGAATTCCAAGGTAAATAGCCACACTTTCGGCAATGGTTCCAATGGAAATATCTACTATAGCGCCTTCAAATCCAAAATAGGGAGGAAGTATGGTGATAAAAATCCAAGCGTAAAAGCTATAGGCAAAGACTTGGAAAATGCTGTTGAGCGCTACCAATCCTGCACCATATTCGCTACTACCTTCGGCAAGGTCGTTCCAAACCAACACCATGGCAATACAACGCGCCAAACCAATGAGGATCAATCCCACCATATATTCTGGATAATCCCTAAGGAAAATAATGGCCAAAACGAACATTAATATTGGGCCTACAATCCAGTTGAGCACCAATGAAATGGATAGGATTTTCTTGTTTTTGAACACTTGTGGCAACAAGGCGTAGTTCACTTTTGCCAAAGGAGGATACATCATTAAAATCAACCCGATGGCAATGGGAATGTTGGTAGTGCCTTGGTTAAATGAGTTGATGTAATCTGGAAAGGAAGGGATAAAATATCCCAAACCAATACCAATTGCCATGGCAACGAAAATCCATAGCGTAAGATTACGGTCTAGAAAACTTAATTTTTTTGTAGCCATTAGTTAGTTTGGATTTTTGAGAATACATAAAAGAGTTCAGTAGCGATTTGTGTGCTGCGTTCGCTGTATTTTTCAGCTTGCTGAGGTGTGTTGTCGAAGGCTTTTGGGTCTTTAAACATAATTGGAATGCGTTGTTCTGCACCAGGAACAATAGGGCAGGCTTCGTTGGCGGAATCACAGGTCATAATGGCTGCAAATTCAGATTTTGGATTGAATTCATCATCCATTTTTTTTGAAAAACCAATGATTGGGTGGGCGTTTTTAGCATATTTTATACTGTAAACGGGATTGGTGCCTTCGGATAATCTGGCAATTTCAAATCCTGTGTTCTGAAGGGTTTGCGCAGCCATAGGAAATAAGGCCGTGGCTTCTGTACCTCCCGAATAACAAAACACTTGTTTGATCCCAAAATGGCAGGCCATGGTTTGTGCCCAAACTTGCGATAAGTGACTTCTTCTTGAATTGTGGGTGCAAATAAAATTGATACGGATATCGTTTTTCTGTGCTACTTTTTGTTGAATATAATCCACAAGAGGCTGAAGGATTTCTTTGCGTTCTTCCGAAATTGAATTCACATTTAGGGTGGAGATGAACTCCTCTATACTTTTAAATAATGACATATTTTGAATGGTCTTTAACAACAACCGCTATTGGGTGTGCAACAAGCGTTTTGAAGGTCTGATAGTTTTACTTTTGGTTTTTGGGCAGGGATGCCACAGTTGTCTTTTGCCAAACAATCTGTTTGTTTTGTGGTAAGTTGGAAGTTAGTGCCGTCAAAATCCAACCCAAATTTTTGAATGGTCTCTCCTTGGTATTCCACTTCAATTTCGGCATCATTAAGGCCAAGGGTCTTTTCTGAAAGTTCTATAATGTGCACGAGTTTTTCTGGATGCAAACGGTGATTGTAATCGTTGGCATTCCAAAGCTGGAAGTTGATGACTTCTTCCTGTCTCACAGTTCCACCACAATCGATAAAATGCTTCGTGATTTTGCCTATTTCCGTTACGTGGAAATGTTCAGGAACCAAGGTTCCGTTTGGTAATTGGAACGCTAGAGTTTCCAACTGTTCCAAATGTTTTTTTACTTCTGATAGTTTCATATCTATAGGTTTTTAGCAAAGCTGCAATTAAACATGTTTGAATTTTAGCAACAATCCGTTTTTGGTATGTCCTTGTTGAGGAATTCAGAGAGAAGGGTTTTCATCTCCGTCCAATTTTCTTTGTGAATGCAATAGCACACACTGGTGCCTTCAATATTTCCCTTAATCAAGCCAAGTTGTTTGAGTTCTTTTAAATGTTGTGAAATGGTTGGTTGCGCCAAGCCAATTTCTTCAACCAAATCACCACAGGCACAAGCATCAATTTTGAACAAATGTTCTAGAATTGCCACTCTTGCAGGGTGACCAAACGCTTTTGCCAATAGGGCTATTTGGTTTTGGTAATCGGTAAATATTTCGGTTTTGGTGATGCCCATAAGCTCTTTAATTGTTTCATTGCAATATTACGATTAAGTAAGGCGGTAACAAAATTATTTTTCTTAAAATGTATCACTTAATGTTATTTGCTATATAATTCAAACCAAGTAATTTCGGGGCGCATGCCTAATCTTCCTGGGAATCCTAGCCAGCCTAAACCTTTGTTGACGTATAAAAATTGCTCATGGTGCATGTACAGGCCTTCCCAATGTTTGTACTTGTATTTTATGGGACTCCAAGTTTTGTTTTTGTAATTGACCCCGAATTGCATACCATGGGTGTGACCCGACAGGGTTAAAGCAATATCCGTATTATCCAAAACCTCTTCACTCCAATGGGTGGGATTGTGCGAGAGTAGAATCTTAAAAGGAATGTGCTCTGTGTTTTTCATTGCCTTTTGTAAATCGCCATATTGTTTAAAAGGAGGCGTGCCCCAATTTTGCACGCCAATTATGGCAATACTTTGGTTGTTGGTTTCTAGATTTTCAGACTCATCCATAAGTAATGTGAAGTCAATTTTTTTGAAAAAATTCAGTATACCCTCAAAATTTTCTTCTTTGTCCTTGTCATTGTCCCATTTGGAATAATCGCCATAGTCGTGATTGCCCAGCACAGCATATTTACCCTTGGTAGCCTTTAGTTTATTTAGCACTTTATCCCATCCAATCAGTTCCCAAGCATAGTTATTGACAAGGTCACCCGTAAAAACAATCACATCGGGATGAAGGTCGTTGATGAGTTTGACCGCTTTTTCTAGGATATCATATTTATAGTTGAAACTGCCAATGTGCAGATCAGAAATTTGGACAATTTTTAATCCATGAAAAGCTTCAGGAAGCTTCTTGAAATGTAATTTATGGTGAATGATTTTAAAGCGATAAACCGCTTTGAAAATTCCGTAGAGAATCACGGCAAAAGGAAGCAAGCCAGCTAAAAGTCCTACAATTGGAATAATGACTGCCGATTCGGTTTCAGAAAAAGCTTGATTGGCATAAAAGAGAATTGAGATAATAATTACAAAGACTATTTTGGGAATAAAGGAGGACACGGTGAGTCCGTACAA
Source organism: Mangrovimonas sp. sgz306409 (assembly GCF_059735265.1). Lineage (NCBI taxonomy): Bacteria > Pseudomonadati > Bacteroidota > Flavobacteriia > Flavobacteriales > Flavobacteriaceae > Mangrovimonas > Mangrovimonas sp. sgz306409. The sequence continues at coordinate 216,224 of NZ_JCAPEU010000003.1, forward strand.
AGAAGAAATGAGTAGGTGCTTTCTTCTGGGATTGATATCGTCCAAAATGACTTTTAAGATAATGATGCCCACTACCAAACCAATAGAAAAACACCAGAACAAAACATTTACTGTAATTTTTAAAATGGAAGAATTAAAAAGACTGGTAATGGATTGTAGCCAGTAAAAGGCCAAAGCATCAACAAGCAATAAAGCGAGGCATAAAAGTAATATTGAAAACAATGAATAACTTTTCATGACCCTTCTATTGTTTGTTTTCTAAACGCCGTTTGTCCCGTAAGGCCCAATAAATTCCTTTAACATCCGAGGCCCAATTGTCGTACATAAAAATAAGGGTGATTTCTTCTATAGTTTCCAAGATGCCAATAATCAACATGATGTAAAAAAGCGCATACACTGGACTAAAAAATAAGGACCAGAGAATGAATACACTCTGTACCACTGCAGACAGTTTTGCCAAATAGGTATGAAATGCTGTGGCTTTGCCATATTTGTAATAGGCTATGAACATTTGGAGAATAAAGGGGAGAAATGCAATTAGAATTAGGGTAAGGTTGGTTTTGATAAAATCAGTTTCAAAATACAGTAGCCCCAATAAACCAACAATTAGGGTAAGTTGGTCGCCAATTGAGTCCAACTGGGAACCCCTTGGACTGGTTATTTTCAATTTTCGAGCCAATTGACCGTCAATGGCATCTGTGAGGTAGCTTACAAGCAATAACCAAGAAAACACCAATCTTAAATCTAACCAGATCAGCGCTAAAAGCAATGGGGAACTGATGATTCGGTAGAAAGAAAACCAATCGGCGATATTAAAGTTTTTAAAAGTAAACATGTTGTGTTTAAACCTTTTGCTGCTAGGTATGATTAATTTAAAAAGAAATACGTTGCATTGCAAATGTCCTTATTACGGACGATAGGAATAAAGATACGTTTGTACAACAAATTTTACTATGATATTTCTCAGATTATTAGGATGTTGTGCATTGAAAACTGGGAGATAAATTCCCTTACATTGATAAATATCATTTTATGTTAACTAGTTTATTTATAGCTTAGTGAGGATAATGTGTTATCATGATAAAACAGGTTTTTGGGGTGCTAACACAAAAACTAACATACAATGGACACTTCAGTTTTTTTAACTAAATTTTGGGGATGGTATCTCATCATTTTCTTCTTTGTATTAAGTTTTAACCCAAAACGTATACGGCAAATATTTAAGGATTTAAGGAATGAAAAATTTCTTATCCTCACCGCTTTTATTGCCATATTGGTGGGATTGCTCAATATTCTGTTTCACAACATTTGGGAAATGAACGAGAAACTCATCATTACCCTAATTGGTTGGGCCTCTTTGTTCATTGGATTGGCTTTATTCATTTTTCCTAAGCCTACGGTAGATTGGCTGGAGTTTTTAAATATAAAACTGGTACAGGTTTTTTATATCCTTTTGTTCTTGGTCGGCCTTTTTTTGCTGAATACAGCTTATGGCATAGTCACTATTTAAGGGAGGAGCTAAGGAACAGTTGAGAGTATATCTACGGTCTTTTAAAAAGTTCTAAAATTATGTAGTCATGAAAAAAATACTTTTACCAACAGATTTTTCCGAAAACTCTTGGAATGCCATAAAATATGCACTGCAATTGTTCAAAAATGAGGAATGTACTTTTTTCTTGTTAAATACCTATGCGCCTGCGGTATATCAAGTAGAATACCTTTTGGTAGTCCCCGAACCCGATGGGGTATTGGATTCTTTTAAAGAAAATTCCCTGAAGCATTTGGAAAGTTTGAAGGAAAGGATGCAAACGGAATTCAACAACCCTAAACATTCCATAGAAACCATTTCTATTTTTAACACCTTGGTAGAGCAGGTCAATGAAGAGGTAAAGGATAAATCTATAGACTATGTAGTGATGGGGACAAAAGGCGCTACAGGTGCTAGGGAAGTGCTTTTTGGATCCAATACGGTGTTTGTATTTAAAAAAGTGAAATGTCCAATCATTGCCGTGCCTGAGACTTTTACTTATGAATCTCCTCATGAAATCTTATTCCCAACAGATTATGGAATTGACTATCAGGCTGAGCACATACAACCCCTTTTGGACTTAATAGGAAAGAATGTTGCGAGGGTCAATATTTTGCACGTGGTAAAGGGAAATGGCTTGTCGGAGTTTCAGGAACAGAATAAACAGAAATTGGAACGCTATTTTAAGCATTCGGCATATGTATTCCACAGTGTACAAAATGAAACGGTGCAAGAAGCCATCACAAATTTTCAACTAAAGGTTAGAGTAAATTTATTGGTGATGCTAAATAACAAGCACTCGTTTTTTGAAAACCTATTTTTTAAATCAACCATTAACCAAATAGGTTTTCATTTGAACATTCCGTTTTTTGTCATTCCTACCAAGCTTGGGAAAAAATAACAGGGTTTTAAAGACCTTCGTGTTATGAATAGTTCATCATTCTAAACTGAGATTAATAATCTCTTCAGGATTTGTAATAATATCATATTCATAGACTTTCACTTCAGAAGTTTCCATGCCTTTGGTTGAATGTATTAAAGGGCTTAGGGTTGGTCTAACCCTAAAATATGGATTAGGGTTATCTCCATTCGCTTCTGTAATATTTTCACCTTTTAAAGGAACATAGGAACGAATACGGCAATTACCGCCCAATGTGGATTTTATCGTTGCATTGGCTAGTGTTCCATTTTTCCAATTTATATCCACAGTAAACCCTCCATATGTTTTTAGGCCCTTAATGGAGCCTTCTTTCCATGTGTCAGGTAAAGCCGGAAGTAGATGGATAGCTCCATCGTGACTCTGCAATAACATTTCGGTAATCCCTGAGGTGCAGCCAAAATTGCCATCAATTTGAAAAGGTGGGTGGGCATCAAATAAGTTGGGATAAGTGCCTCCTTCGTGACTTCCATCATCTTGTATGGATGGTTTTAGTTGGTCCTTGATTAATTTCAACGCATGATTTCCGTCCAATAATCGCGCCCAAAGGTTGACTTTCCAGCCCATGGACCATCCTGTAGATTTATCGCCGCGCGCTAGTAATGAGGTTTTGGCTGCAGTAAACAAATTAGGCGTTCTAAAAGGTGATATTTGGTTGGATGGAAATAGACCATATAAATGAGATACATGGCGGTGTTTATCGCCTTCCTGGTCCCAATCCTCCATCCATTCTTGAAGTTGCCCCCAATTACCCACTTGCATAGGAGCTAATTTGGGTAGTATTGAACTTAAACTGTCGGCATATGTTTTGTCAATCCCTAGGTTTTTGGAAGCCTCAATAACATTGTTGAAGACATCATTAACCAGCTGATTGTCCATAGTGGTCCCACCTGCAATGGTAGTTTTTTCATGGTGGGAATTTTCCGGAGACATAGATGGACAAACCACCAACCATTTATTTTTGGGTTCTTCAACCAAGATATCTTTATAGAATAATGAGATCCCTTTTAAAATTTGGTAATTCTCTTTCAAAAAATCTTTATCTCCTGTAAACAGGTAATGGTACCAAAGATGTTGACTCAACCAAGCACCTCCCATTGGCCATAAGCCGTAATAACCCCCATCTACAACTCCAGATATTCGCCATATGTCGGTATTATGGTGGATGTTCCAACCTCTAGCGCCGTAAATTTTTGAGGCTGATTCTACGCCAGTTTTTGAAATATCCCCAATAAGGTCGAACAATGGGCTGTGCATTTCCGAAAGGTTGGTTGGTTCGGCAGGCCAATAGTTCATCTCTGTATTGATGTTGACAGTGTATTTGCTATCCCATGGCGGTTTTATTTTGTTGTTCCAAAGTCCTTGAAGGTTGGCAGCCTGGGTTCCTGGTTGTGAACTTGAAATTAAAAGATAGCGTCCAAATTGATAGTACAATGCAACTAATTGAGGATCATTAGAAGTGTTAAACTGCTCTAAACGTACATCTGTTGGATTGTTGATGGAATCTGTTGTCCCAAGATCAATTTCAACCCGGTCAAAATAGTTTTTGTACGCGGTTGTATGCGCTTTTTGTAACTCAACAAATTCTTTTTTATAGGCTGTTTCTAATAATTTGGAAGCTTTTAAATCGGCATCCTCTGTGAGGTCATTGTAGGACTTGAAATTGGTAGCTACCGATAAGTAAATTATTAGTTTGTCGGCATTGGAAATAACCAATGAACTGTCCGTTGAAGTGAGCTTTCCTCCAAAAAGCTTTGGCTTAACTATGGATGTGAATTTTACACTCCCTTTTTTGTTTTCGTAATCACTACTGATGCCTCGCAAGCATAAGGCATTGCTGTTCACTTCTAAATTCTGATTTTCATGAGGGCTATTAACCGAAAGGATACAAGAAATGCTAGAAGGGGTGTTGGAAGATATTTCAACTGCAATAATATCATCTTCAAGGGATGCGATGACCTTTCTTTGATAGTTGATACCGTTGGCGGTGTATTTTACGGTAGACACGGCATTTGAGATGTCTAAATCTCTGTAATAATCGGTAATATTTGTGCTGTCAGGTAAGGTTATTTGCAAATTGCCCACTGGCTGATAGCACATACCATAGTTGGTTCCCTTACTTGCTCGACGTGGCAAATAGGTATTTGCCAAATCTTGAGCTTCCTTATATTTGCCTTCAAAAATGAGCTGACGAATTTTGGGTAAGTGTTCCTTAATCTCTGGGAGTATATTGTTTCCAGGCCCCCCGGCCCAAACAGTTTCTTCATTAAACTGAATGACCTCTTGGTTGGTTTTGCCATAAACCATGGCGCCAATTCTTCCGTTCCCAATAGGTAAAGCCTCCTCCCAAAGTTTTGCGGGCTTATCGTACCAAAGTTTAAGATGTTTTTCGGGAGTTGTTATTTCGGAAGGCTTATCCGCCGTACAATTTGAAAAAGAAATAGCAAGAAAGCCTACTGAAAGTAATTTGATTATAGTGTTCAATTTTGTCTTAATCATCAAGTTTGGTTTTTCAGGTTGATTAAAGACCGATTAGGTTCATCCAATCGTTCTTATTTTGTGTGAAAATACTGAACTTTTTTATCTTAAATTAAGAATGAAGACAAAAGGTATTATGACACTCTGTGTAATTATGGGTAAGCCGTGAATAGTGAGTGTACTGCGGCTATTTTTTTTCAATAAGCAATCTGGATAGGGCTTCCGGGTATCCACGTTGAATGACCAATTCGCTAGCGAAGTCATTAATTTCATCTATAGAGATACTATCCAATAAGGCGTTTTGCTCTAGTTTGGTTTGGATGGGAGGAATTATTTCTTCCTCTTGAATTTTATGGATGATTTGATTAGCAACCGTTAGGGCAGAAGAGGCTTTGATGATTTCGCTTCGCGCATAGGATTTACTGGGGAAACTAACCTCACCAACCCTTAAACTTGGATCGTCCCCAGAAATTTGCTGAGCTCCGTACAAAGGCGGTCCACCAAGAGTGGCAGATTCAAAAGAAGGTACAAATTTGGCAACAAAATCAATTGCTTTTTTTGTTCTGTTTTTAATTTCATTGTCTTCCCAACCGTTCTTTAATTTTTCCTTAATGTCATCATTAAATTCAGGCTGCGCTCCATTATCTTTTGACTGTACCAATCCATTTTCGAACAGTGTAATGTCCTTGGTCATCCCGTGAATTTGATAATAATCATCACAATAGGGAGTAAGTTGGGCCATCCCATTTGGAGTGCCGCGTTCTCCATGAAAAATGAGTTCAGGAATTAAACCAGAGATGGGCTGCCATTTTGAAACATAAGCAGCTTTAAATTCAATAAGACGTTTCGTGTTAATTCGTAATGATTCATCAAATTTTCCAGTATTAAAACCGCTTGAATTGACTAAATATTTGACTTTGTAAACTGCGTCGTGCGTATAAATCTCCCAATTATAGTCCAACTTATGATTTCGGAGATCTTTAATTTTGGTAACAGAGGTATTTGTTTTTAGGCTACATTGCTCAGATTTTTTCAAGGCTAATTGCGCTTGAGCTGCCAACCTGAAAAGGTTCCAGCCATATTCCTGAACCAGGATTACAGGTGTTTTTAATTTTTTGTAATCAATTAATTTAATGGCATTGCACATCCATTCGTCAGGAGAACTTGGACGTTCTATGGTTGGTTCCTTGAATAATGCCGTTAAATCTTCTTCATTATAAAGTTTGTAGTAGTCTTTTGGAGCTCCTAGGATTTCATTTTCGGGGTCTTCTTTTATTAATGTTTGGTAATAGGTCACCAACATATCAAGGCGTTCCAAAATGTTGCCAATATCTTGTTTTTCTGACTTAGGAATGCTTATAAATGTTGGTCTTTCGTCAATGGATTGTGGAAACAAACGTGCCATCTCTATCGACTGTTTCATGAGTATCTTGCACTGCTCGTCGGAAATCTCCGGATACAGATTTCCACCCGCATGCAAATGGCAAAACGGAGGGCCGTTAACCACACTGCTCTGCTGTTCAAACAAAATGCTATCTACGCCATAATTTGCCAATTCCAACGCAGTAACCACTCCAGAAATGCCTCCTCCAATAATACCAACATTGTAAATTTTGCTCATGCTAAAACAGTTTTTGGAGCTCAGAGAATTGATCCACTACAAGGGTAGGGTTGTAATCTGCAATATTTTCGTTGTAGTTGTACCCATAGCTCAGACCGATATTTTCCATCTTGGCATTTTGCGCCGCAAGAATATCGTTTTTGGAGTCACCCACCATAATAGACTTTTCTATAGTTGTATTCATGGTGTCGACCAAATGAAGTAGGGGAGCCGCATTGGGTTTTTTAAGAGGCAATGAATTTTCTCCAATCCAATATTTGAAGAACTGTTTGATTTTTAATTTATCCAAAATAGGTTCGATAAAATCCAACGGTTTATTGGTGCAGATTACCATATGGTAACCATTTTTATCTAGATAGTTTAAGGTGTCTAGGACTCCTGGATACATAAAGGTATCGACACAAGTGTCTTGCTTATAAGCTGAAAAATAAATATCAAAAGCTTCCTCCATAAGCGCCTCCGAAATACTGTTGTTTTGCATGGAAAGTTCCAGAGATCTACGTACTAAGGGTTTGGCGCCATTGCCTACAAAAGGCGTTACCTGTTTTATGGTTAATGGCAATAAATTGTAGTGTGATAACATTTTATTGATTGCCAAGGTAAGATCTGGAATGCTATTGATGAGCGTGCCATCAAAGTCGAAGATAATGAGTTCTTTGTCTTTAAAATTCACAATGCCTTATTTGTGGCAAAGATGCGGAAGTTTTCAGAGAATACTAAGTGTTTAGGGGAATTTTAAGAGTCTATGGGGGTATGTAAATTATTGGTGAATGTATATTATATTGTAATGAGTAGTTTTCCGCAAGGAAAATCAGAAACAATGAAGTACATGGTGATGTGTTTGGTTTTAAAGCCAATTCTTTGGTTCAATTGTGAGTCAGATTTCTATATTATTATCTTTATCTATGTCTAGAAGAAGGTTTTTAGTTTGACAGTGTAAAGTCCAATTGAATTGATTTTTGAATTATAATTTTACAAATGCATAAGAACTATGGGAAGGATTAGCTCTAAATTAGCACGTGGGAATTCTACGGCATTTGATCTTTGATCCTTAAGAGTTCCTGTTCTAGGAAATTTAATTTAGTCTTTATATTTAAAGTGCTTATTTGTTGATGGTTTTCTGAAGTTAGTTGGTGGAAATGGTAATTGATTTTATAGATTTCCTTTAAATCAGAAATTTCGTAGGTTATATCTTCTATATTATTGTGGTCTGCTTTAAAAATTAGACGATTGTCTGAATGTTGTAATCGTCGTAGTAACAATTTATGGTCTGTTAATGCTAAAACAATACTGTTGTCGGGTATTGATTTGTAGTTGCTTTTGTGGACTAACTCACCAATAACAATGTCTTTAGGGTATAATCCTTGATTGTAGTTGGTCATTTCCAAATTTTGTACCACGAATCCTAGAAGTTTTTTCTTTGTTGAAATTGGGAGTTGTATCGTGGGGAGCTGTTTTAAAAAAGTGTCATCTTCATGGTAACTAATAAAGTCCTTAATACTATGATCTGTTAGGTAAGGGATATTGGTTGTTTTCTCTATGTTTTTCTCTTCGCTTCCAAAAGGTATGTCTTCTTTGAATTTAAGTAAATTGTTGACTGTGAGTTCTTTTGTTAGCAGATCATCTATGCTTATGCTAAAATAATTAGCTATTTTGATTAAGGTGTCAATTTTGGGTTCACTGCGTTCTTCTTCGTAAGCGCCTAATGTTGCACGTTTTAGCTCAAAAAGGTCAGCGAATGCTTGCTGACTCATATTTTTAATATTTCTTATTTTCCTAATATTTTTACCAAAATGCGACATATTTAGCTAATTTTATTTGCTTAATAAAAAAATATTTGTAAATTTATCTAACAATATTAGCTAATATACAAATAAATATTAAAGTATTCTTGTTTTTTGAGTTGTCATGATTGTAATCTTTCCAGGTTAAACTATCAAGATATAATTTTTAAAAGCAATTGTATTGTGATATTTTTTTGCCAAAATAATTTGCAGGCCAATAAGCGTTTCAGTTATTTTGGTAGTATATTGTAACCAACTAAAACTAAATTTATTAATGAAGGACTATTTTCAAATCACAAAAGATTTTTTACTAGAATTAAATTTTACCATTACCCACCAGAGTCTAGAAGAAGGCGTTCTTGTTGTTCAAAAAGAAACTTTTGGAATAAAAAACCTGATTATTGGAGTAGCACCCCCAATCTTGATTTTGGAACAGTTTATATTCAATATAAGCAACCAAAATGAAAAGGTTTTTAGAAATCTATTACAGAAAAATAGAGACACAATCCACGGTGCCTTTTGCTTGGATGATAGCGGTAGGCGTGTAATATTCAGAGACACTTTGCAAATCGAAAATTTGGATTTAAATGAGCTGGAAGGCTCTTTGAACTCCTTGAGTTTGTTGATGAGTGAATATTCCGAAAAAATTATTGAATTTTCAAAATATTAAAAACTATTAAAACCATTCCATATGAACCTATTTAAAAGACTATTTAAAATTGGAGAAGCTGAAACAAATGCAGCTTTAGATAAAATGGAAGACCCTATCAAAATGACAGAGCAGGGCATCCGCGATATGAAACAAGACTTAGATAAAAGTCTGGAAGCCCTGGCACAGGTGAAAGCCATGTCAATCCGTTCCAAAAATGAATATGAAGAATACAACGATAAAGCGGTTGATTACCAAAGCAAAGCCATTTTAATTTTAAAGAAAGCCGAAAAAGGAGAAATGGAAGCACCAGAAGCGGATCGTTTGGCTCAGCAAGCTTTGATTAAGAAACAAGAATCAGAGCAGCAGGCTACCAGAGCAAAAGCGGATAGCGATAAGTTTGAAGATTCTATTGCCCAGTTAGAACAAAATATTCAAAGAATTAAAAGCAATATTAGCAATTGGGAAAACGAATTGCGTACGCTAAAAGCTAGGGTTAAAGTTTCTAGCGCTACCAAAAATCTGAACAAGCAAATGGCGGAAATTGATAGCAGTAGTACGGTTTCTATGCTAGAGCGTATGAAAGAAAAAGTAGCCCAGGAAGAAGCCTTGGCAGAAGCCTATGGCGATATTGCAAATACATCTAAATCTGTAGACGATGAACTAAATGCAGCGGTAGATTCTACGGAAGCAAAAGCATCAGACGACTTAGAAAAATTAAAACAACAATTAGGACTTAATAAACAGGAGTAACCTTGAGTAACATAGGCCATATCATATTTTCAGAGGTAAATATTACGCTTACCATCCTTATGCTATTGCTGATCGTCTATTGGGTTTTAACCATGGTCAGCGGTATCGACTTTGACTACGATGTAGACGTCGACATTGATTTAGATGTTGATGTGGACGCCGATACAGGCATAGAAGGTGGTAATATGGATTTCCAGGATATTGCAAATGCAGAGGTAGACAAGGAACAGGTGGTAGGTAACAGAAGGCAGCCATTAAAATGGTGGCAAATTGTGCTGATCTATTTCAACTTTGTCGGGCTCCCTTTTATGTTCACCTTTACCGCCTGGATATTTATCTGGTGGTTCGTTACGGTACTCATAACAAAACTTACCGGTAGTTACGAGAATGCTTTTGGCTTTGTAGTCATGCTGGGAGCTATGATTCCTTCGCTGTTTGTGACTAAGATTTTTACAACCCCTTTTAAAGGTTTCTTCAAAAATCTAAACAAAGACGGCGATAAAGCAGTAGAGTATTTGGGTAGAACTGGAACCATGTTGTCTAGTATTTCTGGAGAGCGCATGGGGAATGCCGAAGTTTTTATCAATGGGGATTCGTATAATATTTACGTAAAATCATTGGATGGATCACCTTTGCAATACCAACAAAAAATTTTAATTATCAATCAAGCCAATGACAAGAACTCCTTTCTTGTTCAGGCATATAACAACTAAATCAATTTAATTAACCAATGGGAGAGATTTTATCAATTATTGGAATGGGCTTAGGGCTTGTTCTTTTTTTGATGGTAGTATATTTTGCTATTATCGCAATGTTTTACAAAAAGGTACATCAAGGGCAAGCTTTGGTTCGTACCGGTTTTGGAGGTACCAAAGTAGCAACCGACAAAGGGTTGTATGTAGTACCGGTTTTCCACAGAGTGGAAGTAATGGATATTTCTGTAAAGAAGATTCAGATAGAACGTTTATCACAAGAAGGGTTGATCTGTAAAGATAACATGCGTGCCGATATTAAGGTTGCTTTCTTCGTTAGAGTCAACAACGATGTTAATTTTATAAAGAAAGTAGCGCAAACCATCGGAGTTGCCAGAGCGTCTCGTATAGAAACCTTAGAAGACCTCTTCGAAGCTAAATTCTCGGAAGCTTTAAAAACTGTAGGGAAGAAGTTTGATTTTATAGAGTTGTACGAAGCACGTCGTGAATTCCGTGACGAAATCGTAGACATTATTGGAACCGACTTAAATGGCTATACCTTAGAGGACTGTGCTATTGACTTTTTAGAGCAAACACCTATGTCGCACTTAAAAGCAGATAATATTTTAGATGCAGAAGGTATCAAAAAGATCACGGAGCTTACGGCGAATCAAAATGTAAAAGCCAACCTGATCAAACGCGATGAAGAGAAAACCATTCGCAAGCAAGATGTTGAAGCACGCGAAGCTATTCTGGCTTTAGACAAGCAATTGGCAGAAAAAGAAGAGCAACAAAAACGTGAAATTGCCAACATCAAAGCACGTGAAGAAGCAGAAACATTGAAAGTTGCCGAAGAAGAGCGTTTAAAATCAGAATCTGCGAGAATTGCTACTGAAGAAAAAGTAAAAGTAGCCGAAGAAAACATGCAACGCCAAATAATTGTGGCAGCTAAAAACAAGGAACGCACCAATGCTATTGAAAACGAGCGCGTAGAAAAAGACAGATTGTTGGAAGCTACCGAAAGAGAACGCGTGGTAACACTGGCTCAGATAGAGAAAGAGAAAGTCGTGGAGGTAGAGAAGAAAAACATTCAAGATGTGATTAGAGACCGCGTGATGTTAGAAAAAGGTGTGGTTGAAGAGCAAGAAAGCATGAAAGATATTGAAGCTTTCAAAACGGCCGACCGTGATAAGAAAGTGAAGATTACCAATGCTGAAGCGAAAGCGCAGGAAGAATTGATCAAAACGATCAAAGAAGCGGAAGCTAAGAAAGAAGCTGCCAAACAACGTGCAGAAGAAATAAACATTGAAGCATTGGCGCGTAAAGAGGCTAGCGAGAAAGAAGCTGAAGCACGCAAAACATTGGCAGAAGCCAAAGCAAAAGAAGAAGCCATCATTGGTATGTCTGAAGCACAGGTAATGCATGCAAAAGCAGATGCAAGCGAACGTCAGGGAATTGTGGATGCATCTATTATTGAGAAGAAAGCAAAAGCTGAAGCTGCGGGTATCGAAGCGAAAGCACAAGCCGAATTGAAAGAAGGAAAGGCACAAGCCGAAGTGATTAAAGACAAAGCCTTGGCCGATGCTGTTGGAATAGAAGAGAAAGCTGCTGCCATGAAGAAACTGGACGGCGTAGGAAAAGAGCACGAAGAGTTCAAACTGCGTTTAGACAAAGAATTACAGGTGGACTTGGCAAATATCAATATTCAGAAAGAAATTGCAGACGCACAAGCCTTGGTGTTGAGCGATGCCTTGAAAAACTCGAAAATTGATATTGTTGGTGGAGAAACTATGTTCTTCGATCAAATTGTTGGGCAAATTACCAGAGGTAAGGGAATCGACAGATTGGTGCAGAACAGTAGTAACATTCAGCAAGTGAAAGATTCTATTCTAGGGAGTGATGATATCCAAGGAAATTTAATAGAAAAAGTGAAAGAGTTTTCTGTTAAATATGGTATTTCTTCAGAGGATATCAAGAATTTAACCCTAGCCAATTTATTAATGGATTTAAAGAGAAAATCTAATGATGAACAAGAGCATACAATGTTTAATAATCTCTTTAATCTTGCTCAGGGGCTAGGAATGTCTAATAAGGTTGTTGGAGACCTTAAACAAAAATATTTAAAATAGTAACAAGGCATAATAAATAATGTTACCTCTGGCCTTAACGTCGGGAGTAACATTTTTTTTAAGTTTTTAAATTAAGAAAGCTATTAAGTTTTCAGACATTCCTTTCAAATTAAACGTATGCAAGAAGAAAACAAAAAACAATCTGTTAGTCAGGAGCTTGATGGAGGAACCTATGAAATAATTCAGGGCCGTTTGCAGAAGCAAAAGCAGGATCTTCAGCTACGCTTACAGGGGTTGAATGAAGCTCGGAAAGAGGTTTTTGGATCATTAGAAACCAAACTTTTGGCCAACAATCGGATCAATACAGAAAACAATTGTATTGCTCGTGATATTGTAACCATAGAGGAATATTGCATTTTTGGATACAACGTTCATTTTGGGTTACGTACCGAAATTACGCTGTCTGATGTGTTTAGTATCTACCAATACCAAAACCAGCAATTCAAAACGGTTGATTTGGCGTTGCTACAGGATGAAACTTTTATTGACGACTTTACGAATCTTTATAAGTACTATCGTAATACCATCTTTACCAGATTTTCAGTGATTGGGAATTACTTGTACATGGTCTTTCAGCTAAGCGATAGTGTTACCGACATTAAAGCGTTTAAATGGTTGATCAAAGACGGGCAATTGCAATATATTGACAGCCGAAGCGACCATGAGGTAAAATATCCTGCGCAGCACGAATTTAAATGGTTAGAAGCAGGCCGCGATAACCAGCGCTACGGAGAACATGCCCATGTTTCCATTTTAGATAAGGTTTTTGTAGAAACCATTGGTGGCGATCTTACCATTAAGGTGGAAGACAATACTAACGACGGACAAGGGATTTATTCCGAACCCGTTGAAATGGTAGACCAAACTCTGGATGACGGACAATTCCGTTATGCAGACTTAGGAAACCTGATAGCGTTAGAGATCAAACCCTTTCAGGAGGCACCACGCTATTTTGTGTACAATCACAAGATCAAAGAGGTGCAAAAGATTGAGAGCATCAAGGAAGCCGCCATCTTATTACCGGACGAACAGGGGATTATTTTCCCGAATGGCTATTATTTACAAACCGGAGAATACCAGGTTTTTGATAGCGATACTGATAACCTGAAGTTTTTAAAACGCATTGCTTCGCCGAATGGGGAAGATTACCTGTTTGTGTTCTACGGAGCTGCTTTGGGTACTTATGTCCTCATGCAATACAACGTCATTGAGCAAACCGTGCAAACACCTATCATTTGTAATGGTTTTACCATTCATGGGAATGGCGAATTGTGCTACTTTAAACAGGAAGAAGAGCAAACCAAACACCACATGATGCAGATTTGGCAAACACCTTTCTTAAAAGGAGATATTATGCCGTCTCAGCATCAAGATGCCTTGTTGTACAAGATAGGGAACAAGGATATTGTGCGTGCTATGGCCGAGTCTCAGGAGTTGATCAACTTGTTGAGCAAAGAAGATTCCTATAGCGGATTGTATGCAGACATTGCGAAGCTTTCCAAAGACATTTTAGATGCCTATTATTGGTTAACTGAGGAAGAAACTCAGCAATTACAACTGCCACTAGCAGAGATCAACAAAGCAGCGAATGCCGCCATTGATGAGTTTGCCAAAGTGGTACAATTAAAGAAGACTGCCGGAAAAGAAACCGAAGTATTGCAAGGCAAAGCCGATGCTGTTTTTGGCAAGGTAAAAAGCACTTCCTTTAAATCGATTGACGATTTTGTGTTGTTGCTCAACCAATTGCGAACATTGCGTGGCGAAGCCATTGGTTTGTACGAGATCAGGTATGTAGACACCCAATTTATCAAAGGGATAGAGGAAGAAATTGCCACACATACCCAAAAAATATCAGAGCGTTGTGTGCAGTTTTTGCTTGACGACAAAGCTTTGGCACCGTATCATGAAAGAGTAGCCGAAAAAGAACAGCACTTAGCCGAAATTCACAAAGTAATCGATGCTAAAAAGCTGGAAGAAGAGGTGAATCAGATTGCGAATGATCTGGAGATGTTAATCGACATTGTTTCCAATCTTTCTATTGAAGATACTTCGCATTCTACCAAGATTATTGACAATATTTCGTTGATTTTCGCCACTTTAAATCAGTTAAAGGCGGGCATTAAAAACAAACGCAAGTCACTGGGCAGCAAAGAAGCCAAAGCCGATTTTGTAGCACAGTTAAAACTGGCCGATCAAAGTATCATCAATTACTTAGATATTGCTGATACGGTGGAAAAGTGTGATGAATTTCAAACAAAGATCACTATTCAGTTAGAAGAGCTGGAAGGTAAGTTTGCCGATTACGAAGAATTTATTGCGCAGATCATTGAAAAGCGCGAAGAGGTGTACAATGCCTTTGAAGGTAGAAAAACCGCCATTGCCGAAAAGCGCAACAAAAAGAGTTTAGCGTTAGAAAATGCTGCCGATCGTATTTTAAAAGGAGTTGACAAACGAGCACAAAGCTTGGGCAGCAATACCGAGATCAATGGGTATTTTGCTTCGGATTTAATGGTGAACAAGTTGCGCGATATTGTGCAGCAATTAAAAGAATTAGATGATACCGGAAGGGCCGAAGAAATAGAAACCAAGCTAAAAGTAGCCCGTGAAGATGCTTTACGCAAGTTAAAAGACAAACTTGAGTTGTACGAAGACGGCGATAAGGTCATCAAGTTTGGGAAACATAAGTTTGGGGTTAACAAGCAGGTGTTAGACCTTACTATTGTGTACAAAAACAATAGTTTGCAGTACCACTTGACCGGAACCGACTTTTACGAAACGGTAACCGACAAAACCTTGTTAAATTCCCGCCAGTTATGGGATCAGGAATATATTTCGGAGAACAATGACGTGTATCGTAGTGCGTATTTGGCGTATAAATTGTTTACCAGCATTCCTTCCGAAGTGTTAGAAAACGCTACTTCCGAAGAATTGTTAAAGATTGTGCAGGAAGAAAGCAGCAGCAATTATTCCGAAGGATATATCAAAGGTGTGCACGATGTAGATGCGGCTGCTATTTTGGAAACCTTGGTGAAAAAGCATGCCGAATTGGGCTTGTTGAGCTTTGATCCGCAGGTGAGAGCCGCTGCACAATTCTTTTGGCATAGTTTAGACACCGAAGTACAACAGAATTATGACGAATTACTCAAAGCTTCGGGCGCTGTACTCAGCATTTTTCCGGAGTCTAGAGAGTATGAGTTCTTATTGCTAGAGCTTACAGATTATATAGCCGATTTTTCGGAGAAATCTGGTTTGTTTGCCGAAGAACTCAGCGCTGAGCTGGCTACCTATTTGTTTGATGAACTCAAAACCGATGCTACGTTTATGGTGAGTGGCGATGCTTTGAAACTAAAAGAAGATTTTCTAAAAGCTTTGCAAAGCAAACAGGCCGACCTTCAGTTTAGAAACAGTTATGAGAAGCTCAGCAACTTTGAAGCACAGGTTCGTTTGGTGCGCCAATGGGTAACTTCCTTCATCAAATCGCATCAAAATGAATATGATGTAGCGTATGCTGATGAGGTGGTGTGTACTTTGTTGTTTGATACCAAAGCGGTACAGAAAAACACCTACGCGCCAGCCACTGCCGTGATAGAAGGTTTGAAAGGAGACCATGCCAGCATCAACGATGGAGTGTATGCGTTCAATTACCATGCGTTTACGCGTTTGTTGGCTACGTATGTGGCCGAAACAGTGCCGGCATTTCAGGAATTTAAAAAGGCAAAACACGAAGTCACCGAAACTTTGAAAGCCGAACTGAAATTACAAGAGTTGAAACCTAGAGTATTGACGTCTTTTGTGCGTAACAAGCTCATAGACCAGGTATACTTGCCGTTGTTTGGCGATAATTTGGCCAAACAATTGGGAACGGTGGGCGATAACAAACGTACCGACCGTATGGGAATGCTCTTATTACTGTCGCCACCCGGATACGGAAAAACAACCTTGATGGAATACATGGCCAACCGTTTGGGCTTGGTGTTTATGAAGATTAACGGTCCCGCTATTGGTCACGAGGTAACCTCGGTAGACCCGGCATCGGCTACTAATTCTGCGGCACGCGAAGAGTTAAAGAAACTCAACCTTGCTTTAGAGATGGGCAACAATGTAATGCTGTATTTAGATGATATTCAGCATTGCAATCCGGAGTTTTTACAGAAGTTTATTTCGCTTTCCGATGGTACCCGTCGTATAGAAGGGGTGTACAAAGAGAAACCCAAAACCTACGACCTTCGTGGGAAGAAGTTTTGTGTAATTATGGCCGGAAACCCGTATACCGAAAGCGGTGAAAAGTTCCGTATACCTGATATGTTGGCCAACCGTGCCGATATTTACAATCTGGGTGACATTATTGGCGATACCGCACATTTGTTTAAACTTAGTTTAATAGAGAATGCGTTGACATCGAACCCGGTGTTGCAGCAATTGAGCAGTAAGTATTTTGACGATGTGTACAAATTGCTAGATAAGGTAGAAAACAAAAACCAGGAGGTGCAACTAGAGGGCAACCACACCACGCAAGAGATAGAAGAGTACGTAGCGGTGATAGAAAAGGTGGTTACCATACGCAATACGGTGTTAAAGGTGAACGAAACCTATATAAAATCGGCTGCGATGGAAGACGAATACCGTACCGAACCTTCGTTTAAACTGCAAGGCTCGTATAGAGATATGAACAAACTGGTAAGCAAGGTAGTGCCTATTATGAATGAGGCCGAATTGCAGCGCCTGTTGCTATCGCATTACGAGAGTGAGTCGCAAACCTTAACCTCGGCTGCCGAAGCCAACCTGTTAAAGTACAAAGAACTCATAGGCGAGCTCAACACCACCGAGCAAGACCGTTGGGACAGTATTAAAGTGACGTTTCAGAAAAACAACAAGCTCAAAGGCTTTGGAAACCAAAACGAAATGGCACAAGTACTCACCCAAATGATGGCTTTTACCGATAATCTGGAAGGCATTAAAAAAGTATTAGAACAAGGACTCAACAATGAATTGCTGAACTAATATTATGGGCCAGTTGGAATTAGTAGTTCAAATTCCAATTGGCCTTTGTTGTTCAGTTTGTATTTTTAAATGGCTATTCTTTTTACATGACCATCATGAAAGTCTAAAATGAATCATTTATTGGTTCTAACGAATCTAGGATAACAAAATTTCCGTGAGGAAAATCGGAAGCAATGAATTATACACGGTGTTGTACAACGTTTTTAATCGTCGAAACCGTCAAACTCTTCTAATATTTTATCAGGACAATGGTTAACAAGTAAATCGAAATTTTTCACTTTGTCAATTGGAGTTAAATACTTGATCCAATCTAACCAATGGTTTTCAAAAGTCACTTTATAAACATCTTCTATTTCTGATAATTCTAAAAGCAATTTTGATTTGTTATTATTGAAAGTTAAAATTAAAACTCCATTAATTACTGAAATACTTTCAATTTTTTCTTCAGAAGTTTCGAGTGGTCCATAAATAAATATTGACCCATTGGTCAAAATGACCCTTGGGTCTGAACCATTACATCTATCATATAAAATGTAGTTTCCATTTAATTTTCGAATAGTGATAAGTTTAGAAGGGAATTTTGCAGCTTTATAAAAATCAGTTGTTTCATTAAGATTATTGCTCCAATTAATAATTTGATTGTAGAACTCCGATGTTCTTAAAGTATCTGTGAAAATTTTCGCAATGTTGCTAGTGTCTATTTCATTTTTTGAAATTTTAGTTAATTTTCGGGTAGGAGTAGGTTCATATTTATCTTGAATAACAAAAATTCCAACAATTAAAAATCCAATTAGACATAAAAATGCAATTATAGCAACCGTTAATAATATGTTCATGAATTTTTTCAAATGTTTTGCAACGGTTGGTATAACCTAAGTTACGGATTATTTATTCTTTTTTCTTTTTAAAATCTTCTAGTGGAAATGCCCATGGAACACCTAAGTCATCTTCCCAATCGTCATAGAGTCCTATTCCTACACTTGGTTTGATAATTATTTTATCTAAATCGTCCGAATTTTTGGCTAGTTTTAGTTTGCCATTATCCTTTGTGGTCAAAAAGTACAAGTTAAATGTCGGTCCAATTCCATTTGAACCGGCTTCAATTTGTAAAATCGGAATTCCATTTATGTCTTTTGAAAACCGTCCTGTTAATTTTTTAGTGTCTCTTTTTTTGTTTTCAAGTAAATCAATTTGGAATGGGTTTCCATATGTATCCAAAACAGTCACAGAATAAGAGTCATCTTTTGTAGATTGAATTATTAACTGCTTTTCATTCCTGTCAGTCCATAATCCACACCAGGAATTGGGGATGGATTTTCTATTTTTAGTCAAATTAAATTGATCTGTAATAATAACTATACATATTTATACCTTTTTTTTCCATCTTGAATTTCAATTTTGGAAATTTCTAATAAAGGAATTTCTTTTTTTATGAAAGATAAAAATCTGGATTGATCCCCGATCAAAGTGTCATTCTGAACCATTATTTTATCAAAGTAGAAAACAGATTTTTTTCCTAATTTATCAGTTACCCTCATCTCCAACGAAGGTTTAACATTTAGCGTTTTTGACTGTCCGTTATCATCTATTACTTTTATTTCGTTAATTGGAAAGGTTTGATAAGAGGAAATCATGCCATGTGGGTCTTTGACTTTGACGGTTTTCCATTCTAAATTCATCATGTTACCAAATTGTGCTCTAAAACTATCAATGGGAATTGTATAGGTTTCCATTCCCAAGAATTTTAAAATGTTCTTTATCATAATTTGTGCTAGTTGATTACCTATACTTTATATAGTGTTAGTTTTTATTCTTTTTGTCCAAACCAATTCAAATTATTTTCATAATCGGTTTGTTTATTTTTGTATGTTCTAAAAATTCGCTCAATTGAAGTTTTGTTAAGGCGATCTTTAATTGAGTCCATTTGAGATTCAGTTACATTTTTGTCAGCAATCAAGTTAAATCTAAAGAATGGTTTTAATTCTTCTCGTGAATTTTCTTTGAAATCAGCTACTTCTTTTTCTAAGTTTTTTAAGTCAGATGTGAAATCGGTTTTTACAATTAAATTGTTATCTAAAAAACCTGCATAAATATTAAAAACCAAATTATTAGTGGAGTTTAAAGAGATTAACTCATTCTCTTTTATTGGTAAATCAATTTTTATACCGATATTTTTTTGGAAGAAGTCATAAATATTTTTGGCTTTAATTAGTTCAGGGAGTTTAATTATAGTGTCTCCTAAAACTTTAAGATTAAGTAATTCGTTTGATTTATCTAATTTATAAGAATAAGTTAATTGCTTTTTACTAGTAAATCCGTTTATGTGGGTTAACTGAATTTTACCTTTATTAACTTCCCATTGAGAGAACCGTTTGCCAAGTTTATCATAAATAATAAGCGAGTCATTATAAAATTGAAATTCTAAAAATCCATAGTTTTTATCACTGTTTGAATACCAATTTCCAATTAAGTTTTCTTTCTGTTTTGTAGAACAACCAAATAGGAAAACTAATAAAAAGTATGTTACAATGTTCTTCATTCAAATTACTGCCAACAGTTTTTACAAAAACAATTGTTTTTATACCCATTATTTCGGTAGGGTTGGTTCTTTGGTTAAAGATATGTTTTTATTAGAAAATTTGTGTGAAAAAGCTGTCATATCTTAGAGGTCAACCTTCTCCAAATTTTTAAGCATTTCAAGGAATTTCGTTTTTCCAATCTTTCCAACCGCGTAATCAAGTATCTTTCCCTCAGGATCGGTAAAAATTGTTATCGGTGTGCCTCCAATTTTATAATGCTTTACAATTTCGGCTGCATTGGGGTCGTCGATATTGATCATTACTGGTACAACTTGCGAATTGATGGCCTTCATGACATCTTTATCCGCAAAAACTTCACGTTTCATAATTCGGCAGGGTACACACCACTCTCCAGTGAAAAATAGGAGCATGTTCTTGTTGGAATCCTTGGCAAGTTCCTTTGCTGAGACCATATTGTCTGCCCAGGCCACATCATTGGAAGGTACATAAAAGGAATACCATGCATAAGCAAGGGAAACCACAAGGAACGTGAGCCAGAACCATCTCCAAAACGGATGGGACTTCTTTTTTTTAATTTCTGGGGAGTCGGTCGATGGATTGGCGTTGTCAATATTTATTTGTTTCATAAGGGGTGATAATTTTAAAACTCTGCAAGTAATGGTTGGCTAAGGCATCAGTTTTGGGAAGGGGTTTGTGTAAGGCCTCCATTGTAGGATTACTTGGATTAAAGATAGGTAAAGAAAACCGACTTTCACGACAGCAGGTGATTTTCCGAAAGGTAAAACGATGTCTCCCTTCAAAAGTGATATAAATACTAGACTGTTTAAGTGCAATTAGGTGATTTATCCCTTGTATATAGCCTTTAAAGTTCTATTTTCGCCAGAATTAATTTTAAACCTTGAATCTATGAAAGAACTTTTAGATCAAATCAGTGCACAATTCGAAGCATTTTCAACTGATGCAGCAGCACAATTGGAAAATGGAAACAAAGCAGCAGGTACAAGAGCTCGTAAAGCAACTTTGGAAATGACCAAGTTAATGAAGGAATTTCGTAAAGTGTCCTTAGAAGCTTCTAAGCAATAAGGTATCTTTAGATTAGTTGTTTTGTGTAGTTGAAATCAACTTCGAGAACACAAATAATAGAAAAACAGCTTCATTTTTGGAGCTGTTTTTTTATTCTGTGAGGTTTTGCACCCTAAGTGTAGCCTAGTTAGTAAATTTTATAAGGTGTTATTTCACTTGACAATTAATCATGTAATGAATTTTTTAATCATTTTAATTGCAGTTTCTTTATTCTTTTTCCAAAACGAATAGTGAAGCGGGAAGCTTTTAACACCTGTTCGAGCTAAAGTCTTATTGCGCTCAAGAGGGAATGCCTCCTTGAACATTCCTGGGTAGCCAATTAAGTCGATAAAGTAATTGTGGTTTTGGTGTGTTACAAGAATATCCAGCATGTTGCCTGCAAGGGGATAACCACATTGAACAGCATCATAGTTAAGTTTTGTGAGCTCTTCATAGACTTCGCTTTGAAATTCATCTTGCTCAGGGCTTTGTCCATTAGTATGAGAAAATTCATTTGCAAACTTGAAGTATTGATATAATAAGCTTTCCTGATTTAGTGTTTCATCAGAAACAGATTTGAATATTACTTGATATGATTTTGCACGGGTTATTGCCACATTTAAGACTTCAGGTTTATTGGCGTGAATAAATGCTGACGGATGGGTAGAATCACATACCGAAAATGAAAGTAGCATTATGTCTCGCTCTGATCCTTGAAAATGATATGGAGAACCACACAGAATTTTATGTTTTTTTAATTCATCTAGACTGTATTTGTTCTTTAGTAACTTATTGATATGTGCTACCTGCTTGCTAAAAGGAGAAAGTATGCCAATGGATGGTTTCTTATCGTAGCTACTGTGCTTATCAATTATGCTATCTAAGGTTTCTAAAACTGCTTGGGCCTCAACTTCATTAACGCCTTGTTCATTTCTTTTACCTCTAGTGTTTATGATTTCAAGCTGGTTGTTTGCTATATGTTTGGGGGTTGATTTAAGTACTTCTAACTGTCCATCGTAAAATTGCTGATTGCTGAATTCAATTAACGAGGGAGTAGATCTAAAATGTTCTCTTAAAAATGAAACTTGTCGCTGATCGGGTACTTTTGAAATGAAGAAATCCAAAACACTTCTGTTGCGATAATCAAATATTTTGTCTTCAGGTAACTCATATTTACTTCTCAATACAGACTGTTGAGATGCTGAAACAAATGAATAATGACGCAACTGATTAGGATCGCCCACTACAATTGCCTTTTTAGCACGGTAAAGGGCCGGCAGTGCAGATGCAATATCGCATTGGGTTGCTTCATCGATAATAACAAGGTCAAACAAATCCTTTTCCAAGGGCATTACTGCATTGAGTTCAGAAAGGTTGGCAAGCCATATTGGAAAGACTTTTAATATATTCTCTTGTTTAACTGTTTCTGTTAGTCTTTTGTATTCGGAAAAACTTGAAGCCTCCAAAGCATCCAAAAACCGTGAAATATCTTTTCTGAAGAGCCTGAAATTACTATCGATATTGGATTGAATTTTCTGTTTTGTAAAGAATGATATTTCCTTTTCTAGACGGATCAGCACTTCGTCAATTTTGTTAAATATCTCCCATAGTTTTTCACCATCAAACGATTTTAACCTTAAGTAAAACCGTTTCCATTTATTAAAAAGGCTTAATTCTTCAGCGAATTCAAGATCTGACAGGTTGAGCTCATGTTCAACAAAATTTTCAAATTGCTCTTCAAGTTGGTTGAGCTGACTTATTAAGTTATCAATAACTGTCTTTTTATGCCTGAAATCTTTATGCTGAGTGATACCGCTCAGGTATTTCTTGATTTTTACCTTTAAACTGTGCTTGTAGTTTCTACCTGTTGTATGAATCAAGTAATCTTTTAAGTTAAAATCATCTTGTAGCATCGACCGGAGTACTTCAACAGCTTGTTTCGTTTTAGAAACGACAAGTACTGATTTGTTTTTAACCACGGCATCGGCCACAATAGATGTTATGGTATAGGTTTTTCCTGTACCTGGAGGTCCAACAATAACAGAATTAGTGAATCGATAAGCATTTTGAAGCGCTTTATATTGATCCTTATTCAATCTGGATTTATATAGACTCGGACCATAATCAAACTCAGAATATTCTTCATTTATGAGGCTTTGTATGCTTGAGTTAAATGCCCTTGTACTTGCCAGTTCTGTTAGGTCGTTTAGTACCCTAAGTGAAGATTCCGATTTTTCAATAAACACAGTTCCTGCGGCCGGTACAAGTTTAAATTCGTTGTCTCCATATTCAGTGTCTAACAGTTCTTTCCGTATTCTGGTCACTGGCCATACCGTTGGATAAAGCGGTAGCTCGTCAGTGTTTATGTTAGAAAAGTACTTGTCAAATGTACTTTTAAGTCTTATTAGGTCATTGTTTCCTGCAGAAAGCAACTCAAATATCTCTTGTATAAAAGCGTCTTTTGTAAGACTTGGTTTGTTGGTTTCTAGTTTTGTGAGTACAGCTCTGTTTATTACAAGGCTACTAGTGTCAATTTTTAAGAACTTTTCATCATCACGAGTTTCAATTTCTGCAGGATACAAAAGAAATGGGGCACATACTCTTTTATCTTTTGAAAATGAACTTTCCTTTTTTCCCAGCAGAAAAAAACATCCATAGAATAGTTTTTTTTCTAATTTATAAAGCTCAATCTCTTTCTTAAGTTCTTCTGATTTTTTGTTGAAATACGGAATTATAGGAAGTCTCCCGCTTACAAGCTCTTCAGTTTTTGATTCAAACCATTTAAAAGCGTGTTTCTGTGATAGAATATTGTCCACTTCAAACTCTTTATAATCTAGTTTGTAGCAGTCTTTGTAGTAATTGTAGAAGTTTTTAGCTTGATATTTCACCTATTATATTTTGTTTCAAAAACTGTGTGCTCACCGAGAATGTTATACAAGGTGTTGGTTATAGTTTCGTTGTGTGAAAATCCGCTAGGATTTTCGGGGCAGGAAGCCAAGAAAGCAATGCGTGTTATACGGTGTTGGCAAACGTTTTATTTTTTAGATGCCAAATGAAAAATCCGTTCATTATTAGATTTATTAAAATCAAAGGAATTAAATTCCAAGATTGTGTAAGTAATAAGCTTAGAAGAACTGTAGGGAACAAAAGTCCTGCTATTTTTTCCCATTTGTTACTAAATTCAGGAATAGCAAAATAGAATGTATAAACAATGGAGGAAATAAGTCCCCAAACACCAATAAATATATATACTAATTGAATTTCACCTTCTTTATTTCCAATTGTAGAAATTGCAAATAGAATAGGTAAAATCACATTTACAATAATTGTAATAGTATAATAATTTCGAACGTATTTTTTCTCAAGATCTTTCAATATTTTGTCCTTCTTTTTATCTGTTTTTTTAGTTATTTAATTTAGGATCTAATTGTTAGCCACTAAAGGCTAAATGCCATGGAATATTATTGGTTATTGTGGCTAAAGATATCTAATTGCCTGTATATTTTGTGTGAAAAAAATGACTTTTATGGTTGTGAGATTTAATAGACTTTGTCTCCTGAATTCTCGAAAAAGGAATTAAACAAAACTTGGAAATTGTTTAAAGCAGTCCTTTTGCCTCCAAGGTTTCTTGCAGCTCGTCATGGTTCTTCCAAAATCGCTCGTCAATCTTTTTCATGACAGATTCATACTCAGGGTGAGCTTCCAAAGCTTGTAGTGCTGGGTCCAAGAGCATGAACAAGACAATCCAATATTGAAAATGATCTTGCGTCGAGAAGGTCTTTAAATGCTCGATAGCGAGATCAAAATTACCTTCATGGGCATATTTTACAGCCAAACTAGCATCTTTGTAGATAGAAGCATCCTGTTCGCAATATGCAGAATAGGAATCAAACAATCTGGAAGCTTCTTCCTTTAGGCCCATTTGTTCATAAGTAAAACCTATTTTGATATCTTCTTGTGGGTAAATGGCCAAACCTCTGGCCTGCCTAATGGAGTCAAATTGTTTGTAGTAGTAATAGGCATTATCATAGTCTTTTTGGAAATAGTGCAACTTGGCTACTTCCTGTAAAATATCCAGTCGTGTTGTGTCCTTTTGATATTCTTTTTTAAGGGCATGAAGGGTTTCTTGGAGATTTTGGTTTTTGGCGTAAAGAATATAAGCCCTCAAATACGGGGAGTAAGGATTGTCGGGGAATAAGGCAAGGGATTGATCAATATAGCTCAGTGCTTCGTCTGTAAATCCTGATTGCACAAGAGCATTGCTCAAATGCAGATAGATATAACTTTTGCCAATGGAATCATTGGCGGCAATATCCAGTTGAATACCTTTTAAGGCGTACTCCAGATATTTTCCTGTATTTGGAATGTAATTGGCATACAAACCGGATAATAACTGCATTACAGCAGAAGAATTGGGATTGTACTCCAGTGCTTTTTCTAAATGGGGCACCGCCAAACGGTAATCGCCAATATGTTCATAGTATAGCGCTTTGGCGATTAGGCTTTCGGTGAGTTTGGAATCGTACAGTAGTGCTTTATCGGCGTAGTTATTGATAAGTTCTGTATACTGTTTTTCTTTTTTGAACCAATCAAGGTAGTAGTAGGAAATGGCCAAATCGGCATATGCCAAGGCGAACTTTGGGTCTTCCTCTAGCGCCTTTTCAAACAGAGGAATGGCCTCCAAAAGACCTTCGGTGGTTCTTCTAAAAAAAGGTTCTTGTGCCTGTAGGTAATAGTCATAGGCCACGAGATTATTGGTGGGTTTCTTGTCTATTTGTTCCAATTCGGAAGGGGTGATGTTGGCTTGAATGGCATCGGCAATGGTTTTGGCAATTTCATTCTGCAAAGCAAAAATATCCACAATTTCATGGCTGTACTGCTGGCCCCAAAGTCGGGTGTCCGTGGCGGCATCGATCAGCTGTATGTTCAACAATACTTGATCATCTATTTTTTGTCCGCTGCCTTCAACGATATAGTTCACATTCAATTCGGCAGCAATTTCCCCAATGTTTTTGTTGGAATGTCTATATTTTTCCACCGAAGTCCTACTGATCACTCGTAGTGTACCTATTTTCTGAAGGTTGCCCAAAGCGGCCTCCATCAAGCCATTCACAAAGTATAAGTTGGTGGAATCGCTGCTTTCATTTTTAAAAGGGAGCACCGCGATAGATTTTTCCAAGTCTTGGTAGATTGGTCTTGTCTTTTCCACTGTAGGCGTTGAAGGGATTAAAAGATAGGTGATAATTGCTAGTGCAATCACAGTTCCTACAATTGCAGGCCATTTGTAACGTCTGAAAAAGGTGGGAGAAATGGCTTTCTCTTGAACTTTGATCTCTTGGGTAATCTCCTCTGCTTGTTTGCCTACCTCACCGGGAGTAACACCGTATTGTTCTTTAAAGCATTTAATAAAATAGGAAGAGTTTCCAAATCCCACCTGATAGGAAACTTCGGAAATGGTTAGGTCAGATTCTTTAAGTAACTCCATGGCCTGTTCAAGACGAACCTGACGCATAAACTGGCTGGCCGAAAGATTTGTCTCCTTTTTAAACTTCCGCAATAAATTCGACCGGCTCATATACATGGCAGATGCCAGTTCTGAGACTCCAAAGTTCTCATCACTTAAATGCTCATGAATAATGGCTTTGGCCTGATCGGTAAATTTCAGCCCTTTTTGGTCTTGTGTCATGGTGGTTTCCTACTTACTGATACAAGCAAAGATAAACAATTACTTAGCACGGCATACGGCACAAATTGCGCCATAAATGGCATGCTTGCGTCATGAGTTGCATCCCTTCCGCGCCCTTTGCATACTTCGCTTCATGGGTTATTGGTCTTGCTTCAGCCTTTGCAGGACCTTTGTAATATAAAATTTAATGTTCAACACAATTAAAAATTAAAATCATGAAAACAATGCAATTCAATTCCGTAAAACAGATTAAGTATTTACTTCTTATTGCCGTATTGGGCCTTTTGGCTTGTAAACAGGATAAAACCGAAGCTTCTCAAGAAACAATGGCTAAAACGGAAGTTAAAGCTCCCAAGATTAAATTACAGGAGGCCGTTATTTCTGGAAATATGGATGCGGTACAGCAGCACATCAAAGCAGGCTCTCTGTTAAATGAAAAAGATGCATTCAGTGGTGCTACTCCATTAATTTCGGCCATTACTTTTGGGAAACAGCCTATTGCAAAAGAACTCATCCAGGCAGGGGCAGATCTTTCCATTAAAAACAACGACGGTTCAACAGCGCTTCATGTTGCTGCATTTTTCTGTCGTGTGGAAGCGGTAAAAATGCTATTGGATGCGGGAGCAGATAAAACCGTGGAAAACAACTTTGGGGCAACACCCCGAGAAACAGTTATGGGGCCATTTGAGGAGATAAAACCCTATTATGACATGCTCCAGCAACAATTAGAACCATTGGGATTGACTCTGGACCTTTCTGAAATAGAAAAAACACGTCCAGTAATCGCTATAATGTTACAGTAAAAAATAAAGAAAAGTAGAAATCATGAAAACAATGAGACGATACGATATTGATTGGCTGAGGGTAATAGCCATAGCTTTACTTCTTATCTACCACATAGCCATAGTATTCCAGCCTTGGGCCTCGTTTATAGGGTTTGTAAGGAGTAAAACTCCTTTACAGGATTTATGGATTCCTATGACTATGTTGAATGTGTGGCGCATTCCATTTTTGTTTTTCGTATCGGGCATGGGAATGTTCTTTGCTATGCGCAAACGGAATTGGAAACAACTTCTAGGTGAACGCTCCCGACGCATATTGTTGCCGTTTGTTTTTGGGATTGTAGCAATTACCCCATTGCATATGTATGTATTTCAGATGTTTTATAAATTGCCATCGAGTTATTACCCGCACCAAGGGCACCTATGGTTTTTAGGGAACATTTTTGTATATGTGCTGCTATTTTTGCCTGTTTTTTATATGATGAAGCACATGGAAATGGTGGGGTTCAAGAGGGTGATGGAGAAGGTGATGTCAAACCCCTTAGGACCATTGGCTGTTTCTTTATTTTTTATTGCAGAAGGCCTGTTGGTAAAACCCCAGATCTATGCCATGTACGCCGAAACCCGGCATGGCTTTTTCCTGGGGGCACTAGCCTTCTTTTTTGGATATCTGTTTGTGTATAGCGGTAGCAGTTTCTGGAATACGGTTAAAAAATGGAAATGGGGGTATCTAATTTTAGCACTGATACTGTATGGGATAAGAGTTCTGAAATTTGAAATGGAAGCACCTAGTTACCTTATGGCCTTGGAATCTATTTCTTGGATTTTATGTCTCTTTGGAATAGGTTATCACTATTTAAATAAACCGAGCAGGGCTTTGTCGTATCTAAGTCAGGCCGCCTATCCTGTGTATATCATTCATATGGCGGTTTTATATTTGAGCTCTTTATGGATTTTGAAAATAGACATGTCTCCATTCCTGCAATTTTTGGCGATTACAACTTTTACCTTTGTGGTGTGTTTTGTTATCTATGAATTTATTGTCAGGAGGCTAGGGGTGCTAAGACTTTTGTTTGGATTGAAGGTTAATTGATTTCAACGAATTGAGGGTATTTGAAATGTAATGAGTGGGGGTAAGCAGTGTGTTATTTTTTTTTCAGAATAATAAATTCAACAATTAATAAGTTAACAAGCCACCCAGCCCATGCTACTATTTTATAAATATCCATAGGAGGTAGAGCAAGGGTACTAGCTATTATCCACTTAAATAATCTCAGGCTAATAGCGGAAAGAGTAAGTGCATAACTCCTGTACATGTTGTTGGAATGTTGGTTCCATTGCTTTTTTCTAGCGTACCGATAAGCTTGTATTGTAAAATAGATCCATAGTACTGAGAGCAAACAAAATGAAATTTGCGAGTAGATCCCTCCGTTGGCGTGGACTCCCATAACGAAGCCTGTTGGGCCAGCAAGAAAAATAATCAGAGTGATATAGAGCTTACCTATAAATCTGTGAGATCGAGAAAATTTTAAACGAAATTTTTCGGAAAATTGAAAGAACCCAAATAGTAAGGTGAAAATACTTGTGTAAACATGAGTGAAAAATGAGATTTGATAGTAAGGTTTTATTATTTCAGCTTCTTTTACAGCTAAAAAGGCAGCATTAAAATTTATTGGAATATACTGTATTGTAATTAAAAACATTAAAAAGCTTAGATAAGCTAGTGCACAGTAACCAACAATTTTTAAAATATGGGAAACCTTGATTTTATAACTATTCAAAATCTATTTCTTAGAATTTAACCTCTTCCAAAATAATCATAATACTCCTTAGCGTTTTTTTCATATTTCAAAAGTAGTTGGATGTTTTTCTTTTCTATCTCTGTAAAATCTTGTTTGATATCGGCATGAACAGGGATGTACCAATCCTGTTCATCAAAAAACACTCGTAAAGGCCTGTTTTTGAATGAATATCCGTGCCTTGCGTAAATGGTATTTCTTATAACTACTAAATCGCTATTGGTGAGATTTTCAACGTCTTCCTTTGTGAGTAAGGTGTTTGAGGCATTTATTTCAAATATCTTATCTGTTGATGAGGCATATTCTCTGTGTACCCATTCATATATCTCTTCGTCAGGAGTGCCCTCATCCACTATTTCGGATTGGCTACCATGATTAATAAATTTATTCCAGTCTCCATAACGACTTCGCATAGTTAACATTATGTCTGCGTCATATTTAAAGGTTTTTTTACTAAGCTGATATTCTCTTTTTGGAATATCAATTGGGTTGTAAGCATCCCAGGTGCCTATTAGCTTGTCATTGCTTATTCTAAAAGTAAATTGCCCGTCATATTTGTCATCTCCTGGTTCTTTTACTGTATACTCTTTTGTATCATTGTCCGTAATGAATTTGCCATAAAAGGGGCGATGGTTTCCTGCTACCACACTATGTCCGATTATCGAATCACCGATAATCTTGTCAATGGAGATGCTGATTTTGTTCCTTCTACTCCAGAAGAGCCCCTCATCTGCATATATGTATTTGTCTTCCATGTCAATGTCTTTGTGCGGAGAGAAAAATCCAACCCAATAAACACTGGTCGTATTTTTTAAAGGTTTTAAAGTTTTATTAGTGTTTTTGCTTGGTGTTTCTTCTTGTGAAACTGTGTCTATCTCTGTGCCCTCTTCAACTAAGATTTGAGCATTTTCATTTTTTATCGCAGAATTACATCCTGTTAGGAGAACAAAAACAATTATTGTGCTTATTAAATATTTCATTTTCTACTTGTTTACAATGGTTTGTGTAGTAGCTCATTTGTGGTGTTATTTTTATTTGTAAAGTATGGTGCCGCCAGCTTTTCGAACTTCTTCCGCTAGTTTTGTTTCCATCTTAGATAGTTGATAGACAATTACAATTACCAATAGGGCTTCTGGTATTTCCATGATGTCAGAGATCAAAAGGGCTCTTGAGCCCTCAATAAGGTCTTCAATAGTATCATCTTTAAAAGCGGTCTTCATAATATATCTACCTATAAAATTTGAAATGACAAATAATGTCCACCATAGGCCGATAAGGATGCCGCCATGCTTTAAAATACTAAAGGAGTTGTCGTAGCTTTTGATCTTTTCTTGGGTTTCGGTCCAAATTTCGTTCATAATTTGTACGGGTCTGAAAAAAACAATAATTGGGATGAACCAAGACCAAACAGCCATAGATTCTTTGTGTTTAAGATAAGTAACGCCTAGTCTATGCAGGTTGCCATAGGCTCTTCTAAACCAGTTTAAAAAAACAACTATAGATGTGATAAGGAGCGCTGTTTGTAAAAGGCCTATAAGGCCTTGCCTAAAATCACTGGCATTAGCTTCGTCTTCATCTATAAAGCCTCCCATTTGAGCATGCTTTAGCAGTTCCAGTTCTAAATAACCGGAAATGGCGGCTACAAACGTTATGGCAATTAATATCCAAAATATGACCAAAACAATTTTAGCTCTTTTGGAGTTGTCCCATATTTCAAAATGTTCTGTTGGTGTCTCTAAGGTTGTTGGGGGTACTTCTATCATAGTGGTTAGTTCTTATAGGTTTGAGTAAAGTTGTTTTAGTAGTCTGTACAATACTTCAAAAAAATAAGAACAGAAGCTGGTTCGAGGAAGGAAACTGCTCCTGTTCTTTAATATATTTGGTCCTAACTATAAATTAATAACCTTTTTCTTGCATTTTTTTTGCAAATTCTTGCCCTATTTGCATGCCCCATTGTTGACCTACTTGCATGGATTCTTGGGTAATCAATGGAGTTGTTTGAGCAAGCTTTTGTCCTGCTGGGGATTCATAGAATTTTATCAATTCTTTGAGATCATTTATTGTTAAATGTTTTTGATATACAGGAGTTAATAGATCAACTAAGTCATTTAGTGAACTTTTTCTGAATTCTTGTTCTAGTTCATTCCAAATGTCTTCGTTAACAGATGCATATTGCTGTTTGAACATGTTCAACATCTGGCTGATGGCAGCTTGATATGTTTGCTCTGTACCTGAAAGACTAAACATTGTATGAAGTGTTTTTTTATATTCCTGGGTGTCTACGGCCTTTTCTTGGGCAAAAGTCATTGAAGTTAGAATTAAACAAACAGTTAATGTGGTAAATAATTTTTTCATAGTTTCTCTTTTTTGATGATTATTAATAATTGGTTGGTTTAGGTTGTTAGTATTTAAAGATTTGGTTATTTAAATTTTAGTAGTAGCTTCTTACGTTGCAATTCTTGGGGATGATCCATTCCTTTTTCGTAATGATCAGTTGCAAATACAAAATAAATGTCTGAACCAATCTTTTCAATGGGATAGTTGTACTCAGTTTCCTCATACTTTCTTTCATCTCTTTTATCCATGTCGTAAATGTTTTCAACAGTTACGTTTGCATAGATCACTCCATTTTCCACTTTTATGTCGTTATCGAATCTATGCCATTCCTTATCCGGATTATAGAACCAAACGTTTTGGTAAGAGCCATCACCAACATAAATGTCCTTGTTAACATTAAACTTATCCTCGTTTCCTGTTTTAATTGCTACAAATCGGCAGTTCTTTAAATAGATGTCGTCATCACATTGAAAAATATTTTTGTCGCTAGGGTAATCATAATAATATTTACCCCATGAAGAGGAAACGTAAATATGGTCTGTTTTTATAAGATCAACTTCTATTTTAAAAGGGGCTTTTTTAAGTTCAATGACTCCGTTTTTTTCCTTTATGATTTTTCCATTTTGGGAGATTTTAATTTTGAAATATTCTTCATTAGAGTTCGAAACATTTTTTATGTTTTCTGCGAAAAAAGCAGTAATGATAATTAAAATAGAGACTAGGGATTTTGCAAACATTTTTGTTGGATTTTGGTTAGAAAGTATATAAGGTAGACAGCTTAAACAAGGGACAAATTTCTATGTTGAAGGGCAGTGTATTGCTATGCTTGTGGCATGGAAACACTGTGTTGTGAATTGAGTAGTCCATTGGTTAGTTTAGTTGGTGTTACTAAAATAGAAAAAAATCTTACAGATAAAAGAGAGGTGTCTAAAACCTTTTATGTTTTAACCTTCAATTGACTCAAGTCAAAAGAAAACAAAGTATAGGTTGGTACTTGTTGGGGAGCTGCTGAGATGTCATTCCCTAAAGATATTTTCTGCACTATTCAATTCAGTTTCCCTAGTTGCCACATTGCTCTTGCGAAGAACTAATAATGTTGTCATACTCCGATTGGCTGATATAAATGGGTGTATAAGTTCCTAATTGGGCTACAAAGCTTCGTAGATGATTGCGGGATCCACAGGCTAAATTGTCATAAACTTCCAGTAAGTCGGTTTTTGAAGTATGATTGGCAAAGGTACTGATGTCATTGATGTCCAAGTCTTCAATATTGGCACCTACTTCAAGGGCTTTGCTTAAGGAAATATCGGAGATGGCAGTTAATTGATTGTAAAGGGACTGTAGGTCGCTATTTGAAAAGATGCCTAAGGCATTATTGGTTACAGGATCGACAAGTTCATACTTGTTTAATAAGGATAAAACGCTATTCATGTGGGATTGCTCGCTGTTGGAAATGTAGGAAAATATACTCAGATTGTATAGGTTATAGGAATAGAGATACACATCCCTTGCTAACTTTTCTTCTTCCCTTAAAAATAGCAAATCGGTCTTTTCTTGGTCGCTTAAATAAGGAGCTTCATCCTTTTCACAAGACGTAAGAAATGAAACCCCAATGACAAAAAGTAGTACAAACGTTTTCATATATAAATTTAAGAACCTTAATCCATTTCTTTGGTGACTAATGCTACATAGCAACTTTAGATTTGGGAAGATTTATATATAACGGTTCAGTTTAGGGTTGTGTTCAGCAAGGTACATCTCTATAAGCCCAAATATTTCCTGTTGCCGTTCTTTTTGTTCAGAATTTATGTCTTTAATTACATTTTTTATCAAGGAAGTATTTTGGCTATGTGGGTTTTTGGAAAGGAACTGCTTTAAGGATTTCCGTAGTATTTTATAATCGTGCCATTGGCCTATGTGTTCATTGAGTGACTTTATTTGACTTCGCAGGGTATCCATTGGGTTATTGGCATTTAATTCTTCTATAACAGCCAATATTTCCTGCATGGCTTTTAATTGAATCCGAATTTTATGAAGTTTATGTTCGTTGAAAAGCAACCCCTTGGTTTTCGCGATTTTTTTGTTCCTTTTTGTAACATTGGCCAAAGCTTGTTTTAAAACAATGTCGTCTGGAATCTTTATAATCGCCTTAAGCAACTTGGCATTCAATCTTTCCAGTTTTTGGAGATCAAATTTTTCGAGGGCCAGGGTTAGTTTCTTGCTGTAGTTTTTTTCCTTTTCTATCAAGCTTTCTGTGTATTCCGATAAATTAATATCCTCAAATTGCTCTGTCATCAGTAGGTTTAACTGTGTTTCTCGCAACTTTCCAGCAGATTTAAATAAATTTTTAACCAATGAAAAATGCTTGGTTTTCTTCCATTTTTTATCACTTAGCATCTCGAGTAAACACCAAATGGCTTTGAGTTTTTTTATAGCCACTCTCATTTGGTGTATGGCCTCCATTTCCATACTTTCCTGCGCTTGGTTAAAACACCTTAGAAAAGTGTCCGATTGGTTGTTGTAATATTGAATGAGCTTACTTTTATTCATTGCTATATTGCTGAAAGGTTGGTGAAACTTTGCCGTTACCATATTGTATGTTTAAAGATAGCTAAAGGAAGCCAACATCGTGATGAAGCAAGTTTTTATTTAGGTTTATTTAAAATTAGTTTAAATGTAAATGCTTGAAAATTAATTGTTTGGATTGTTTTTAGCGTGATCGAATTGTATATTTGTATATAATTTAAACACTTGAAATTATGGCAATTAGATTCTCTCATAGCTGCGACCATTGCGCCAATATGGAAGCAACTCATATGTGTGCAGTGCATCATGTTAAAGTAAATCATGACTATACTTGTGATTCTTTCGATATGAAGCTGGCCTTAAAAGACGATACCAGTTGTGCAACCTGTTTGCGATTTTCAACGCCAAGTTGCCCAAATCCAACAAAAGCTGCGCCAGACATGTTGTGTTCTCATTGGGGACCAAAAAATATCGCTTAATACTTTTGGGTTATAAAGCCTATGGTTTAGCTCCTTTGGGTAGGGGGAATTGTCAGGTTTTATAAAGTTGCTTTGGTCAATTAGCAATGCTTATGCCATAATTTTTAACATCCTCAAGTTTATTCGATTAATAGAAAAAGCCACTTTCTTAAAAAAGCGGCTTTCATATTTATAAATGGAATGGTTTTGGGTTTATATATCAAAACGGTCGGCATTCATAACTTTCACCCAGGCATTCACAAAGTCTTTTACAAATTTCTCTTTACTATCATCTTGGGCATACACTTCTGCATAGGCTCTTAAAATGGAATTGGAACCAAATACCAAGTCGATTCTTGTGGCTGTCCATTTGGTAACTCCAGATTTACGATCACATATGTCGTAAACATTATTGCCAACGGGCTTCCATGTGTAAGCCATATCGGTTAGGTTTACAAAGAAATCGTTGGTTAAAGCACCCACATTATCGGTGAATACTCCATGTTTCGTGCCACCGTAGTTGGTTCCCATAACACGCATACCACCTAATAATACAGTCATTTCAGGCGCGGTTAGTCCCATCAGTTGGGCACGATCCAACAACATTTCTTCTGAACTGACCACATAGTCCTTTTTTTGCCAGTTTCTAAATCCGTCAGCTAAAGGTTCCAAAGGCTCGAAAGAATCCACATCGGTCATCTCTTGAGAGGCATCGCCGCGGCCAGGAGCAAACGGTATGGTTAGGTCCATGCCTGCATTTTTAATTGCTTTTTCTACACCAACATTACCAGCCAAAACAATGGTGTCTGCCACACTAATTCCAAATTCAGCTGCAATTGGTTCCAAAACCGATAAAACTTTGGCCAATCTTTCAGGTTCATTGCCTTGCCAATCCTTTTGAGGGGCTAAACGAATGCGCGCTCCATTGGCACCACCTCTAAAATCAGACCCTCTGTAGGTTCTTGCACTGTCCCAAGCGGTAGCAACCATTTCAGGAATGCTCAATCCCGAAGCAGCAATTTTAGCTTTCACAGCAGCCACATCATAATCGGATTTTCCTTTTGGAACAGGATCCTGCCAAATTAAATCTTCGGAAGGGATATCCGGTCCAAACCAACGATCTTTTGGTCCCATGTCACGGTGTGTCAGTTTAAACCAAGCTCTGGCGAAGGCGTCGGAAAAGCCTTCAAAATCGTCTTTAAATTTTAATGAAATTTCTCTATAAATAGGATCCATTTTCATGGCCATATCGGCATCGGTCATCATTGGGTTGTGTCTAGTAGTCATGTCTTCCACATCCACAGGCATATCTTCTTCTTTGATACTTACCGGTTCCCATTGCCATGCCCCAGCAGGACTTTTGCGCAGTTCCCATTCATGGTTGAAAAGCATTTCAAAGAAACCATTGTCCCATTTTGTAGGATAGGTAGTCCAAGCGCCTTCCAATCCACTGGTTACTGAGTCTTTACCTACGCCTGTTCGTGTTGGGTTGGCCCATCCGAAACCTTGTGCTTCCACAGGAGCCGATTCTGGGTCTGGTCCCAAAATACTGGCATCTCCATTCCCGTGGGTTTTTCCAACCGTATGTCCACCTGCGGTTAGTGCTACGGTTTCCTCATCATTCATGGCCATACGCTTAAAGGTTTCGCGTACTTGAGCTCCCGTTTTTATAGGGTCGGGCTTGCCATTCACCCCTTCTGGATTCACATAAATCAATCCCATTTGTACGGCAGCCAAAGGGTTTTCCATCGTTTCTGGTTTGCCAACATCACCATAACGCTCGTCACTAGGTGCCAGCCATTCCTTTTCAGCTCCCCAATAGGTGTCTTTCTCTGGAGCCCAAATATCTTCGCGACCAAATGCAAAGCCATAGGTTTTTAATCCCATGCTTTCATAAGCGATGGTTCCTGCCAAAATAATTAAATCGGCCCAGCTTACTTTATTGCCATATTTTCTTTTGATAGGCCAAAGCAAGCGTCTGGCTTTATCCAAGCTCACGTTATCTGGCCAAGAATTAAGCGGTGCGAAGCGCTGATTTCCGGTTCCTCCGCCACCTCTACCATCAGCAATTCTATACGATCCTGCAGCATGCCATGCCATACGGATCATCAATCCTCCATAGTGCCCCCAATCGGCAGGCCACCAATCTTGGGAATCGGTCATTAAATTGGTTACATCTTTCTTTAAAGCTTCTACATCGAGTGATTTTAAAGCTTCCTGATAATTAAAATCTTCTCCAAGTGGGTTCACTTTTGTGTCATGCTGACTTAGAATGTCTAAGTTTAATGAGTTAGGCCACCATTCCATAACTGAATCTTTCACTCCGGTGTTGGCACCGTGTACAAACGGACATTTTCCGCCTGTTGAACTTGAATTTTCCTTCATATTACTGGATTTAAAATGTTATAATGTCTGTAGTGTTTGTGTAACACCTTTAAAATTAATGATTTTATAGGAGAATCATTTGGTTTTCTATTTCAATTAACTATTTGGTAATAGCAAAAATTTATTTCGCCATGGATTCTATTTGAGCTCGGATGATGGAATTTGTTTTCTCTGTCAAAAAATTATAAGATATATTGAATCTAACTACAAAAAAGATAAAGAAAAATTATCCGATTTTATTAATAAAGCTTTCAATTATAAGCATCTTTATAATTGTCCTTATTCGAGCATTTATTAAAACCTCTCCATATTTAGGGGATAGTATAGAAATTGATTTAGGAATCAAAGATTTGTTGAAAGTTTTACAAAGAACTTAATTTTACAGACCTGTAATTATATTATTGATTCCAATGATTAGAATTTTTATCAATAGAAAATTTGGTTCGATTTTAATACAATCCTATTTCTATTTTTTGATTTCCAACTTGGTCTTTAACATGAGGTTTGTGGACGTTACATATGGTGCTCGACTATTAATAATTATCCTCAGCTTCTTACTTTTTCTTTGGCCTGTCATTATTATGAATAGGAAGAAAATTGGAAATCAGATTTACGGCATCGGTAAAACTGAATTGATAGGTGTAAATGTTATTGCTTCAACTATTGGTATGGGCATAACTATAATCTTAGTCTTTTTGAAAGCCAATCAATTATAAAGCTTGCAACCATAAAGTCGTATAAAACATGTTTCTTGGTGCATTTTTAGTCGGAATTGGAAGTCGTTTCTTTTAAAATCAAAGGTCGTAAAACCCTTTGGATATCTATAGTGTCTTTTTGCGGAATCAAAAAGGTTTCAAGATCTGAGCTGTGCATAATTTGTTCAGATTTATCCATAAAGGCATAACCTTTGTACGGACCATTTTGAATGAGAACGAAGTCTTCTTTTTCAGGGTGTTTCCCCATTTGTTTTACGTATAATTATTGTTTTTTTGTGTTTATTGCCTTGTAGATAAGAATTAATGGAAGGAAAAAATAGTTGGGTTTTATCTCGAGATTAACATTTAGGGTTATGTGAATTTTTTATAATAGCTTTTATTCGATATTTTCATGAGTTCTTTGTCTCCAATACTATCCCCATAAACTATAAGTTTATACTCTTTTCTATTTGGGAAGATTTCTAAAAGACGATTGACTTTCTCTCGCCCATTACAATTTTTTGATAGAAATTTACCTGTTAATAAACCATTTTTATTAGTTTCTATCGAGGTAGCTAACACTATATTTATGTCGTTTTTTTTTGCCCAAAATTTAATCCAGTTTTCGATAGAGGCGCTAATAATTATAATGTGATTTCCTTTTTTTTTATGGACTCTTAGAGTTTCCATAGCTTCAGTGCTCAGCATTTTGTCAATTTCAGAACTAAATTTATTCCCCCACGCATTGAACATCTCAATGGAGGTGCCTTTATAGAAGTAAGAAAATAATTTTTGTTTGGTTTTCCAGTTAGGATAAATTTTCAATTTCATTGCTAAAATGAAAGGGGAAAAAAGCATAAAACCGAAATAATAGGACCACTTTCCTTTACTGAATTTTATAAATTGAAGGAAGGTATTCTTCTTAGTAATTGTACCATCAAAATCAAACGCAACAATAGTTTCTTTTTTCATAGATAAATAATGATAGAAAATGAAATTATCCATCCAATTATACAGAATTGAATAAAACGGTCTGATAAAAGAACTTTTGTTGGGTTTCCGCTTTTCAAATCAACGATCGTAACTTGTAAATACCGAAAAACTCCAATCAAAACGAATATTGCCGTAATATAAACATATCTTGATTGAAATCGCTCAATTACATCTGGAGATAGAGTGTACATAATATAAGCTACAATAATGATGGATAAAATTACTGTAACCACTAAGTTTAAAAAGTCAATATTATACCGTTGGGTGTTCTTTCGAGGCGCAACACCTGTAGCGTTAAATAAGACCACGTCGTCACGTCGTTTAGCAAAAGCAAGGAATAATGAAATTAGAAAGGTCATTATTAAAATCCATTCGGAAAGCCAAATCTGTGTAGCAGTGCCTCCAACTATAACGCGCAATATAAATCCAATAGATATAATTGTGACGTCAATAATGGGGAATTGCTTTAGTTTTATACAATATCCAATGTTCATAAAGAAATAAAGTCCTATTAAAGCTGTTAAGCTATGTTTTTGAGAATTGGCAAATAATAAGAGAATAAGTAGGGAAATTGAGATGCATAAAAACATTACAATATAAGCTGTTTTAATAGAAACTTTTTTTGAGGCAATTGGCCGTTTACATTTTCTCGGGTGTAGCATGTCGGCCTTGACATCGTAAATATCATTGAAACAGTAAATCGAGCTTGCTGCGGTTGAAAATGCAAAAAAAGCTACTAGACATTGGGATAGCATATGGATATTTAGGATTTGCCCATTAAAGAATAAGGGTAAAAAGACAAATGTATTTTTTGTCCATTGTTCTGGTCTAAGGAGTTTGATGATAGGCTCTATCTTCATACCCTAAAGTTTTAGTGTAGTAAGAATTCTTTTAACAAAATAAATGGTTTGGATATGGGTAACAATATGTTGAAAAACATTGTGTTTTTAAGCATTCCATTTATTGAAAAACCCCAGTCAGGAATTCCAGTGAATACCATTAAAAAGGCTAGATTGGCTTTTGTTGGGGGTAATGTTTTTGTTGCAATTTTATTAAGATTTTCAATAGAGTTAATTATAGACGAGGGGAACAAATTTTCAATATGATCTTTAGGTATTAGTAAAAATATGGCAAAAGAGCTTGCTATCCAGTAGAAGCTTATTCTAATATAATCGCATGAAAGAAAAATAAGAACAGGAGATAGGCATAATAGTTGAAAAATAAGGATAGTTGATAAAGTAGTTTTGTCTTTTCGTGAGAAGTATTTAGTTTTTTTACTAAAAGCTAATAAGAAGTTTGTAGAGATATAGTAAATTATTGGGAAAATTATAACCCAAACCAAGAATGAAATTATATTGTTGTCTACCGTCAAGAAATTTGTTTTAAAATGAAATTTGAAGGCATATGAGCTTGACCAACCAAGTGCTGCTATTGAGTCGCCTATTCTTAACGTTTCTCTATTGAAAAATGGAGTCCATGAATCCCATATAATTTTGGCAGTTTCATTATTTCCATGAAAATACAAGGTTGAAAGGAATGCCAAAATACAGGGTAGTAAAAATAGTGAGCTTGCAATTAAGGATCGAAAAATGCCTTTTTCTTTGTATTGGCGAAACAATAGTAGCGCTATTATTGGTATTCCAAAAAACATAAAAACTTCGTGACTTAAAATGATGAATACTCCAAAAATGTTGAAAAGCACAAATTTTGTAAATAGGGATAGACTGGATTTTGAATAAATCCATAAAATAGGTATCAAAAAGCAAAATAGAAGGTAGTCTTTTCTGATCCAAAAATTGGATAAAATACCTGAACCCAGAAAAAAACACAGAGGTAAAATATACATGGAATAACCTCTCTTAAAAAAAGCATTAGCAAAAAAGGAAGAGACTGAAACAAGACAAATAAAACATATAATCTTAATGGTCCATTCTATGTTGATATTGAATTTTTGAACAAAAAAGTACAATATTTCCCCCGTTAACCCTCTTCTGACAAAACCATTTTTGTAGTTAATGAGAAATTCAGAAATCTGCCAGCTCTCAAAATCAAAAGACGAAAATAAAAATATAAAAAAGCGTATTAAAAGGGATGTTGTAAACAGAATGAAAGCACTGTCCAATAAAGTTTGTTTTGGATTTTTTTGCTTGAAAACTGTCTCTAGTATCTCTTTCATTTTTGGTTACTTGCTTTAGCTAATATGAAATTATTTTTTATTGTATAATTTAAAAGTGGATAGACAAATAATTTAGTTTTTTTATAAAAGTGAAGCAATACTTAATTCTAGGTATTTTTTTAATTAATGGGATTGAATTTTATTGGTTGTATAATTTGTTTTTAATAAATAATTCGTGTTTAATTATTTGGTTTTAAGATGTTTGAATTGAAATAAAAACTTAAAGCGCTCTTAAATTTTCTTAAATGAAATCGGGTTTATTTTCAATAATGTCAATACGGAAATGAGAGTGTTGACAAAGTTGAGGTAGGAGTACCTTTTTTGTGCAGTAATGGCAGTTTTTAGGGGGTAAAATTGCATTCTTGTCAATTCTTCAAAAACTGCTTTTTATCATATTTTAAGCTCTGCTATGTCACGAAATTTGCCTCATAACAAATCAGTTAAGACAAAAACAGTTTAAACAGATATCATATGAATGTAGCAGAGTTAAAAAAAGAAGACCTAGGAATTAAAGAATTCCAAAACGGAGCTTGGACTAAGGCGATTAACGTACGTGATTTCGTAATTAAAAATCTTACTCCTTATTATGGAACCAGCGAATTTTTGGTAGGCCCGAGTGAGCGTACCCAGAAGCTTTGGGAAATTTGTAAGGACGCTACTAAAATTGAAAGAGAAAAAAATGGATTACACTCCGTAGATGTAGATACCATTTCCGGGATTGCAAACTTTGGAGCTGGATATATAGATAAGGACAATGAGGTAATCGTTGGTTTGCAAAC
The DNA here is from genome assembly GCF_059735265.1 of Mangrovimonas sp. sgz306409. Classification (NCBI taxonomy): domain Bacteria; kingdom Pseudomonadati; phylum Bacteroidota; class Flavobacteriia; order Flavobacteriales; family Flavobacteriaceae; genus Mangrovimonas; species Mangrovimonas sp. sgz306409. The sequence continues at coordinate 258,014 of NZ_JCAPEU010000003.1, forward strand.
GGACGCCCTATTGAAACGCGCCATGAAGCCTTTTGGTGGCTATAAAGTGGTGCAAAAAGCGTTGGAAGAGCATGGTTTACAACCAGCAAATCAAATTGACGAATTGTTCTCTAAGTATGTAAAAACCCATAACGATGGGGTTTTTGATGCTTATAACGATGAAATAAGAAAATATAGATCTCTGGGGCTTTTAACTGGATTGCCAGATAATTATGCCCGTGGTAGAATTATTGGGGATTACCGCAGAGTAGCCCTATACGGAATTGATGCCTTAATAGCGGCTAAAATAGAAGATTTAGCCAATATCAATGGCCCAATGACCGATGCCAAAATTCGTTTGAGAGAAGAAGTTTCTGAGCAAATCAGAGCTTTAAAGGATATGATCGCTATGGGACAGGCGTACGATTTGGATTTGAGTCGTTCTGCTGAAACTGCCCGTGAAGCAGTACAATGGACCTATATGGCTTACCTAGCTGCTGTAAAAGAGCAGGATGGAGCTGCCATGTCTTTGGGGAATGTGTCTACCTTCTTGGACATATACATTGAAAGAGATTTAAATGCTGGACTTATTACAGAAACCGAAGCTCAAGAGTATATCGACCAATTCGTGATGAAATTGCGTATGGTACGTCACTTAAGAATGTCGGCCTACGATGAAATTTTCGCTGGGGATCCAACTTGGGTAACCGAAGCCATTGGTGGAATGTTGCAGGATGGGCGCACTAAGGTAACCAAAACGGCCTTCCGTTTCTTGCATACTCTTTATAATTTAGGACCATCACCTGAACCGAATATTACCGTGTTATGGTCGCCAGAATTGCCAGAGAACTTTAGAAAATTCTGTGCTAAGGTGGCTATCGATACCTCTTCAATTCAATTTGAAAATGACGATTTAATGCGTGATTTACGAGGGTCTGACGATTACGGTATCGCTTGCTGTGTGTCTTACCAAGAATTAGGAAAACAAATCCAGTTCTTTGGAGCACGTACCAACTTGGCAAAAACCTTATTGTTGGCCTTAAATGGTGGTCGTTGTGAGGAAACCGGAACCTTAATGGTGGATGGCATCGAGCAAGATACAGATGAGTATTTGAACATTGATAAAGTAATGGCGAACTTCAAAATAGCCATGAAAGAAGTAGCACGTGTGTACAATGATTCCATGAACATTATCCATTACATGCACGACAAATACTATTATGAAAAAGCGCAAATGGCCTTAATTGATACCAATCCAGATATCAATATCGCTTATGGTATTGCAGGGCTTTCAATTGTAGCAGATTCATTATCGGCTATTAAATATGCCAAAGTAAAACCAATTAGAAACGAAGAAGGCTTGACCGTTGATTTCGAAATTGAAGGGGAGTTCCCTAAATATGGAAACGACGATGATAGAGTAGATGTGTTTGCACACGATGCGGTACAAGACTTTAACAATGAGTTGAAACAATTGGAAGTATACAAAAATGCAGAATCTACTATGTCTGTATTGACCATTACCTCTAACGTAGTGTACGGTAAGAAAACTGGTGCGACACCAGACGGTAGAGCAGCAGGTGTAGCATTTGCACCAGGAGCCAACCCAATGCACGGTCGTGATACCAATGGAGCGATTGCATCGTTGAATTCCGTAGCAAAAATTGATTATAAAGATTCACAGGATGGTGTGTCCAATACCTTCTCTATTGTACCTAAATCTTTAGGGGCTACAGAAGAAGAGCGCATCAACAACTTGGTAGCAACCCTAACGGGATATTTCTCCAACGGTGCACAGCACTTAAACGTGAATGTTTTAGATAAAGACACATTACTAGACGCAATGGAACATCCAGAAAATCACCCTCAGTTAACCATTCGTGTTTCTGGATACGCGGTAAACTTTATTAGATTGACAAGAGAACAACAGATGGAAGTCATTTCCCGTTCGTTCCACCAATCTATGTAACAATAACTCTGCTGATTAAGTTCTGAGGTGTTCAAAAAATGATACGAACATTCTAAAAGGTGTGATACATTTTTTGGATGCCTCTTTTTTTAATTCTTAAATCCTATCGATGATGAAAACTCCAGATACTACCTTAAGTGTACATTCTATAGAGTCTTTTGGAACTCATGATGGACCAGGGATACGATTGGTAATCTTCCTGCAGGGTTGCAAACTAAAATGTCAATACTGTCACAATCCAGATACCATAGATACCCAAGGCGGTACAGAATATCAAATTGAAGATTTAGTACAACGGGCCATTCGTATGAAACCCTATTTTGGGGATCTTGGCGGTGTGACCGTTTCGGGTGGAGAACCGCTTCTGCAGGCCAAAGCCTTGATACCGTTTTTTAAACGCTTAAAAGAAGAGGGGATCCATACCAATGTGGATACCAATGGGAGATTACTGAATCATCCTACTATGGAACTTCTAGATGATTATGCCGATTTGGTAATGCTGGATATCAAGCACATGACCGAAGAGGGCTTTCAAACCTTGGCGGGTGCCAAAAACAAGGAAACCACTTTTAACTTTGCGAAACACCGGGAGCAATCAGGCAAAGCTATGTGGTTACGCTATGTGTTAATTCCTGGAATTACCAATACTCCAGAATTACTTCACGCTTTGGGAGACTATTTTAAAGCGTATAAAACCATCGAGAAAATAGAACTGCAGCCTTACCATAAATTGGGAATCCACAAATGGGAAGCTTTAGGTTGGGTGTATGAGCTTAAAGATGCCAGAGAGAATACCCAAGAAGAGATTGACGCAGCTGTAGCTATTCTGAAGGACTACTTTAAAGAAGTTAAAGTGAACTAAACCAAAACGAACTGATTAACTAACCATTATTGAATATGTTATTATGAATTCACCTAAAGAAGGGATAAAAATCATAAATGAAATAGCCTTGAACAAAGAAGGCTATACGGTAAGCAAAACATTGATTTTGGCATTTTTGGCGGGAGCTTATGTGGCTTTTGGAGGTCTGTTGTCCATTATTGTTTCTGGAGGTTCTCCGGGAATAGCCGCTAGCAATCCTGGATTGGCGAGGTTCCTGTTTGGGGCGGCATTTCCAATAGGGCTCATTTTGGTAGTAATTGTTGGTGCCGAACTTTTTACAGGTAACAATGCCTATTTTATTCCGAATATTTTAACCAAACGCCAACGGGTTTATGCCATGTTGAAGAATTGGGGATTAGTTTACATTGGAAATTTTGTGGGTGCCCTTTTTCTGGCGTATGTTATCACACATTTAACCCACTTGGTAAGTGATACCCCGTATATAGATATGGTTCGTAAAATAGCAGAAGGTAAAACCAGTCACTCATTTTTGGTCACCTTTATTAAGGGTATTGGAGCCAATTGGTTGGTGTGTCTGGCCATTTGGCAGGGGATTGCGGCAAAACATACCATTGGAAAAATTGTCGCTATTTGGATTCCTGTCATGGCCTTTGTCACTATGGGGTTTGAGCACAGTATTGCCAATATGTATTTCATTCCATTGGCTATTTTTGAAGGCGCCGATATTACTTGGAGTACTTTTTTTACGTCCAATTTAATTCCGGCCACCTTGGGTAATATTGTTGGCGGTGCTTTATTTGTAGGGACTCCTTATGGATATCTTTTCGGAAAGACAGAAGATAAAACTTATAAAAAATAGTGTTGTTGTAACTATTGGAAAGCTCCTTGAATCTCTAGATTTGGGAGCTTTTTTTATGTTGCAATTTGGTTTCTTAAATTTTACATAACAATCATATAACCTTAAAAAGTTTACTAATAGTAAATATTTAGATACTATTGCTGAATAATATTTACTAATAGTAATTTTTGTTGTGAGGTTGTCCAAAACAGATTTTCGGTTTTTATTAAATGGTTCCTTTGCTTCTTTCGGAGCCTATTTTTGTATGTATGCGTTTAGGAAGCCCTTTACAGTGGTCACTTTTGAAGACCTATCATTATGGGGTGTGGATTATAAAATTATTTTGATCATCGCTCAGGTGTTGGGGTATATGATTGCCAAGTTTTTGGGGATCAAATTAATCTCTGAACTCAAAACCGATAAGCGTATTTTTTATCTGTTGGGGATGATCTTGTTTGCCGAAGCCACTTTGCTTTGTTTTGGATTGGTAGCAGCACCCTATAATTTCATTTTTATGTTTTTAAACGGCCTCTCCTTGGGGATGGTTTGGGGCGTAGTTTTTTCATATTTGGAAGGTCGAAAGCTGTCTGAACTGCTTGGCGTTATTCTGTGTTCCAGTTTTATTGTGTCCAGTGGGGCGGTAAAGTCTATTGGGTTGTTGGTGATGGATCATCTTCAAGTGTCCCAATTTTGGATGCCGGCCATAACCGGGGCAATTTTTGTGGTGCCGTTTAGCTTGTTTGCCGTGTTGTTGAATGGGTTGCCAAGTCCAATTCAGGAAGATAAAGAGTTGAGGTCGGAGCGCTTTATCATGACATCCGATGACCGAAAAAAGGTATTCAGGACGTTTTTACTGCCTATCATTCTATTGGTGCTTTTCTATGTGTTTCTAACAGCTTTCAGAGATTTTAGAGACAATTTTTCAAGGGAAATTTGGGATGCCTTAGGGTTTGAAAACAATACTTCGGTGTATACCATCACTGAAATTCCCATTGCCATATTGGTATTGGTAATTATGGGAAGGATAGGTGTCATGAAACATAATTTTACGGCATTTGTGTCCTATCATTATGCATTGATTTTTGGGGCCATTTCCATTGGGCTTGCCACCTTTTTATTTCAAATGAACTTGCTTTCTCCTGTTTTTTGGATGGTTGCCGTTGGGTTTGGACTTTACATATGTTATGTGCCCTTTAACTGCATTTTCTTTGATAGGATGATTGCTACCTTTCGCATTAAGGGAAATGCGGGCTTTTTAATTTATATCGCTGATGCCTTTGGTTATTTGGGAAGTATGAGCGTTTTGCTGTATAAGAATTTTGGACAGAGCTCCATTTCTTGGCTCAGCTTTTTTATTAAGGGGACCTATTTCATAGCTGTTTTGGGAGGTGTCATTTCTTTGGCTTCCCTGGTGTACTTCAGAAAAAAATATAAAAGAAACGAAAGTAGTTCTCAAGCGGAATTACAAGCTGTACTATAAATCATGAATACAAAATACGATGTAATTATTGTTGGCGGTGGTGTGTTGGGAACATTCCATGCTTACCATGCAAAACAAAAAGGATTGAAGGTTGCCATACTGGAAAAAGATCAATTCCCACAAGGGGCAACGGTTAGAAATTTTGGTCAGGTGGTGCCCTCTGGAATGAATACAAAATGGCAAAACTTTGGAAGGGAAAGTCTAGAGATTTACAAGGATATCCAATCGAAGTTTGATATTTCCATACGCCAAAACGGTTCGGTATATCTGGCTTCAAATGATGAAGAAGTGACCCTTATTGAAGAGCTCTCGGAAATTAATAATGCCAATCAATACTGCTCAAAACTTTTGACAAAGGAGCAGTGCTTGACCAATTACAGTGGACTTAGAAGCGATTATGTGCAAGCAGGATTGTTCTTTCCGGAAGAAGTTACCGTAGAGCCATTAACGATGATCAATAAATTTCATGCCTTTTTGAAATCTGAGGGCATGGACATTTTCTTTAAGTCGAAGGTTGTTGCCTGTGAAGAATTCAATGGGGAAGTTAAGTTGAGGACGTCTACAAATGAAATTTTTACTGCTTCCAAAGTGATCATTTGTAACGGGAGCGATTTTCAAACCTTATATCCTAAAATGTTTGCTGAAAGTGATTTAGTAGTATCTAAATTGCAAATGATGTCAACCAAGCCGCAAGCCAATTATACATTGAATGGTTCGGTATTAACAGGGCTTTCCATTAGGCGTTATGAGGCCTTTGAGGAATGTAAATCATATAAAGAAATAAAGGAGAAAGAGGATAAGGATGCTTTAGAAAAGAAATGGGGCGTTCATATTTTGTTCAAACAGGCTATGGATGGGTCGGTGATTATTGGGGATTCCCATGAATATGCCGATGTTGCCAATATGGATGATCTTGGGTTTGATTTGAACATGGATATAGACAACTTCATTATCCAGGAAGCAAAGAAAATTATAGATCTGCCAAATTATGAAATCCAACACCGTTGGTTTGGGATGTACTCCCAATGCAAAACCTCAGATATCTATCAAAATACCATTGGAGAAAACATTCATATTGTCACAGGTATTGGTGGTAAGGGAATGACAGGTAGTGCTGGGTTTTCAAAACATAATATTAATACAATTTTTAATTTTTAAATATGCATAATATAGAATTGGTCATTTTTGATATGGCTGGAACTGTGGTAGATGAGGATAATGTGGTGTACAAAACATTGCAACAAGTTATCAATAATGAAGGGTTTGATGTGACTTTGGATTTTGTTTTAGAATTTGGAGCAGGGAAAGAGAAGCATCAAGCTATAAAAGATATTTTGGAAGAAATCGGGATAGAGGATTTTGAGGCAAAATCTAATGGAATCTTTGAGAAATTCAAAGTGTTGTTGGCGGAAGCCTATAAAGCTTTAGAAGTGACAAGTTATCAAGGTGTGGTGGAATTAATCCAGGATTTAAAACATGCCAATGTAAAGGTGGTCTTGAATACAGGGTATGATAAAGCAACAGCTCAGTTGTTGTTGGGCAAAATGAAATGGGATTTGGGAGTGCATTACGATGCCTTGGTTACGGCCGATGATGTGCAAAATGGTAGGCCAAATCCAGATATGATTTTTGAAGCCATGAAACAAACCAATATCACTGAATCCTCAAAAGTGTTGAAAGCAGGGGATTCCATTATCGATATTGAGGAAGGCAAAAATGCAGCTTGTGGTTTAACGGTTGGTGTGACCACAGGGGCTCACACCGCAAAACAATTGGCATCGGCCAATCCTGATTTCGTGCTGGAATCTCTATCGGAACTAAGAGGTATTCTACTAAAATAGTAATCGATGTTGGTTATTTGCTATTATACAAAAAAGTAAATAACCAACATTTTTGATGTTTCAGCTCCTCTGTTGATGGGTACGTGCGGAATTCTTCCGTCAAAAAATAAAGAATCCCCTTCTTTAAGCAACACTTCTTCTTCACCTATTATATAGGAGCACTCTCCAGATAGAATATATTTAAACTCAAAAGCATCTGTAGTTACTTTTTCCCGTTTTGAATTGGGAGCTACTTCCAGGAGAACGGTTTCAAAACCTAGGGAAGAAATCTGTTTACTGAAAATATGTTTATAAGTGAAACCAACAGCCTCATCTTCTTTTTCAATAACCGTATTGTCTTCCTTTCTGGAAATTATAAAATTAGAATTGCTCGTTTGGGGGATGCCCTTGAAAAATTCGGCAACTTCCACGTTCAGAGCGTTAATGATATTCAATAAAACGGGCAGGGAAGGGATGGTTCTTCCGTTTTCAATTCTGGAAATAAGTCCGTTGCTTACCTCTGCCAGTTGTGCTATGTTGCTAATATTCTGACCGTTGGATTTTCTTACCTCTTTAATATGCTTCCCAATACCAACTAAGTAATCTGTCATTTCGTTCTTTTTGGTTAAAAATACATTTTTATTTAATAGAATAGAGTACATGTCTTTTTTACTATTTGTAAAATTTAGCTCTTAACAATTGTTTAACAAAATTAAGGATTTATAAATGTTTTGTTCATTTTGAAAAGAGGTTAAGTTTACTTGGTGGTTTAATATTTGTAAACAAATAAATTCAAACTATCTAAAATGAACAAAACACAGTTAGTATTAATCTTTACACTTTTTATGAGTGTACTAGGTTTTGCACAAACATCATTTAATGGTGTGGTGCAGGACGAAAATCAAATGCCATTGCCCGGAGCTACCGTGCAGGTTAAAGGAACTAATATAGGAAGTTCTACCAATTTTGATGGGGAATTTTCTATTGTATTGCCAGAGGGACACAAGGTGATGGTGATTTCCTATATGGGATACAAAAGAATGGAAGTGAATATTGATGACACAACAGAAACCATCTTTGTGTTAGAGCCAGATGCGGCTATGTTGGATGAAGTTGTAGTAACAGCTTTAGGGATTGAAAGAGAGAAGAAATCTTTGGGATATTCCTCTCAGGAAGTAGATTCTGAAGAGTTGACCCAATCAAAAGAGCCTAACTTTTTAAACAGTATGTCCGGTAAGGTTGCCGGTATGACCATTACCAACGGATCTTCAGGTATTGGTGGTTCTGCCAATATTACCATTAGGGGGAATGCCTCTCTGAATATGAATGCCAACTCTCCATTGTTTGTAGTAGATGGTACACCTATTAGTAACCAGATAGTAGGATCAACAGGGTCTGGTACTCAGGATGTGGATTACGGTAACGGAGCTGCTGAGATTAACCCAGAAAATATTGAGTCTATCAACATATTGAAAGGACCTGCAGCAGCGGCTTTATATGGATCGAGAGCAGCCAATGGGGCAATCATTATTACGACCAAAAAAGGAAAAAAAGGAAAGCTTAGGGTAAATGTAAACAGTGCTGTGAGTATTGATAACATTTTTACGTTACCTGATTTTCAAAATGAATATGGTCAAGGTAATAACATGATGTTTGAGTTTGTTGATGGAAGTGGTGGCGGAATCGCCGATGGTGTGGATGAAAGCTGGGGGCCAAGATTGGATTCAGGATTAATGATCGCTCAGTTTGATTCTCCTAGAGAAGACGGAACTCGCGGAGGTGACTTGAATAGTTCTTCACCAATCATTCCTACGGCTTGGGTGTCTCATCCAGATAATGTTAAGGATTTCTTCGAAACAGGATATACCTATACCAACAGCTTGTCTGTGTCAAAATCAGGAGAGATGGGAAGCGTACGTTTTTCTTATCAAAACTTCGATCAAACGGGCGTGGTTCCTAACACCGATTTGAAAAGACATACAGTGAACATGACATCATCTATCAACTTGACAGATGCAATCACATTGAATTCTAACGTAAACTATGTGAAGAGTGACAGTGGTAACCGTCCTTCTTTAAGTTATGGTACTGAAAACGTAATGTATTTATGGACATGGTACGGTCGTCAGATAAACACTGCCAGTTTAAGAGATTACTGGATGGATGGATTGGAAGGTATTCAGCAGTTCAATTACAACTACAACTACCATGACAACCCATATTTCAATGTATACGAAAACACCAATGCTCAAGACAAGGACAGAGTATATGGTAACATCAATTTGAACTACCAAATCACCGATGAATTGAGCTTGATGGTACGTACAGGTAGAGATTTTTACCGTGACCTTCGTATGAAGAAAAGAGCGTTCAGTACGCAGCGTTTCCCATTGGGGTATTACAGAGAGGACAATGTGTTTTTTGAAGAAATCAACTCCGATTTCTTGTTGAGCTACAACAAAACTTTTAATGATAAATGGGATTTCAGCCTTTCTGTTGGTGGAAACCAAATGAAGCAAAAGCAGGATTACCAACAAACTGTAGCCGATCAATTGATCAACCCTGGGGTGTATTCATTCAATAATGCAAGATCGCCTTTAGCCGTTACGGTTTCTGATTATGAGAAGCGAATCAACAGTTTGTATGGATTTGCCCGTTTTGCATACGATGACAAGTTGTTCTTGGATATTACTGGTAGAAATGACTGGTCAAGTACGCTGCCAACAAGCAACAATTCTTATTTCTACCCATCGGCTACCTTAAGTGCCATTCTTAGCGAAATTGTGAACATGCCTAAGTTTGTAACTTTTGCAAAAGTACGTGCCGCTTATGCCGAGGTTGGTAACGATACCAATCCATATAGATTGAGCAGTTACTTTAACAATGAGTCTGCATTCGGGTCTTATCCTGTGTTAACGGAGTCTTCTGCGCTTCCAAATGCCAACTTAAAGCCGGAGTTGACCTCTTCTTATGAGTTTGGTGCCGATTTGCGTTTCTTCGGAGGTAGATTGAATCTTGATGCCACTTACTACAGCAGTACTACAAAAAACCAGATTATTGGAATTGATACCGATATCGCTAGTGGATATACAAGCAAGCTGATTAATGCTGGTGAGGTGAAAAATTATGGTATCGAGGCTATGTTGAACATCAAGCCAGTAGTGACGGATGATTTCACTTGGAATGCCATGTTCAATTTTGCGAAAAACAAAAGTGAAGTTACCGATTTGGGAGGTGTAAACTACACCTTGACCAGCAGGAACGGTGCTTATATCCAAGCGCGTGAAGGCGGGTCTGTAAGTGCTATTTATGGAATCGGATTCCAGAGGGTTGAAGATAAAAACAGCCCTTATTATGGAGAAATCATTTACGGCTCAGATGGATTGCCATTAAAAACGGGTGATTTGGAATACCAAGGGGATTATGCTCCAGACTTTACCTTGGGTATCCAAAACTCTTTCAAATACAAAAACTTCGATTTTGGGTTCTTGTTTGACATTAGAGAAGGTGGTATCGTAGTGTCTAGAACTAAAACCATTGCAAGTACTGCAGGTCAGTTGAAAGAAACTTTGGTGGGTAGAGAAACTGGTATTGTAGGGGATGGTGTAGTAGAAGTGTCTCCTGGAGTATACGAGCCAAATAGTGTTAACGTAAACGCGAGAACTTGGAACTACAGCTACTACGACCGTAGTAACGTAGAGGCTGCAAAATATGATGCGTCTTATACGAAGTTAAGAGAGGTGACTTTGGGCTACAGTTTGCCAAACTCTTTCACTGATAGAATCTTCGCAGAAAATGTACGCTTCTCATTAACTGGTCGCAACTTGGTGTTGTGGACAGATAACCCACATTTTGATCCAGAAACTGTTGCAGTTGCAGGAGGAACTTTGCAGCCTGGTATTGAGAACATGTCTTTGCCAAGTACCAGAACATTCACATTCAACATTAATATCGATTTTTAAAAATTGTCACTCATGAAATTAAATTTATATAAAACCAAAAAACTAGTGCTGCTAGGAGGTGTGTTGGCTACAACACTGTCTTGCACAAAAGATTTTGAAGAAGTAAACACCAATCCAAATTATCCAGGGTCGGCTTCACCGGAATACTTGATTCCTGGGATTATGCGCGAACTGGGGTATAACTGGGGAGGTAAAGCTTGGGAAGAAGGTTTTACAACCGTACAGTACGCCGCTCGTTTACAGTTTACGGATCAGGACCGCTACATCTGGAATGCAACTTCCAATCCTTACAACTTTGTATACGACAGTATGAGGGATGTGATGAACGTGATCAACGTGTCTCAGGATAACGAAAACATGCAAGGGTATTATGGTGTTGGTTTGGTGTTGAAATCCTTCATCTACTCATATGCCACCGATGCTTATGGAGATGTGCCTTACGCCAATGCTATTATGGGACTTAGAGACAATAACATCACGCCTGATTTTTCTTATCAAAGTGAAATCTATGACGGTATGTTAAACGACTTGGTACTCGCTAATGAAGCTTTGGCCAACGCTACAAATATTTCCGGAGATATTATCTACGGTGGAAATGTTAGCATGTGGCGGAAGTTTGCCAACTCCTTGCGTTTACGTTTGTTAATGCGCATTAGTGATGTGGATCAAGCAAGAGCACAGCAGGAAATGCAGCAGATTGTGTCAAACCCTTCCCAATATCCTATTTTCGGAGGGAATGAAGACATGGCGGTTATCCAATGGAATACCGATAACCCACAGCCAAAATACACCACGCGTTCAGGAAGTTTTGATGAGGTGCGCTTAAGTGAAACTTTGGAAACTCGTTTAAAAGCATTTAACGATACCCGTTTAAAAGTGTTTGCTCAGCCAACCTCGGCTTCTGGTGCAGGGATTTACTCCGATAACTGGGATGATTATGTTGGGATGCCAAACGGATTGGATGACGAGGCAGCCTTGTCTTACAGTCCTTCTGGAAACTCGGAAGAGTCTGGTTCCAACTATATTTCAAGAATGGGAATCCTATTGGCATGTAGAGCTTGTAATACAGAAATGGCTTCCGCAACAGCTTCTCAAACTATTTTGATGAGCTATTCTGAATTGGCTTTCATTTTAGCAGAAGCTAAAGAAAGAGGCTTGATTTCTGCTGGAGATACTGCACAAAACTACTACGAAAATGGAATTGTGGCATCTTTCGAATATTATACGGAGAGAGTGGCAGAGTGGACCGAAATTGCAAATGCGATGGCCAACACAGATCTTGACGGTTACCTTGGGCAGGCTGGTGTTCTTTATACAGGATCTACAGAAGAGAAATTGGAGTTGATCGCTTTACAAAAGTGGATTGGGTTGTTCTACACCGGTATTGAAGGTTGGTCGGACTGGAGACGTACAGCGATGCCAGAAGTGGTTCCTGGTCCTAGTGCAACCAATGGAGGTAAAGTTCCGGTGCGCTTTATGTATCCAAACGATGTAAAATCTACCAATAATGCCAATTATCAAAACGCAGTTAACCACATGGGAGGCGATGATATCAATGTGCGTCTTTGGTGGGATGTAGTAGATAATAATTAGGTTTTAAGAATAGCATGAAGTTTACTAAAATTTTAAGCATGGCCATAGGGATTTGTTCCCTGTGGTCTTGTGTTTCAGAAAAGACACAGGAGTTTGTTCCTGTAAAGCATGTAGTGGTAATTGGTTTTGATGGCTTAAGCCCAGATGGGATTGAAAAAGCACAAACCCCAAATTTTGATAAAATTATAAGCGAAGGTGCGTCTTCCATGCAGGCAAGATCTGTGCTGCCTTCCAGTTCTAGTACCAATTGGGCATCTATGATAATGGCGGCCGGTCCGGAGCAACACGGTATAACATCCAACAATTGGGAAAAGAACAATTTTGTAATGCCTACGGTTGTTAAAAGTGAAGACTTCCTTTTTCCAACCATATTTCATGACATTGATAAGCAAATACCTAATGCCGAAATCGGAGCCATTTACGATTGGGGAGGTTTCGGGCGTTTGTTTGAAAAAGATGCCGTTGACTTTGACGTCAACCCTAAAGGTGAAGATGAGACCGCTAAGGCGGCAATACAATATATTTCAGAACAACAGCCCACATTTACTTTTATTCATTTTGACCACGTAGACCATGCGGGGCATGAATATGGACATGGTACCACAGAGTATTACAAATCTGTAGAGAAAGCCGATGCCTTGTTGGGAAAGGTTATGGAGGCTATCAAATCGTCTCCAATTGCAGACGATACAATAGTTGTAATCAGTTCGGACCATGGTGGTTTGGGGAATGGTCATGGAGGAGAAACGCTGCAGGAAATGGAAATCCCATTTATCGTTTGGGGAAAATCTGTTAAAAAGGGTGTAACCCTTGAATACCCTGTGTACCAATATGACAATGCAGCTACGGTGGCCTTTGCTCTGGGCGTAAAATTGCCAATGGCTTGTATTGGGCGACCTGTAAAAAATGCCTTTGTTGGTTTTGATGAGGTAGATGCCTATCCTATTGCAAAGCGATTTGCAGCACCGGTTATTTTACCAAATTTCGACACTTATAAAAGAGCAGGGGGTATGTTCATGGATGAAGCAGAAGTTGTTATAAACGGAAGCGGGGAACTTAGATGCACATTGGATGGCAGCATGCCAAATGCATCTTCAGATCTTTACAAAGAACCTTTTAAAGTTACTGAAAATACCGTGGTGAAAAGTGCGGTTTTTAATGAAGGTGCCGTGGCCAGTACAGTAACCGAAGCATTTTTTAGAATCATTCCTGCCAATGCAAAGCCTACGGTTTTCTATGACATATTTTATATGAATGACTTGACGAGCATTCCATTTTTAGGGAATCAAAAAGCGGATGAAACCGGGTTTTGTTTTGAAATTACTTCAGATGAAATACAGGCTAAAATCAAGGAGAATACCGTAGTAAGGTTCTCTACTCAAATGGTCATTGAAAAAGAAGATGAATACAGTTTTTATACAAGATCGGATGACGGAAGTTATTTAAAGGTGAACAATGAAATGGTGGTTGATAATGATGGCGACCACGGTGTCAAAGAAAAGGGCGGAAAAATAACGCTTAAACCAGGTGTATATCCTTTAGAGGTGGTTTGGTTTAATGGCGGAGGCGGAAGTTGGTTGGATGTGTCCTATCAAACCAAAACCATGACCAAACAAATCATTCCTGCTACAATTTTAAAATAAACATGATTTTTAAGAAGAAATACAAATTTTTATTGTGTGGTTTTTTGTCTAGTTTACTTCTTTTCTCCCAGGAAGGCTATCCTTCTTGGGAAGAAGGAGTAATGGAAATTCACCACATCAACACGGGGCGTGGTGATGCTTGCTTCGTCATAATGCCGGATGGTACAACCTTATTGATCGATGCTGGGGATACTTCCGAAACCCATCCAAGGACCTTGTCTGCAAGGAATGAAGTACTGAAACCTAACAATACCAAATCAGCTCCTGAATGGATTGTGGATTATATCCGTCAGTTTGCTCCAGAAAGCAAATCGCAGCATTTGGACTATGCCCTAATTACCCATTATCACGATGACCATTTTGGGGAAGCCGATTCATTGAGAACACTGGCTCCTGGGGGCTATCAGCTTACGGGGATTATGGAAGTGGGAACCTTGATGCCCATAAAAACACTCATTGATCGAGGGAGTGAGTTTCCTATCAATCTAAAGGATAAAAAGGTGCAGTCGCAGGAGCGTTTCATCAATGATTCCTATAAAATGATGGCGACCTTAAAGGAATACTGGAAGTTCATAGACTTTCAGAATAAAACCAACGGATTGGTTCACGAAACCCTAAAAGCGGGAGAGAAGCATCAAATTCAATTATTATATGCGCCTAATAATTATCCTGAATTTCATGTTCAGAATGTGGCCGTAAATGGTCAAATCTGGACGGGAGAGAAGAATTTTACTTTTGATTTATTCAAGGAAGGCGACTATCCAGGTGAAAATCCGTTAAGCACCTGTATTAAAATTTCCTATGGAAAATTTGACTATTTCACAGGAGGCGATGTGAATGGAATTGATGAATTGGGCGGTACTAATTTCAATAGTTTGGAATCTAACATTGCGCCTGTGGTTGGAGCCGTAGATGTAGCTGCCTTGAACCACCATGGAAACAGGGATTCGCAGAATGCCTATTATGTAAGAACGATTCGCCCAAGAGTTTGGGTACAGCAAAATTGGTCGTCAGACCATCCTGGGGATGATGTATTGCGAAGAATTTTATCCGAAAAAATATATCCTGGTGAAAGAGATGTGTTTTCTATCACTATGCTCCAGGCCAATAGAGATGTTATTGGAGGAAAGCTGGATCAATACAAAAGTCAAAACGGACATGTGGTAGTGCGAGTGGAAAAGGGTGGAGATACTTATAAAGTTTTTGTGTTGAATGATACTACCCAAACACGTGAGTTGGTAAAACAATTTGGACCATATGAATCAAGATAGTATTTCTCTAAACAAAAGAACCGAGGGGGATATCAACATGGCTCCCGCTCGAGAATCTTGGTTGAAAACAGAAGTAGATGAAAGGACTGCCGAGTTGCTGGAAAAGGACGCGCGTTATTTTTTGCATCAGTCCATGTCTACGCCATGTTTAGACGTTTTAAAAGCCTGTGAAGGACCTTCATTTGAAAATATTTCAGGGAAAACCTATTTGGATTTCCACGGTAATAATGTGCATCAAATAGGATATGGAAATCCGCGGCTTATTGAAAATTTGATCAAACAGCTGCAAACACTGTCATTTTCGCCCAGACGATTTACCAATGAACCAGCCATCAATTTCGCTGAAAAGTTAGCCTCGTTGACACCTTCCAATTTAAACAGGGTACTCTTAACCCCTAATGGAAGTTCTGCTGTTGGGATTGCCCTAAAGTTGGGACGCGCCATAACTAAAAAGTTTAAAGTGGTCTCGTTTTGGGATTCCTTTCATGGTGCTTCCTTGGATGCCATTAGCGTTGGGGGAGAATCGGTTTTTAGGGAATATATGGGGCCTTTAATGCCGGGCGTGGAACGTATTCCTCCACCAGTGACCTATCGGGGTATTTTTGAAAATAACGAAGACAAATGCTTGGAGTATTTGGAATATGTGTTTTCAAAAGAGAATGACATAGGAGTGTTTATTGCCGAGACCATCAGAAATACCGATGTGCAAATCCAATCAAAGCATTTTTGGAAGGAAGCCAGAAAACTTTGCGATACTTATGGCGTACTGCTGGTCTTGGATGAAATCCCAATTGCCTTAGGTAGAACAGGAAAGATGTTTGCCTTCGAGCATTTTGGCATTGAGCCTGACATTCTTTGCATTGGCAAAGGATTGGGTGGGGGCATTGTCCCTCAGGCGGCCATTATCACTAGAGACGATTACAATGTCTTTGGAGATATTTCCCTAGGCCATTATACTCATGAAAAAAGTCCTTTGGGCTCTGTAGCAGGTTTGACCACTATTGAGCTTTTACAAAATGGAGGCCTTTTGGAAAAAGTTCATCAAGACGAAACATATTTAGAAACTGCTCTGTCATCACTCAAAAAGAAACATGATATCATTGGTGATGTGAGAGGCTTGGGGATGCTTTGGGGAATTGAGTTGGTAAAAGATAGAATCACCAAAGAAAAAGCTGTTGAAGAAGCTGAGCAAGTCATGTACGAATGCTTAAAACAAGGACTGAGTTTTAAAGTGTCCTCGGGTAACGTCTTGCAGTTGTCGCCTGCTTTGACCATTTCACGAGAAGATTTGGATAAAGCATTACACATATTAGATACAAGTTTAATCATTGTAAATGGAAATCAATAACATGAAAAAAATAGGATTAGCGGTAATCGCATTTATAAGTTTACATTCAGTTTTCTCACAAAGCGAAAAGACGACGTTTTTGGTTCAGCCATATCTTCAGGATGCAGAACCAAGTTCCATCAAGATTATGTGGGAAACCAGTCAAGGTGAAGAAAGTATTGTAGAATACGGGCCAACACCTAAACTTGGCAAGAAATCAATAGGTACTGCTGAAAATGTAGACTTCGGAAAGTCAAGATTACATACCGTGAAATTGGAAGGATTGAAACGTTTCACAGAGTATTATTACCGCGTGAGAACGGGGAAATTGGTCTCGGATATTTATCAATTTAAAACGCCTCCTTTTGCCTCAGATCAAGAGTCTTTCAATATTGTGGCCATGAGCGATATGCAAAAGGACCATAATCATCCCGATAAGTTTTTGGAAGTAGTTAACGATGGTATTTTACAATATCTGGATAAGGCTTTTGAAGGTGAATTGCCAGAAAATTTGGCAATGGTCTTAATCCCGGGTGATTTGGTACAAGACGGTACGAAATATGGCCAATGGCAAAACGATTTCTTCAAACCGGGAGAAAAGTTGTTTTCCGAAGTGCCAGTATATCCTGCCATAGGAAACCATGAAAACAACTCGGTGTTTTACTTTAAATATTTCAGCCTTCCGGAAAATGGAACACCTGCCTATGCCGAGCATTGGTGGTATAAAGACTATGGAAATACACGCGTTATCGGTTTAAATTCCAACGATGGTTACAGAGATAGCAAACACCAATACGAGTGGTTGAGACAACTGTTGGAAGACACTGCTAACAATGAAGATGTCGATTTTGTTTTTGCTCAAATGCACCATCCACATAAATCGGAATTGTGGATTCCTGGGGAAACGGATTTCAGTGGGAAGGTGGTGAAAATGTTGGAAGATTTTTCAACCAAAACAGGAAAGCCAAGTATTCATTTTTTTGGGCATACACACGGATATTCCAGAGGACAATCCAAAGAGCACAAGCATTTGTGGATCAATGTTGCTTCGGCTGGGGGCGCTATTGATAATTGGGGAGAATACGAAGGTCGCGATTACAATGAATTCACTGTAACACAAGATGAATATGGGTTTGTAATGGTAGAGGTAGATGGAGATCATCACAACCCAAAATTCACCATAAAGAGAATCAGTCGAGGAAACAATATTGTAGGAACCAAAGACAATGTGCTAACGGATAGCATTACGGTTTGGCGAAAGGAAAGAAAGCCAAAAGCTCCAGTGGCGATTTCTCCAAATGCACAGGGATCTATTGAAGGAGTAGTGTTGAAAGCAGGCCCTTTTGAAAGTGATTTTAAGGATGCGTTTCATGCGGCATCGCATTGGCAGGTATCGGAAGATGAGAGTTTTGAAAAGCCTGTTTTTGATAGCTGGAAGCAGTTTGAAAACTGGTATTATTTAGAAGATCGCCAGAAAGGAGATGATTTAACCGATGAGAAAACCAATAGACTAAAACCTAACACGACCTATTATTGGCGGGTAAGGTATAGGGACCAAAACTTGAACTGGAGTGAATGGTCCCAAGTATTATCATTTGAAACAAAACAATAAATAATAAATTGATGAAAAGAATATTATTATCAGTAGGGGTATTGTTACTATCAATAAATGCAATAAAGGCCCAAACAAAAGCTGACACTCCAAAGGTTGTTGTCATTACTGTAGATGGATTGCGTTGGCAGGAGTTGTTTTCTGGTGCTGATGCTAAATTGGTGGAGAACAAAAAATATGTGGATAATCCCAAAAGATTAAAAACTGAATTTTGGAGAGAAAACCCTCAGGAAAGAAGAATAACCTTAATGCCTTTTGTTTGGGGGGAAGTTATTAAAATGGGACAAATCCACGGCAATAGAAACTTGGGTAGTTATGTGAACTTAACCAATAATATGTGGTTTTCGTATCCTGGCTATAATGAAATCTTAACAGGGAAAGCCGATAATGAGCGCATCACAAGTAACGAGAAAATAAACAATCCAAACGTGACGTTCTTGGAAAGACTTCAAAATACGTCGGACTATAGAGGCAAAATTGCGGCGTTCGGTAGCTGGGATGTATTTCCTTATATCATTAATGAAGAGCGGTCGGGAATTCCTGTAAATGCCGGTTTTGAAACTGCGAAAGGAGATGATTTGTCGGAAAAAGAATTGTTTTTGAATGAACTTCAGCCAGAGGTGCCATCGCCATGGAATTCGGTACGATTAGATGCTTTTACGGCAGGCTATGCCATTGAGTATATGAAACGGGAGCATCCAGAAGTGGTGTATGTAGCATTTGGGGAAACTGATGATTTTGCCCATGATGGGGAATATGATTCCTATTTAAAGGCTGCTAGAAATACTGATGGATTGATCAAGAAATTATATGATTTTACCCAGCAAGATGCCTTTTATAAAGACAATACCGTGTTTATTATTTCTACAGATCACGGTCGCGGGGAGAAGCCTGTTGATGATTGGAGAAATCACGGAAGAAAAATAAATGGAGCCGATCAAGTTTGGATGATTGTTTTTGGTCAAGGAGTAGAGGTTT
Source organism: Mangrovimonas sp. sgz306409 (assembly GCF_059735265.1). NCBI lineage: Bacteria > Pseudomonadati > Bacteroidota > Flavobacteriia > Flavobacteriales > Flavobacteriaceae > Mangrovimonas > Mangrovimonas sp. sgz306409. The sequence continues at coordinate 277,330 of NZ_JCAPEU010000003.1, forward strand.
TGGGAGAAGTATCTTCGGAAGAGCGTTTATTCAGTAACCAAATTGCCCCTACTGTGTTGGAGATTTTAAACAAAACAGAACTGGGAGAAAATATGGAAGGTAAGTCTTTAAAGTTACAGATAAAGAGTTAGTTGATTTTTATGTTATATTGTTGAATTAGTTTAAACCGGGAATTACTTAATGTGATTGCCGGTTTTTTTTGTTGATTTAGATTTTACATTGCTATAATTACTCTCGTTTACCTCTTGGTAATGGTAAGGGAACTTAATTAAAAAGTAGATTTTTTGGGATTTCTTTAACTATGCTTTACATTTTCTTAAAATACAGAAGCTTTGGTTTTTCTTACTTTTGCATCTTGTGAATAAGTCAAAGTAAAAAGGAACGTTAAGGCAAGGATTTAATAGGCTCTTTTGAATTTGAATTACAAATCGTAAACATTAAACCTAAATACAAAAACATAGAATGAAATTAATCTTAAGTGTTATGGCTTTCTTGACAATTGGTTTTGGATATAGCCAGAAGTCAGAAACAAAAATAGTAAAGGAAACCAACAAGCCTTTAAATGTTATTTTGCTGATAGGAGACGGTATGGGATTGTCCCAAATGTCATCAGTGTTTTATTTCAAAAAGGACAGCATCAACCTTCCAAATTTTGAACATGTTGGCTTGTTAAAGACCTCGTCTAGTTCACATTTAATTACGGACTCTGCTGCTGGGGCGACAGCTTATGCATGTGGGGTGAAAACTTATAACGGTGCTATTGGAGTATTACAGGATACCACGGCAGCTGAAAATATGACTGAAGTGCTTTCTAAAATGGGCTATAAAAATGGGTTGGTAGCAACATCTTCAATTACCCATGCTACGCCAGCGTCTTTCTTTGCCCATGTGCCTAGTAGAAAGTTGGATGAGGCCATTGCGGCGCAATTGCCAACTTCCAATATTGACTTTTTTGCAGCTGGAGGTTTGAAGTTCTTCAACAAGAGAAAAGACGGAGCGGATTATGTAGCTGCGTTGGAAAAGAAGGGCTTTGAAATGGATACTGTGCAATTAGGAGACAAAAAACTTAAAAAGAACCGCAAATACGGGTATTTGTTGGCTGAAGACGGCATGCCTAAAATGACCGAAGGAAGAGGGGACTTTTTACAGGAAGGTACAGAAAAGGCCCTGAGTTATTTGTCTCAAACATCTGGAGGGTTCTTTTTAATGGTAGAAGGCTCACAAATTGATTGGGGAGGCCATAACAATGAGGCGCAGTACTTGATTGAAGAAATGAAGGATTTTGACAATGTTATTGGAGCTGTACTTGATTTTGCCAAGAAGGATGGAAATACATTGGTGTTAATGACTGCCGACCATGAAACTGGAGGATTCACACTTGCATCAAAAGAAGGTGATTATAATGCGGTAACGCCAACCTTCTCTACTGGAGGGCATTCTGGAACCATGGTACCTGTGTTGGCTTACGGTAAAGGAGCTGAAAATTTTGGTGGTATTTATGAAAACAATGAGTTGTACCATAAAATTTTGGCCTTGATCCAACAGGACAGAATTGTGGAGTAGATAATCAATAGAGATAAAATAAAAGCAGGTGCTGAGAAGTCCAATTTAGGATTTTTAAGCACTTGTTTTTTTATGGAAAGGTTGAGGTTTAAAGTGAATTCTTATTGATGAAATCGTGGAATTTTGTTTTGTACTGTTCCGAAACGGTAATGCGTTGGTTGTTGATAATAATTTGGCTACGTTCGATGGTTTCAATATTTTTTAAGGAAACAATATATGATCTGTGTACTCTCATAAACTCTTCTTGCGGCAGTTCCTCCTCTAAGGATTTTAAACTCATTAGGGTGAGGATGGGTTTGGGAGTGTCTTTTAGCCAGATTTTTACATAATCCTTTAAGCCTTCAAAATACAGCACGTTTTTAAGCTCAATACGCAACTGGCGGTATTCAGATTTTACAAAAATAAATTCCTTTTGAGGAGGTAAAGTCTCAATTGGACTATTGGGGGTATCATGTCCTTTTGAAGGTTGCAACCTTAGTCTGGCCTTATTGGCTGCCGTTAAAAATTCGGCATAATCAAAGGGTTTTAAGAGATAGTCAATGGCATTTACTTTAAAGCCTTCCAAAGCATACTGGTCAAAAGCAGTGGTAAAAATAATCCCTGTTTCTTTGGGAAGCAATTTGGAAAGTTCCATACCGGACAGGTCAGGCATTTGGATGTCCAAAAAGATGAGGTCAACCGTAGTCTGGTTTAAGAATTCCAGAGCGTCTATGGCATTTCCAAACTTGCCTTGTAATTCCAAAAAGGGTGTTTTTTTAATGTAGTCTTCTACCAATCCCAAGGCCATTGGTTCGTCATCTACGGTAATACAAGTAAGTTTGTTGCTGCTCATTTACTAGTGGTTTAAATCAATCTCCAAAACTGTGGTGTATGTATTGTCTTTTATTTCTGTGGTCAAGCTATGCTTTCCGGGATAGAGTAGTTCCAGACGTTTTTTGAGGTTTTCCAAACCAATACCAGAACCACTTTTGTCGCTTTTTTCTTTAGGGAAGTTAGGGTTTTTTGAGACAAACAAAACCTTATTATTGTTAATATCCATGTTAAAAGATATGTCTCCTTCCTTATTGGCGGAAACCCCATGCTTAAAGGCGTTTTCTATTAAGGATATGAACAATAGCGGGGCAATTTTGATGTTTTGGGAAACCACAGGGAAGGTATAATTTACCTGGGTAGTTTCTGGAATCCTGATTTTCCCCAATTCAATATAACGCTTTATAAAGTCGATTTCATGCGAGAGGCTTACAGATTCGGTTTTCGTATCATATAGTAGGTATCTCATTAGTTTAGCCAATCCATGGAGGCTAGTTTTGGCTGTTTCGGGAGCGGTATCTACCAAGGCATAGATATTGTTTAGGCTGTTGAAGAAAAAATGAGGCTGCAATTGGTATTGCAAATGTTGAAGTTCGGAATGGAGTTTTACATTGTCGGCTTCGGTTTTTTCAAATTCTATTTTCATCCAACGTTCAGTAGTCTTTATGGCTATTGCGAATGCCAAAGGCAGCAAATAGGTGATAAATTGAAGGTAGAAGAAAAAATCCTTTGGAGGAGGATTTTTCATGTTCTCCATTTTCATAGGAGGCATCTCCCGCATGCCATCAAAAACAAAATGGTTCATTTGAAATTGAAGCGCAACAAAGGCTATGATGCAAATCAGGTTGATCATACTGAATAGCCAAACTTTCTTTTTAAAAAGTAATCTATCGATCAGCCAAATATAATTTAGGTAGAAGATGGAAGCAAAGACCGATAATTGCAGCCAAGTCCTAACCATGATGGCCCTGTCAAATTGATTTTGACCCGAAGAGTTCGATAGCAGGTAAGGGGTGCTGAAGATGAACCCCCACACCAATATATGCGAAATAATGCTTACAGCTTTTCGGTTTTTATATTTTTTAAAGAAATCATTCATATCGCAAGGCTGTTATAGGATCTAAAGCGGCTGCCTTTTTTGCGGGGTACCATCCAAAAAATATTCCGGTAACGGCACACACCACAAATGAAATGACTACGGAATAAGAGGTGATCACTGTTGGCCAACTTAAAATATTTTCAATAAAAAATGAAGCGGCCAATCCTAAAAGCACTCCCAAAAGGCCTCCGGAAATACTGATCATGACGGCCTCAATTAAAAATTGGGTGAGGATGTCCCTTCCTTGTCCGCCTACCGCCATTCGTAAGCCAATTTCACGGGTGCGCTCTTTTACTGATACATACATAATATTCATAATGCCGATGCCGCCCACCAATAGGGATATGCCAGCTATGGCAACCAACAGGATGGTGAGTATGTCGTTTGTTGAGCTGAACATGGAAACCAATTCTTCCATAGAAAATACGTTAAAATCATCCTCATCATTAGGGCCAATTTGGTGGGAACTTCTCAAAATGCTTGTAATTTCCTCTACAGCATCTTGAGCCTGTTCTTCGCTTAGGGCCGAAGCGCTAATGGAATGTAAGTAATCTATGGCTAATATACGTTTTTGTACCGTGGTATAGGGAGCTATGATGACGTTATCCTGATCTTGCCCAAAGGTGTTTTCTCCTTTTTCAGTCAATACGCCGATTACTTTCATGGGGATGTTGTTGAACCTAATGACTTTTCCAATAGGGTCTATGCCCTCACTAAATAGATTGTCTACAACGGTTTGCCCTAAAACCACCACTTTGGCAGCTGCTTTAACTTCAGCTTCTGTAAAAATGCTTCCTGTTTTTACTTCCCAAGATTTCACGGCTAGGTAATCTGGTAAAACGCCATAGATAGAAGTAGGCCAGTTGTTGGTGCCGTTTATGGACTGTCCGCTACCTTCTACCATTGGAGTTAAATAGGTGAGGAGTGTGCTGTTGTCCTTTAGATTCTGAAAGTCTTTTAAAGTCAGGGTTTGCATTTGTCCTGGATCCATTCGCACCCCTCCGCGCATTTCCGACCCTGGTCTGATGGTAATCATGTTTGAACCCATTTTTGCAATTTGACTTTTAATGCTTTGGCTGGAGCCTTCCCCAATGGCCAACATGGCAATTACAGAGGCTACGCCAATAACAATTCCTAGCATGGTTAAAAAGGTTCTAACCTTATTTAGGATGATTGCTTTCCGTGCAATTTTTAATAAATTAAATAGCTTCACCTTACAAGTTTTTTTGTTTACGAATTGTCTTCTTACCCATGCCTCTAACTGTTTCACACTGTTTCATGGTCTTCTTTTGGTAAAAGCGATAACATTTCTTTGGCGTCCTTCACATTACTGTTTAGGGCGTCCTTTATAATTTTTCCGTCTTTTAAGACAATGGTACGTTGACTGAACTCTGCAATATCTGGTTCGTGGGTTACAAAAACGATGGTTTTTCCTTGACGGTTCAGGTCTTGAAAAAGGGCCATGATTTCATAGGACGTTCTTGTGTCTAAATTACCGGTAGCTTCGTCTGCCAATATCACCACAGGATTGTTCACTAAAGCTCGTGCAATGGCTACCCGCTGTTGTTGCCCGCCCGATAACTGCGCAGGTGTATGGTACATTCGCTCCTGTAGTCCCACTTTTTTTAAGGCCGAAATGGCATTTTTTTTTCGTTCTGCAATGGAAACCGAGCTATTATACATTAGAGGTAATTCTACATTTTCTAAAGCAGTGGTTCGAGCCAATAAATTATAGGATTGAAATATAAATCCGATCTTGTGGTTCCTGATTTTGGCCAATTGGTTTTTGCTCATATCGTTTGTGAGCATGCCATCTAGCCCGTAGTCGCCTGCTGATGGTTTATCCAAACAGCCCAAAATATTTAACATGGTGCTTTTGCCGGATCCACTAGAACCCATAATGGTCACAAATTCCCCTTCCTTAATATCGAAAGAGATGCCTTTTAAGGCATGAACTACCTCGTTTCCCATCACAAAACTTCTTTTCAAATCTTCTATTTCAATGATTCTTTTCTGCATGTTACGGGTATCGGTTTTAACCTTGGTTTCTTCAAATGTTTCCATGTTATTGGGTATTTATTTTTTCTTTCCTGGAGGTTTCGGCATAAATGGGCTGCTGTTTTCTTCAGGCATTGGAGCCGCTTCTTCTGTCAACCCGGTGGCTTTTAAACTGTATACCAAATTGTCTCCAAGCTCAAGGCCTTTCAAGATTTGAACATGTATCCCGTCACTGGCTCCCAAGGTTATTGGGGTAGGCACTATATCCCCATTAGGTTTATAGACCCAAACCATGGTGCCTTCGGTGTCAGCTGGTGGTGGTCCCTGAGGCTCTGGCTTCTCAATGTTGTTTTCTTTCTGGAAGCGGTGAAGAATTTCCATATTCGGCTTGAAGTTGATAGCTTTTGCTTCGGCGGTAAGCACATCTTTAAGTTCTAAGGTGTAAATGGACACCGAAGCCGTTAGACCTGGCTTCAATTTAAAATCAGGATTATTGGCTCTGATGACCACGGTATAGGTGACCACGTTTGAAGTGGTGGTTGGGTTTAAGCGCACCTGTGTCACTACGCCCTTGAAGATGTCATCTTGGTAGGCATCAACCGTAAAAGTCACGCTTTGTCCTTCTTTGACTTGTCCTATGTCGGCTTCATCTACATTGGCTTCTACCTGCATTTCTTCAAGGTTTTTGGCAATGGTAAATAGGGTTGGGGTGCTATAACTGGCCGCTACGGTTTGTCCTTCGTCTACATCGCGGGACAAAACCACGCCATCAATAGGCGAATAGATATTGGCGAAGCCAAGATCGGTTTGTGCGCGGTTCAATTCAGATTGACGTTGTGTTACTGTACTATTGGCTGTGTTGAGCTTGTAAAGGGCTTCATCGTAATCCGATTTACTTATCACCTTGCTGTCGTAGAGTTGTTTTTGACGGTCAAAGATGGTCTGTAAATAGTTCTTTTCATTTAGAGCGTTGTCATAAAGTGCTCTGCTCTGTACCACGGCAGCTTTTAGGTTGGTTTTGTCCAATTCGGCAATGAGCTGTCCTTCGGTTACTTCACTATTATAATCAACATAAATCTTCTCTACAACCCCCGAAACTTGGGTTCCCACTTCCACTTGAGTGATAGGGGCAACCGTTCCAGTGGCTGTGACCGTGGTAATGACATCTCCTTTGGAAATAGCCACTGTTTTAACTTCTACCTTAGAGGTTTTGCTGCTGCTTAAAAAACTATAGCCTAGAGCGGAGGCTCCTAGAATTCCTATAGTGATTACGATTATTTTTAAAGTTTTGCTTTTCATTGTTTTTAAATTTCAATGGCGTTTCCTTGGTAAAATTGAAGGAGTTGGTAATACAAAATGTTTAGATACTTGGCTTTGATATAATCGAGCTGGGCATTGGTGTAGTTGTTTTGGCTTACCACGAGGTCTGACGTGTTTAGTGCGTTTAATTCAAACTTCTTTTTGGCCAGTTTATAGGATTCCTCGGCGGCATCCTTTGCGGCACCTGCCGCCAATAATTGTTCCTGAGAGGCTATTGAATTCTGCCAAGCGGTGTCTACTTTTTTGTACAAATCCTTTTTGGCATTTTGCAATTCCAAGTCGGCTTGCTCGGCATTGATTTTTGCTAGTTTAATTTCGGTTTTGGTTTGGTTTTTATTGAATATGGGGATGTTAAGTGACAGCCCGATTCTTTGGTTAAAGTTGACATTGATTTGGTCAACGAAATTCAATTCTTGGGTGCTGGTAAATCCAGATCCCAAACTTCCATTTAAGTAAAGCGATGGGAGGTTATCACTTTTGGCAATTTCAATATCCTTTTCGCTGATGGCTTTGTTTAATTCAGTGGCTTTTATTTCAGGAAGGATGCTCAAAGCCTTTTTGTAGACTTCTATTTTGTCCAATTGTGTTTCTACCATCTCATTGATGTTGTCAGGTGTTTCTATTGCAAATTCAGTTTCCGGGTCCAGTTCCAAAAGCTGTTTTAGGGTTGTAATCTGTTGTGCATAGTTGTTTTTTGCGGTAATCAAATCGTATTTTTTGGTAGCGGCTTGGGAAGTGGCATCGGTGTAATCTTGCATAGGAATGCTTCCTGCATCAAGTTTGGCCTTGGCCAATGTAGCTTCTTGTAGCGAAGCCTCTAGATTGTTTTGTGCTATGGCAATGCCTTCCTGCATGTATAGTGCCTGTAAATATGCTTCCGTAATCTGAAGGGTAATATTGTTTTGGGTTTCTTCCACATACAGGGTGTTTTGCTCAAAAATCAATTGTTGTTGCTTTTGCTGTTTATTGAGTTTGCTACCTTCATAAACAGTCAGGGAGGAATTGATCCCAAAACTTGAGGAATGGATTTGTTGTGTGACATAATCGCTGGTAATAGGGTCGATGCTGTTTCCGTTGGATAGGGTTTGTGAGGCGCTTCCTGTTACATTTGGGAGTTTGTTGTATTTGGACTGGTCGTAGTTCAATTGTGCCTTGTCTTGACTGTATAGAGCATCCTTCACCGTTAAATTATGGGTGGTTGCATAGGCTATACATTCTTCGAGGCTCCATTTTTTTACTATTTCCTGAGCATGTTCCTGAGCCTGAACAACAGTTGTAAGGAGTGCGATTAGTATTGAAAAATATACTTTCATTTTATGAGATGCTTTCTTGAGTGTAAAATTCAACAGAATTATAATGTTTTAAAAACCAAATAGATATACCCGAAGTTTTGCTAGACGTTTCCCAAGTATTTAAGGACTAAAAAGTTTTTGTAGGAGGTTACTCAAATTGACCTATTCTGTCCAGTAAAGAGGGTTTAAAACTATCGCTTACAGGAAGGTAGATGTCATTCAGTTTGACCTTCTTTTTCTGTATGGCGGTTATTCTTGTAATGTTTACCAAAAAACTAGGGTGTATCCTGACAAATTTTGCGGTATCCAGTTTTTCTTCAAGTGCGGTAATTTTCATGAGGGTTCTCACGGGAGGTGTATTTACCATATGAATTCTTAAAGCGCCTTGCATGCCCTGTATATAGGTGATGTCGTCAATGCTCACTTGGTAGGCCTCATGGCCATATTTCACCATAATAGCTTTTGATGAAGTAAGGGAGGTGCCATCGGTGGGGAAGATGTTGGTTTCCATCAAGGCACTGAAGTCCAAAATTTTTAAGGCTCTTTTTGTTACATTTTTCACGGTTTGGGCTGTGATGGGACCTTGAATGGATTCTATTGTTTTTAATCCTTTAATACGAGTAAGGGCCGCATTGGTTTTGGTACGGAACACGAACATTGGATTGCCCTTTAAGTGTTGGGTAAACTTTGTTGGGTTTGCTTCCAAAAGGCCTATATTGCAAAATACCAATACAGTTTTAAACGAATTTATAGTATCGATAGCTTCTAGAGGATTTTTATAACTCCCCATCCAGTTTAAATCGTCATTTTCGTAACAATAGCGCTGAAGGGCGTTTAAATACTTGGGGTTGTTTTCTATGATGATACAATTGATTTTCATTTTTCAACGTACTTCTGATTTGTATTAAAATGAATATTTACGGGACTTTCACTAATTGGATATTGTTCTCGTTAAAGTCCTTTGGGCTCAGCGAAGGGTTGTGGCCTTTGCTTAGACGTTCCATTACTTTTCTGCCGGCTTTTTCGGCATCCTTTTGGGTTGAAAACTGAAACTTTCCATCTAAGGCAGGAACGTATTCTTGTTTGATAAGCAATTGTTGCAAATGGTAGATGTTATAAATCCATCCGCCTTGCTCACTTTTTTGAGTAACCACATGGTACACTTCTTTTTCAATGACAAAATCTTGTTGTAGGCTATTTGAATAAATGGCCAAAAGGCTTAGTGCTGTTGCCAAAACTAAACCTATCCCAATGTTTTTGATATTTAGATACTTCATCTCTTTTCTTATTAAATCCCTAAAGGTTTAAAGTGGTTGGTTTATCGCTTTAAACCTTTATGGGAGTTATCACATGTTATTAATCATCGGTATCTTGAACCTCGGTAGGGAAGTATTCGTAGTTGTCATCCAAATACAAACTTCCACTTTTTCCTAAAGCGATAAAGGCTCTACTACCATTACTAAATGCGATGGAACCTTGTCTTGAAACACCTTCAAAGTTGGCTTTTTCTTCCCAACTGTCTTTTGAAGGGTCGTATTCCCAAATGGAGTTGTCTACATAAGAACTGTATACTCCCAATCCGAAATAGCCTTTGCCATTCATTGAAAATCCTACGCCGTTGTTTCTAATAATGCTGTAATCGTCATCTTCGTCCAGGTCCTCAAGTTGGGTCCAAGTTTCGGTATCTAGGTTGAAAGCCCAAAAGTCGGTTTGGTTGATTCCGTTGGAAACACCAGTTCCTAAATACACGGTATTGTCGATTGTGAAGGTTGAAGCTTCGCGACGTTTTTCGCCTCCAAAGCCAGTTTGAAGACTCCAAGTGTCTGTAGAAGGTTCGTATTTCCAAAAGTCTTTTTTGTCATTTTGTCCATCATATCCTGTACCTACATATCCAGCAGTTTCAGAGCTGAAGGCCACGGCACCACGTCTGGTTCCTCCACCAAAATCGGCAATGCTGGCCCAGGTATTTGCTTGTGTGTCGTAGCTGTAAAAATCACCCAGTTCGTCATTGGTCTCGCCGTCATATCCCAAACCAACATATCCTTTGTTGTTGACATTGAATGCCACGGCATAACTTCTGGCTACTCCAGGAAGGTCAGATAATTGGTACCAATAATTGCCGTCGAAATCATAAGCCCAAAAATCGTTTAGGTAATCATCACCATCGTACCCCGTTCCCATATAGCCAATGTTGTCTATGGTGAAAGCTGCAGCATTGCTTCTAGGGACACCGTCAAAAACGGAAACTTCTATCCAATCTCCGTAATCGTCGTCATCTTCATCGTCGGAGCTACAGGACATGGTAAGGCAGGCCATGGAAATGGCTAGTATTTTGATGGCCTCAAAGCGGAATTTTAATCTAAATAAATCTGTCATTTTTCTGTTGTTTTTATGTTATTGTCCAATTGAAACTTTATCCCAAAATGTATGGAAAAGGAGTTGTTGCTTTTAAGTGGATACAGTGACTTCCCGTTTTGGGAGTTTATCTCCAGGCTAGTATTTGTATGATATCCTGCACCTATGTAGGCACGGTAATATTCGTGTAAAGCGGTTGAATAGTTTAGCTCAAATTTGGTACTGCGATATTCCAGTTTGCTGTTCGTTATTGCTTGTCCGTTACTAGAAAGATAAGCGTTGCTAGGGTTGTTCATATAATCCCCGTCCTGCTGTGCTGTAAACGACCATTCGTTTTTCCAGGAAGGCTTGTAATTGATATAGCTTTTGGGGAACCCAATCTGATAGCTCCATTTTGTCCCTAGAGTACTGTTGTACGAAATGATTGGGTAGAGGTTGGGGGCACCAAAAAGAGTTCCGTAGCCTAAACCAAATTCCACTTGACCTCCAATAGATTTTAGGTTTTTTGAGAATGTGCTTTTGGTATTGAAAATCACATCTTCCAATGAAGGGGAGGTATTTAAGGTGCTGGAAAGGGTTGGGTTAAGGGATATTTGCCATTGCCATTGGTTGCCAAATGTTAAACCGTAGCCTGCGTTTAGTGCAATCAGATGGTTTTGTTCAAAGGCATTTACTAGGGGCTCATCTTCTGCAAAACTGTTAAAGATGACGCCGTAATTGTAATATCCCAAGCCAAAATTCAGGGACGATGCACCAATTCCAATAGTCTGCTCAACCTCACCTCCAATAATGGTTAATTGTTGCTCACCTAAACTAGGAACAATTTCATAGCTGAAATCTCCCTTCAATTGACTGTTTGGGGGGGCTTCCGTTGTTTGGCTGTATAGGTTGTTGGCGCACCAAAATGTGCACAGCATAAGTAAGATTCTCCTTTTCATCATCGCAAACGTAGATTGCAACTTTCTATCCTTTCATATTTAATATACAAACAATGGAATCATACGGTTAAAGCCTAGTTTTTCATCTACAAACCAAGTTTTGGACAATCGTAGTGAGAATTTAGGCTTATATAGATAAAAACCGTCCGTGTGTATAGTCTTGACTATTTGCACTTTCAAAACCCCTTTTATTTGCTTCATATCTAAAAAAATGTAGCTATGAAGTCATTTCTGTGCATACTTATTGTAGCATTGACATTGGGAGCCTGTTCCTCACCTTATGAGGGGGATTATTTTCTGGTGGACGGTGATTATTTGGAATCGGGGACCAAAATTATGGTCATTGATACGTTTACGGTAAAGCTGTCCAATTTTAAGATTGACAGCATTGTCACCTCTGGAACCGATCGTTTGTTGTTTGGACAATCTGATGATGAATATTTTGGAAGGGTTCGCGCCGAATCTTTCTTTCAAATGTACCCTTCTAGCTATTCCATTACAGATGGAGCAACCTTGGACAGTGTGGCTTTGATTTTGGGTTATGATAAATATTATTACGGGGATACGCTTCAACCGGTTACGCTAAACATTCATAAAGTCATTGAAAAAGTAAAACCAGCAAATGATGACTTTTACAATACCAGTTCCATTGCTTACAACCAAACGCCAATAACGCAGGTAACAGTGGCTCCAAGACCAATGTCTGGCGATTCTATTCATGTGACTCTGCCAAATAGTTTTGGTGCTGCTATTTTTAATGCTATTGAAGAAAATCAAATTGATGAGTTCTCCGATTTTGAGGAAGTCTTCAAGGGGCTTACAATTCAGCCTGAATTGGAAAGTAATACCTCGATTTTGGGGATTTCCAAAAGTACAGACGATACCTATTTGCGGTTTTATTATTCGCTAGGTGGTGAGGTAGGTGAGGATTCCTATACGTTCGATCTTAAATTGAGCCAGGGAGATGTGTCTTCTTACAATAAAATTTCCTCTACCAATAGTAGCGAATGTCTATCGCAAATGATAGATCAGGATTTGAGTATTGCGACTTCCGAATGCGATTTTCGAGGAGTGATGCAGTCGGGAACGGGGTATACCTTTAGAATCGATTTTCCAACCTTGAAAAACCTTTATGATTGGCCGGTAAAAGGCACGGTGCTGAGTGCCGATTTAACCTTTACACCCGATTGGGGGACCTATAATGCCCCTTTTCATTTGCAGGATTCCTTGATTGTTTCAAAAATTAGAGGGAAGAATAACATTACCGGTCAATTGGATAATGGTGAAGATTATATCTATGCCAACCGAGTGGAAGGCGCATCGGAATTTGAGCTGACTTCCTATAAAGTGGCTTTGGATGGTTATGTGGATGATTTGCTCGATCCAGATACCCAAGATACCAATGAGGGCTTGACCTTTTATCCAGAGCTGTTCAATGCTATGGTGGACAGGATTATTATTGATGATGATCCAGATTCTGAATACCGTCCCAAATTAAAAATTGTTTATGCCATTTATGATGTTGAAAATTAAAACCTATAAGTTGTATGGGGCATTTTTGCTAGTGTTTTTAGCATCCATGTCTTTGTATTCGCAATCCGCCACTTCCAACGGGTCTCCTTATTCTTTATATGGATTGGGATACTACAACCCCAATAGCATTGGGCTGGCACCAAGCATGTCGCAAAGTGGGCTGGCTTGGAACAATCCTTATTTTATAAACGACTTGAATCCGGCAACTCTCAGTGGTTTGTATTCTGATATATTTATTTTGGATGCTGGGGTGAATGTGTCCATCAATGAGTTGTCTAATTCAGGAAATAGCAAAACCTTTCTTCAGTCTAATTTGTCTCATTTTTCGTTGGCTACCAAGTTGAATAAGAAGTCAGGGATTAGTTTGTCCCTGCTTCCGGCAACTTCTGTGGGTTACTCATTTATTAGTGAACCATTGGCGGTGGAGGGAGCTAACGAAGAATATCGGAATGTATTTATTGGTTCTGGTGGAATTAATGAACTTAAGTTGAGCTATGGCTATCAAATAGGGGCTAATATTAATTTAGGGATTACAACTTCTTATCTGTTTGGGAAGATTGAACAATCCAGATATTCTGCAACATCTGTATCGGAATTGGCTATTGAAGAAGACTATTATTACAATGGTGTCAAGTTAGGACTTGGTGGAACGGCCAATATCAGTAAGGATGTAACTTTTGGGGCTATTGTCAACTTTCCTACGAAGGTCAACGCAAAGAAAAACATTGACGTCTATAAAACCACCGATGGGATTTCGAGCATAGTAGAGGATGAAAATGATGTGGGAGCCGATAATTTTTATATGCCATTGCATGTTGGAACAGGGCTAACGTATTCTTTAAAATCGGACTTTTTGTTTAATCTGGATTTCAACCATAAGTTTTGGGACGCCACAGACCAAAAGGATAATCTTGGAACTTTTGTTGACCAAAGCATTTATAGTTTGGGTATGCAGTATAAAAAGTCCAATCCCAATAAGTATTGGGAGTATTTCAGTTTTAGGTCTAGTGTGAAATACGATTCCGGTTATTTGATGATTGATGATATGCGAACGGACAACTTTGAGGCTACCGTGGGTGTGGGGATTCCTTTGGGCCGTAATTTTTCTTCATTGAACATTTCTTATTCTAGGCGTTTTACCTCTGGAGCAGCAAGTAGTTCTGTAATTCAAGAGAACTTAAATACTATCAATATAGGGTTGTCCCTATCAGATATTTGGTATCAAAAGCTGAAGTACAAATAGGGGGCTTAGGTTTTTGTCAAGTTTAATTTTAACACATCATCAATATTATGAACAAACTTTATGTAGCGTCATTGAGTATTTTCTTTGCCTTGAGTATGCAGGGTTGGGCTCAAAATAATTCACCAGTAAAAAAGTCGAAGCAACCGAATCTTGGTTCCACGGTACGATGTTATTCGGATGAGTACAATACCATTATCCGCAATGAACATCCCAATATGATGGGGAGCAAAAGCTTTGAAAAAAAACTCAAGCAGACTTTGGAAGGCTTAAAATCACAAAGAAGTAACGAAACAACAGAAGATGTTATAGTCATTCCTGTGGTAGTCCATGTGTTGCACAATGGAGAAGCTATTGGAGTAGGACCAAATATCACGGAAGCACAAGTGCTGTCGCAAATTACAGTGCTTAATGAAGATTATAGACGTATGATGGGCACACCTGGGTATAATACTAATGAAGATGGTGCCGATGTAGAGGTGGAATTTGTTTTGGCGCAACAGACGCCAGAGGGTTGTCCAACCAATGGAATAGATAGGGTGAATATTTGTATGGATGGCGTAGGTTATAGCGAAATGCAAAGTCAAAAGACGCAAACCTATTGGGATCCTGCAAACTATTTGAACATGTGGTCAGCTAAATTTATAGATGATTTGGAGGGTATCTTGGGCTATGCGCAATTTCCAGGAGGCACTGCCAATACAGATGGGGTGGCTTCCAATTACACCACCTTTGGAAGCTCCGATTATGATGACGGGACCTTCAGTCTTTCTGTTCCGTACGATAAGGGGCGAACCATGACCCATGAGGTTGGGCATTTTTTAGGTCTTTACCACACTTTCCAAGGAGGTTGTGATGATGAGGATTATTGCGATGATACACCTGCGGTGGAAGAAGCTAATTATGGGTGCCCAACTAGTAATTTATCCTGTGGAACTTATGACATGGTGGAAAACTTTATGGACTACACTAATGACGAGTGTATGAATGTTTTTACTAACGACCAAAAAGCGAGAATTCTTGCCGTACTCAGTGCCTCAACAAATAGAGCTTCCTTGGAAGATTCTTTTGCCTTGAATGCTCCAACGGAAGTCACTTCCGATCCTGCTGTGGCAATTGAAGAGCTGCAAATTGGTTGTGGAACGTCCATTACTCCCGTAGTAACTCTTTCCAATTGGGGAACCCAGCCATTAACGACTGTAACCATTCAATATGATATAGACAGTGGAACTCCAATAACTTATAATTGGTCTGGGACCTTGGAGGCTCAATCCAGTGTTCAAGTTGTTTTGGAGACTATGGAAACAACAGCGGGAGATCACATCTTTAATGTTTCAGTGGCCAATAGCCTTAATGCGCGGACATGTAATGATGGTGATAGTACCTGCTTTAGTGTTAATGACGCCTTGCAGATAGCTGCTTCACAAATAAATTTGACCCTGACTTTGGATAATTATGGAGACGAAACCACTTGGTCTCTTCAAGATAGTGAGGGTACTGTGTTGTATTCAGGAGGACCTTATACCAATGGGAATTCGGGAAGTGTATTTAGTGAAACCTTTGATCTAGAAAGCGAAGACTGTTATCTGTTTACAATTAATGATACTTATGGAGATGGTATTTGCTGTTCTTATGGAGAAGGATCTTATGTATTGGCTGATGGGGATGAAAACATTTTGGCTGAAGGAGGCGGTTTTGAGGATACTGAATCTGTTACCATTCATTATGCTACACTTGGTACTGAGGATTATTTTATGGACGCAGAGTTGAAAGTCTACCCAAATCCTGCCACTGATATTTTGACGGTTAAGATTGGCAATAATAGTTTGCCTGATAGCTATGAAATTTACAATGCCCTTGGTCAAAAAATCAATGGGAGAGAAATAAGTTTAGACGAAGATTTAAATATCAATGTCAGTTCTTATGCTCAAGGATTGTATTTTTTAAAATTGAATAAAGGAAATGAAACCACGTATGTTCAATTTTTGAAGAACTAATGGTTTGGTGATTTGTGTTACTAAAAAACTTTTGGTTGAGTTTAATTTAGTTTTTTGAATCCAAAAAGTGTCCTGTTACGTGTGGGGCAATTTTTTAAGCATGGTCAAAATTGTTGGTCATGCTTTTTTTATTGAATTAATTTTAATTTAAGTACGATTTTTTTGAATTTTGTAAGGTATAATTTGTTAATAATTAATCTAAAAGTAAGGTCTTTCTTCAAATATTTTTAGATAAAAAAAGATTGATATATTTGCTCGAATTTTTTGTTCAAATAGCTATTTCCTGTCATTTATTGGAGTATGAAATGAAGTGAAAAGTTGTAGGAATTCGAAAAGAATTTTCAGCTTAGAGCCATTCTTTTGTGCCTTTACAATACTACTGTTTTAATTAACCTACAGAACAGTTTTGCGTGTTTGGATTGTTGCGTTTGGACAAAGCAGACATAACTAAACGAAAGTGAATACGATTTGCCCCAAATTAAACCGTTTTCAAATTCACAGATTTCTACCATCAAAATCAAAGTTGCTTTTGGGTAGTGGGAAAGGATTTGGAATATTAGCCATGCTGTTTTTGGTGCTGGGATGCACCACAACCGAAGAACAGTCTTACTCAATTGAAAATACGAATATCTTTTACGTTTCTCCAAACGGTAACGATTCCAATGATGGACTTTCGCCGGAAACAGCCTGGCAGACTAGTGCTAAGGTGAATAGTGACGATTTTCTTCCGGGATATACAATTCTGTTTGATGGCGGATATACCTATCAAAGTATTGCTTTCGATGCAAACGATGGAGGGGATTCCAATAATAGAATAACGATTTCATCCTATGGAGAAGGTGTGGCTGTTTTTGAAGGGATGGATTTTGTGAACACGTCTGGTTTTACCGTTACTGATGTTGATGTTGTCATTCCACAAGTACCAGAAGGAGAGTTTCCTCGGAATGGTGTAAATCTCTATAGTACTTTGGAAGGAGCTACCAAACTGCAAGGGTTTCAATTTTCCAATTTAAATGTCAGCGGAGGCTATGGCGGGATTGCAATAGAAGGTGTTAACGATACTTCAGGCTTCTCCGATGTGAGTATTCTTAATTGTACGATTTTCAATTGCATGGATAGCGGCATAATATCCAAGGGGTATTTCAATCAAAATAAAGCAGGGTATTCGCATGAACATATTTATGTTCAGGGGTGTACGGTTTATAATATCAGTGGCTGGGATAATCAGTGGAGTCATTCAGGGAATGGTATTGTATTATCTGACGTGCAATTTTCATCCATAAGCAACTGTGTGGTTTACGATAGTGGTTACAATAATACACATTGTGGTGGGAATTGCGGTATTTGGTATTGGGATGCCAAAGATGTGGCTATTGAATACTGCGAGGCTTATAATATCCAAACACAGGGTTGTGATGCTGCAGGCTTTGATTTGGATGGAGGCGTGGTGAATGGCATTATGCAGTACAATTACTCTCATGATAACCATGGAGCTGGATTTCAGGTGGGGCAGTTCAGCGGGGCGCGACCAATGTCCAACATCACTGTGCGCTATAATATATCGGATAACGATGCGAATGGCTATAGCGGAAGTTTGTTTTTGTTTAACATGAGTAGTAAAAACTCGGTGTCAGATATATTCTTTTATAACAACACCGTCGTTCAGGATAATAAATTGGCTTTTAAAACTATAAATAGTTGGGATCCCGAGGTGGTTTATGTGAAAAATAACATCCTGAGTGGAGGAGTGAATTGTGATGATAATATTTCCTTTCAAGGAAATTATTACGAGGAGCCTAACTTGGTCAATTATAAATTGGGATCGAGTTCACCGCTTATCGATGCAGGTGTCAATCTAGACTACAATATCGGGAATTATGATTATTTTGGAAATGCTTCCTTGACCGGTGAATCACAAGATATAGGAGCCCATGAATTTAGTAATACTTTGAGTATAGAGTAGCTTAATTTGAAAACGTACAGGTTTTGGTAGTGCCATCTTTCATTTTGACAATAATCTGGTCATTTTTCAATTTTAGACTTTTTACAGGAACTAAATCCTCTTTACTCCAAGAGTCTCCAGATGCTTTCCAAAGCATCAAAGTAGCAAAAACACTGTCTTCTTTTGGTGTGTATTGGGCAATGGCATTTAAAACACTACTTTCTTTGGAAACAGGATGCAATCCTGCAGTTTCAACAAATTCTAAGTTGTCCCAACCTCTCAGTATGACCATGGCAAGTTGGTAGGCGCCATTATCCATAATCAAAATGTCGTGGCCATCAATGCGTTTCCTTGAGTATTTGATTTCCTGTTCCAATTTAGGAAGGGCGTAATGTCCCAAACGCATTTCCAATGGTTTGCTGGTTGTGTTAAGGTCTACACGCAGTATGCCATTTGGTAAAGGAATGTCGGCCAATTGCATGGTAACGCTTTCATCGGTTTCCAAAACTGCATCTCGATAGTAAATACCGTCCTCAAATTTTTTGAAATCGTAAAGTCTAAATACTTCCCATTCATTTTTTTGGTTTTTGATGGCGTAGTTCATGGAGACTTCTCCGTTTGGTCCATCTGCTTGCCAAGGAAAGGCACTGTTGTAGGACAGTTTATTGTAATTTTCTGAAGAACGGAACTTTTGCCAATCATCCGCTACTTTTTCATGGCACCAAGCACGTATTTCGGAAGCGCCAATATTAGGGTAATCTGTAATTAAGGTGTTTGACTTTTTTTGGAATTTATTGTAAACCGTATCTTTTTTGAAATCGGTTTCCCAAGGGCCGTTGTTTTCTATGGCAGTCCAAAAGGGATTGTTATCAGGAATGAGCAACCCCAGAAAGGCTTTGCCCATCCAATACACGCTGCCGCGACAGCTGTAATTTTGAACGGCAGGTTCAAAATGTCCATAAAAGCCTAAAGTAGGAACTTCGTCTTCCAGAAATTCTGGGTTGGACAAAAACTGCATTAGGACACCAGAGGAAATTCGGCGCATCCAACCATAATTAATGTCTTCATTTTCCAAGGTTCCGAAAAAGGGAAGCGGGCTAATAGATGCAAACCGGTAGCTGATACTTCTGCCATACATGATCATTTCTCCATTTTCTGAAAACAGATAAGGATAATTGTCGGTCATGTCCGTAAAATTGCTGGTGAACTTTGCTGCAATTTCCGGAAGGTACTTCTGTCCGTAAAATTCAGACCATAAAATACCGTAAAGTTGAAAGGCCCACATGCTGTAATAATCATAGGCAGGAGCGTCATTATACCAGCCATCCGCACGGTATTGATCTAGGGATAGATTTAAATATTCGGTTAATAATTCCTCGTTTATGGGGTATCCTTGATCTTTGAAAAAACTCATCACAAAAATGTTGAAAAACCTCCAATTGGAAGGTACAGTTGGTCCATTGCCGTAGCTCAGCATGGTATGGGCTAAGGCGTCCTTTTCCTCTTGGGATAGTGGTTCCCAAATGGCCTCCGGTGCTACAAAAAGTGAAATGGCCAACGCTCCAAACTCTACGAGAATTTGAGTTGGACCCTGATCTTGGGTTCTAGGTGGAATATAGGAGGCCTTAGAAGGATCCAGTAAATTTAAAATTTGAAGGCGATAGTATTTTGCCACATCAATGCCGTTAACCTGTAAGGAGGGATTTTCCTTTAAAAGTGGCGCTGCCACAAACAACGTACGGCATAAGCCTTCTAGCTTTTCCGTTGGTACCTGATCTTCGTTATGCGGATAGCTTTTTCCAGGCAACTTGGGGAACTTCATCGGGTCTTCATAGGAATTGATGTATGAAAAGGCGCCTTCCAATATGTATAATGCGGCATCCCTCCAGTGTTGTTTGGTCATTCCGGTAAAAGGACTCTGTTCGTAATCAGGTTGGTCAATTTGAAAAACAGCCGCAGCCTTTTGGTTGCTTTGGGCATTAAGAGTTGAGAAATTTGCTGCTATAAAGAGTGCTGTTAGTGTAAATATGATTCTCACCGTTTTATTTTTTTAAGGTTGCCAGTCTAAAACTTCAACATCACTTTCTTGAATATCGGATAAGCCTTCACCGTCTACTTGATAGGTTTTTTGTAAAAACAAACTCAGTTTTTTTGAACTTTTCCAAAGTTCCGTGTCTAAAGTCGGTTCCCACGCTTCGTAAGAGTCCTCGGTTACATCCAAAATTTTCCAGTTACTATCAAAAGGAAATGTATTATACGCAATTGATACTTTGCTACCGCGCTCTTCATCCCTGAATATGACAATGATGTCTTTAGAATCCGTTGCTACTATTTGAGGTCTGGAAATAGGGATGGATTTCGTGCCTAGTCCGCTTAGGCTAAAAGGTGTTTTTCTGAAACCTAAATCGACAGTTTGCCATTGGTCTGTTTTGTAGGTGAGATGGAATTGCGGAATCTCACTATCGGCTTCACGCCAATAACTAACAATGAAAGGATTGCCATGCTTGTCGGAGGTCATGGAGGTTTGGTTGATAAGCTCGCTGTTTTGAGGGATGTTTTCAATCACTTCAGCAGAACTTTCTGTAATAGGAAGTTGGTATATTTCTTCTGTCGATTTTTGCCAGGTTTTTCCACCGTCTTTGGAAGTGGCGTAAGCCAAATCATGATTGCTAGCCACATCGGGGCTTTCTCTCCAAACCCAGGAAATATGAATTTGGTCATTTTTGTCTACATAGGCCTGCCAATAGGCATTCCTCAAACCTTCTCCATCTAAAAGATTATCCTGTACCCTGTGCCAAGTTTGGGTTTGGGTATTGTAATGGTTGATGACTAGATTGCCGTTTCCAGAACCTCCATCTCTGTAGAAAAACAGGAGGTTGCCATCCTGTAAGGCGTAGAATTCAGGGTAACTGACCTGTTGCTCTTTATCTCTTAACATTGGTGTTTTCTTGCCAAGTTCCAAAGAATTGGGATGTAGGCTTTTCGCATAGTTAAGCTGATTGTTGTGGTTGCCCCAAGCCACATGTAAAAACCCTTCGCCATCCACCATAATGCTGATGGAGTTATGGGCATCTTCTACATGGGCAGTGTAAGGAGTGACGAAGGTTTCCCATTGGTTGGATTTTAAGAGTCTTTTTCCCAATACCACATTGCCTTCTGGATTATAGTAGGCAATGTACTGGTGTTTGTTGTGCGTTGCTAAAGAATTTTTTCTAAAAATAACCGTATTGATAGAGTTCTTGGCCCATCCTTCACCAACCTTCGAGATGCTGGTTTCTAAAGGTTTTTGGAACGAAGTCTTATGGCAAGACGCTGCCAAAAGAAAAAGTAAAAGATAGGAAAACGTATGTTTTAACATGATTGCCTAATGTCTAATTGATGAGTTCTATTTTGTTTAAATATCTTAAAAGAGCTTCCACGTAATAATAGTCTGCATAGGAGAGGGGAACATCAACCTCGGTATTATCTGGCATATTCCCAACACAGTGTTTGATGATAAAACCGCCTTGTTCATCTTGCGATGCAAAATATTCAGGGGAAGAAAGACTTTTGAGCATTTGTTCGGCAGTGTTAAAATAGATTTTGGCTTTGTCTTCAGAAGCGTAGTTTTTGAGTTCCAAAAAGGCAGAAGCCATGATAGCCGCAGCCGAGGCGTCTCTTTTGGCATTTGGAATATTTGGGGCATCAAAATCCCAATACGGAATTTTATCTTCAGGAAGGTTGGGGTGATTCACGATAAAGTCTGCAATACCCATAGCATGTTCTAAATACTTTTGGTCTTTGGTATATCGGTACATTGTGGTGTAGCCGTACAATCCCCAGGCTTGTCCTCGTGCCCAAGAAGATTCATCAGCATAGCCTTGATCGGTATTTTTCATTTCAACATTTCCTGAAATGGTATCGTAGGAGACAACATGGTAGCTGCTAAAATCTTTACGGAAATGATTGTTTAGCGTGGTATCGGCATGCGTTAGGGCTACTTCGGTAAATTTATGGTTGTTGACATGTTTTCCTGCCCAAAGAAGCATTTCCAGGTTCATCATATTGTCAATGATTACAGGGTATTCCCATTTGTCATTCCACGGTGCAGGATCCCAGGAACGGATAGTTCCCGTTTTTGGATTGAAACGAGAGCTTATAGATTGTGATGCATTTTTGATGATTTCGGCATATTCAGGATTGTGCGTTACTTGATAAGCATTACCAAAACTGCAGAACATCATAAATCCTAAATCGTGGGTGGTTGTATTGTATTGTTCTTTTTCAAGTTCTATCAATTTTGTTTCGGCTGTTTTAAGAAACATGGAATCTTGAGTACCTTCAAATAAATACACCAAAGTACCTGGGTAAAAACCACTGCACCACCAACCAGAGTCACTAAATCTAAGAGTATCATTGGTATAAGTAGTGGGGAATTGGTTGACAGGAACGTTTTTGGAAAGGGTTTTGTAGTTGTTGGCTGCCATTTCCAAATGCTGCTCAGCCCAGTTAGTTTCTGAGTGCTGAGGTTTTTTGTTCTCTGTTTTACAGGAGATAAGGTTAACTGTTAAGCAGAAACTTATCAGGAGGTATGGGACTAATCGATTTTTAAATTTCATTTAATTTTCAGGTGAGAGGTTAATTTTACAACTTAGTTTTGTCATTTATAAAGCACTGTTGTCCTACAAAACTACATGTTTTTTATGGTATTGGGGAACTTGTTATTTGTAAAAAGGCACCCACGTATCACTATGGTTGCTGCTACGTGGATGCCAAGGTGTTATTGGGAAAGATTTATATCAAATGGTATTCGGTTATAAATTTTGTTTTATTCTATAATTTCCACCAATTGTTCCATTTCAACTAATGCACCGTTTACATATTTTTCTTCCTTGATAAAGCCAATGTCTGGGGCGTAATATTTTATTTCGTATTCACCTGTTTCGAAGGGATTTTCGTCTTTGGTCATCAAACAGTTTTGATAGGTTCCTAAATCTATGGAAACCGTTTCGTTGGTACTTAAAACTTCGGCATAATCTTCGGCTTCGTCTTCCCAATATTCTTGGTGGTACGTCTGTCCTACATATGGTGCAATTGGAAGCCAATAACCGGGTAGGGCATCATCTATTCCTGCTTCCCAAGAGCCGTCATTGTCTTCAAAATCTCCATCATCGTCGTAATTTTTAACCGATTCTCCAAAATACCAAAGGTTGCCATTGTCATCTTCGGCAATCCAATCATCGGTATCTTCAATAAGAATACCGTCTTTATAAACCACATCATGTTGGATAAAACAGGTCACTCCCATGACCGTTTTGGTGTTGGTCCTTATTTCTATTCTAATTTCCTCTTCGGGTTCTTCTCCAATATCACCAGCTTCATACACATAGATGGTTCCTGTGGTTTGCGGGCCAAAATAATTGTTGGTGATTGTGGTTGGGTATGTGAAGGTTACTTGCGAAACATCCGGTAGGTCATCGGGAATGTTGTTGGAGGGGGTGGAAGAATCGTCGTCGTTGCTACAAGCCAAAAGGCTTGCAAAGATTGTGATTAATAGCAGTACTTTTTTCATAGCCTTAGATTTTATGTTTGTTTTTAATTACAGCCTAAGTATAAAATAAGGAAGGGATAGCAGTGAACAAGGTTGGAAGGCAATAACCGAGGGATGGATTATTTTGTTGAAAACTATGCAATGATGCTTATTTCACGTAATAAGCATCAATATTTTACCCAAGCTTTGTATTTCGTCTTCCAATTTTAGCTTTTTGGAAGTCATTGGCGGAATGTGATGTAGGTAAAAAGTTTAGTTAATTTTTTAACGTAATATCTTGAAATATATTGTGTTGTGTTTGTGGAGGGGAGGTGGCTGTGTAGTGAATTTATTTGCTTTACTGTTTGTGATGAATTGTGGAATAAAAAAAAGAGAACGGTTACGTTCTCTTTTTGTGTGTTAGATTTTAAAGATAAAGCCTTCGTGGGTTTTTTTGTCGTATTTTTCTTTGTCAAACATGTGAAGGTAAGAACCTTTTCTTGAAGATTCCATGTCCTTTTCATCTAGCTTGATTAAAATATCCAAGGCATTGATTTTACTGATGAAATTCCGTTTGTCCAAGTCTGTGTCCAAAATAGATTCATAGAGTTTTTGCAATTGCCGCATGGTAAACTTTTCAGGTAAGAGTTCAAACCCAATAGGTTTGGTAGAGGCTCTGTATTGTAATCGTTTAATGGCTTGGTCTACCATGTCGTTGTGGTCAAAAATCAGGTTCGGAATTTTATCAATGGTAAACCATTTGGCCGAATAGTGCTCTATGAGTTCTTGGTCGTGGTCTTCAATATTGATAAGTGCATAGTAAGCAACCGAAATGGTGCGCTCTTCAGGATCACGGTCTACTTCACTATAGGTGAAAAACTGTTCCAGATATACTTCGTCAAGACCTGTAAGGTGATTCAAAACCCTATTGGCTGCATCGTCTAGGTTTTCTTCTTTTTTCAAGAATCCTCCAATTAGGGACCATTTTCCTTTTTCGGGTTCAAAATCCCTTTTAATGAGCAAAATTTTCAGCTTGTCTTTGTCAAAGCCAAAAATGATACAGTCCACGGCCAATAAAACCTTGTCTTCTTTACTGTAGTTATTTAGCATCTAAATTTATTTGAGCATTGCTAGGCAACTTTATGAAAAATATTACAATTAATCAATTAAAATTTAATAAATGTAAAAAACACAATTATTAATTCGGTAATAAATATAGTGCTTAAATATGTAATTCTTAAAAAAATCATAAAAAAACTTGCTTATTTGAAAAAACTTTAATTCCTTTGGAAGTGTATAATTAACACTTATAGCTAAATTTTAAAACTAATTCTAAATTATTCTAGTATGATAACAACCAAATTTTTGATTGGTAATCATTTGACACTAAGGGTTCCAAAGTGTCTTTTTGTGATGATTATGGTGCTGTTGTCGGCAACTGGTTTTGCCCAACAGAAAACCATTACTGGAACAGTGACATCGGCCAGAGATGGTATGACACTTCCAGGGGTTAATATTGTTGTGAAGGGGACTTCCAACGGTGCTGCTGCAGATTTTGACGGAAACTATTCTATAACGGCATCTTCGGGTGACGTTTTGGTGTTTTCTTTTGTTGGGTACAAGCAAAAGGAGGTAACCGTGGGAGGTCAAACTGTTATTAATGTGGCCATGGAAGAAGATGTTGCAGCCCTTGACGAAATCGTTGTAGTAGGGTACGGTGCTAAAAAGAAAGAAAATTTAACAGGATCGGTAAGTGTGGTTGACGTAGAGGATGCTAAAAAGACTATTACTTATGATGTTGCTAAAATGATCCAAGGGCAAGCGCCGGGGGTGACTGTACAGTCATCTGGTGAGCCTGGTGGATTTGTAAACATTAAAATTAGAGGGATTACTTCTTTTAGAAACAATAACCCATTGTTCGTTATCGATGGAGTAATTGTTGATAATCCTTATGATTTTGCTACAGGAGACATCGAGTCCATCCAAATTTTGAAAGATGCTTCTTCTGCGGCTATTTACGGGGCTCGTGGAGCCAATGGGGTAGTGATTATTACCACTAAAAAAGGTAAGGAAGGAAAATTGGATATCAGCTATAAAACAACTATTGGTTTCCAGAATGTTGCGAAAAACAGATGGTATGATCTAGCTAATAGGGAGCAGTATCAAGAATTGGTAAGAGTAGCGGAGACCAATGCCAATGCACAAGGATTGGGAGTGCCTACTACGCCAGGGGTGTATCCAGACAACGATTTGTTTATTGATGATGTAGATACCGATTGGCAGGATGAGGCCTTCAGAACTGGTATTTTGGAAAACCACAGTTTGACCTTTAATGGAGGGGCTGAGGTTTTAAGCTATAATGTGAACTTGGATTATTTTAAAAACACTAGTTACTTCGAGACACCTCAAGCTTATGAACGTTACTCTACCAATATTAATTTAAATGGTGAAAAGGGGCGTTTTAAATATGGGGCCAAAGTGGCTTACTCTTTATCTGATAAAGAAAACTTCAACGAGTATTTGGCAGGAACAAGTTCTATCATTAATTTATTGACAGCGGTACCAACCATGCCGGTTTATGATGAAAATAATCTTGGCGGCTATGGTGGAACGGATGGTGTTGCCCAACGTGCCATTTCCTTAAACGTTATTGGATACAACAACCTGATTACCAATGAAAACAAACGTAACCGTTTTGTTGGGAATATTTGGGGTGAATACGAAATCTTAAAAGGTCTTAAATACAGATTGAATGTAAGTGGGGACCGTACCAATTGGAATACCAGATATTTTAATCCAGAGAGTGAATTGGGATGGTATTATGTTACAGGACCAGACGAGGCTTTATTAGATGTGAATAGTGGACATAGTACAAGGACTATTATCAATAATTTATTAACTTATGAGTTAAATCTGGCAGAGAAACATAATTTTAATTTTCTGGGAGGTATGATACAAGAGCGTAACGATTATTATAACTTGAGAGCTTGGGCTACAGGGTATCCTGATGGTACTATTCCTCATTTGGAATATTCAACGCAACCTAGAAATGCTAGTGAATATGAGTCAGCTGAAACCTATAAATCCTACATTGGTAGGTTCGATTATACGTTTGATGATAGATACTTGGTAGAGTTCAATTTTAGACAAGATAAATCGTCAAAATTCTCGGTTAGAAATAACACAGGAAACTATTTCTCTGTATCTGGAGCTTGGAAAGTTCACAACGATATTAACTTACCAGAATGGTGGGATACCTTTAAAATTAGAGGGGGGTATGGAGAATTAGGGAACAATACTATTGGCTTATACGAATTTGCCTTAAATATAAACTCTTTTGCAAACTCAAGTTTTGGAAATGAGACTGCTCCAGGAACTACTGTTGTGAAAATTGTTGATCCAGATATTAAGTGGGAAGACACCTCTTCTGCCAACGTTGCTGCAGAGTTTGGAATGTTCAATAATAGATTGAAGTTTACTGCGGAATATTTCAGAAAGGAATCGGTTGATCTGTTAGCAGATGTGCCAATCCCTTACTCTTCTGGATCATTCCCAATTTTGTTGACAACCAATGCGGGTACCGTACAAAATACTGGTATGGAATTTACTCTGGATTGGGGAGATAGCAAAGAAGATTTTAGCTATAATATTTCTGCAAATCTTGGAACCTTGAAAAACGAGGTAAAGAAAATAGGTACTGATGATACACCAATTACCGCTGGTGTTGGAAGAACTGAAGTAGGGCGTTCGGCTGGTGAAATCTACGTGTATGAAGCAGAAGGAATTTTCCAATCTCAGGAGGAAATTGATAACCATGCTTACCAAACAGGAAATACAGCTCCTGGGGATGTGAAGTTTAAGGATATCAATGGCGATGGTTTTATTACTGATGAGGATAGAACTTTTAAAGGAACCGTAATTCCTAAACTTAATTTTGGTTTAAACCTAAGTGCCCGTTATAAAAACTTTGATGCCTCAGCTTTCTTCACAGGGGCTGCTGGTCATAAAGTATATAACGCTACGTACCAAACATTGATGGGTGGCGATTTGGCCAATATGCATACCGATATGTTGAACTACTGGTCGCCAGATAATACCAATACCAATGTGCCAAGACCAGTGATTGGAGATCCAAACGCCAATAACAGAGCATCAGATAGATTTATTGAAGATGGAGACTTTGTAAGATTACAAAGTTTAGAGCTTGGATTCAATATTCCTTTAGAAACGAAAGTGTTTACGAGAGCCAGAGTGTTTGCTTCAGGTCAAAACTTGTTCGTGATTACCGGTTATAGTGGCTATGACCCTGATTTCATCAGTGATGGTTTGTTTAACAGAGGTACGGAATTTGGATCATTCCCTAACCCAAGAACCTTGGCCTTAGGAGTACAGGTAGACTTTTAATTAGAAACAATTGAGATTATGAAAACTAGACATATATTATATTCAATAGCAGTAGCAACCTCAGTGTTGGCTACCAGTTGTGTGAGCGATGAGGATCTTAACCAAGTAGATCCAAATTATGAAACAGCAGCCTCCTTTTGGCAAAATGACCAGGATGCCTTTGAAGGTGTAAATGCGGTATATGGAGCCTTGTTAAACGATGGAACTTACATGCGTAGTACTCCTTTATTGTTAGATTTAAAAGGTGATTGTACAAGAAGTAATTCGCCTTGGGCAGCCATGGCAAATGTTGGCAAGTTTAATAGCAGTGTTGCAGATGCCGCTATTTATGGATGGGCCTTTGAGATGTATTATCAAGGAATCTTTAGAGCAAATCAGGTACTAGAAAATGTGCCCGGTATTGAAATGGAGGATGCCGATTTAAAAGATAGAATTCTCGGGCAGGCTTATTTTTTGAGAGGCTTGTATTTTTTCCATGCAGTAAACATGTTTAAAAACGTACCATTACCTTTAACGAGTGTAGAAATTTACCACGAGCAAAAAACACAGGAAGAAGGTTGGGCACAGGTAAAGTCCGACTTGGAAATGGCTGCTAGTTTGTTGCCAGTGTCTTATGATGATGTGTCTGGGTTAGATCAAGGTCAAAGAGGACGTGCTACTAAAGGGGCAGCTTTGGCTTACTTAGGGAAAGCACATTTGTTTAACCAAGAGTTTGCAGAAGCAAAAACAGCTTTTGAACAGGTGATAGGTTTAGGGGTTTACGATTTGGTGCCAGACTATACCGACAATTTTACGAAAGTGAATGAAAATAACGTCGAATCTATTTTTGAGGTGCAGTTCAATAGAAATGTAGGAGGTGGAGTTGACCTTGCTTGGGGAGGTACCCCAGGTTCTGGTTGGGGGCAAACCACTGCAAGAGCTATTACTTATGGACCTCCTTTATTTGGCTTTACCGATGTGCAGCCAACATGGACCTTGTTTAATGAATTCCAAGATGAATTGACCGTAGATGGAGAGGTAGATCCAAGATTAGATGCTACCATGTTCTACAACAAGCCAGGGATGATGTTATACGGTGTGTATTTTGCAGATGTGTATGCAGGTAATGATTCCTATTTAAATGAAATTTTCTGTGCCAAATACCAAAACTCTGATGGAAGTCAAGTTGATGAATATGATTGGAGATCAGGGATCAACGAGCGTATCATGCGTTATGCAGATGTCTTGTTGATGTATGCGGAGTGTTTGAACGAATTAGGACAAACCGATGCAGCATACCCTTATATCCAGCAGGTAAGAGACCGTGTGAACTTACCTGATTTGGCAACCGTAAATCCAGGAATGAGTCAAGCGCAAATGCGTGAGCAAATTGGGCATGAGCGCTTCTTGGAGTTTGCCTTGGAAGGGCACCGTTTTGACGATATCCGTCGTTGGGGATGGCTTGAGGATTCTGCTAAATTGGAATGGTTGAAATCTAGAGATCCAGAGTACAACAGCTATGTGCCAGGAAGAGAGTATTTCCCAATTCCACAATCTGAAATGGATAATAACCCGTTAATGACCATTGGTCAAAATGCAGGATATTAATATTTGTTAATTTTGAATTAGTCTTCAGTTACGAAAGACCGCGCCGGTCGCGCGGTCTTTCTTTAAAATAAAAAAAATGATATGAAAAAGAACAGCATTACAACTTTGTTAATCGCTGTATTTTTGTGTTTAGGCCTATCCCTAAGCGCACAGAATGCAGTAGAAGTAACCCTTTCAAAAAAAGAGAACGCACCTCAAATCAGTAAACATATTTATGGCCATTTTGCAGAGCATTTAGGGCGCTGCATCTATGATGGTTTTTATGTGGGAGAAGATAGTCCCATTCCAAATACCAATGGAGTAAGAAATGATATTATTGAAGCACTTAAGGATTTGAAAGTTCCAAATCTTAGATGGCCAGGAGGTTGTTTTGCTGATACGTATCACTGGAAAGATGGTATTGGGCCTAAAGAAGACCGTCCTACTATCGTGAACCAATGGTGGGGAGGATCAACCGAAGATAATAGTTTTGGAACTCACGACTTCCTAAATTTATGTGAAGCCTTGAATGCGGAACCATATTTGGCTGCCAATGTTGGCAGTGGAACGGTTCAGGAATTTGCCGAGTGGTTGCAATATGTAAACCATGACGGTATTAGTCCTATGGCCAAATTAAGACGTGAAAATGGTCGTGAAAAACCATGGAACGTTAGAATTTGGGGTGTAGGAAATGAAATGTGGGGATGCGGTGGTAACATGCGTCCAGAATACTATGCCGATGTGTATAGAAAGTATGCTACTTTCATGACCGATTGGACCAATAGCAATGCTTTATTTAGAGTTGCTTCTGGAGCAAACAGTGAAGATTACCATTGGACAGAAGTGTTGATGCGTGATATTCCTAAAAATTTAATCGATGGTGTGGCATTGCACCACTATTGTGTGTTGGATTGGGGAGATAAAGGTCCAGACAAATCCTTTACAGATGCTCAATACTTCAAGATCATGCAACAAGCCATAAAAATGGATGAGCTAATAACGAAACATACGGCTATCATGGATAAGTATGATGCCGAACATAAAATTGCCCTAGTAGTTGACGAATGGGGAGGCTGGTATGACGGTGAAGCCCAAGATAAAGGGGTGTTGTACCAACAGAACACGATGCGTGATGCTATGATTGCTGGGGTAACCTTAAATATTTTCAATAACTGGGCAGATAGAGTAAAGGTGGCCAACCTCGCACAAACGGTAAATGTATTGCAAGCAGTAATCTTGACAGAAGGAAACAAGATGTTGTTAACTCCAACCTACCATGTTATGAAGATGTACAATGTACACCAAGATGCTACATTAATGCCAGTGTCATTCACATCGCCTCAATATACTTTGGACGGTCAATCCTTACCGGCTGTTTCAATTTCGGCATCTTACAATGCTAAGAATGAAAAGCACATTTCTTTGGTGAACATTGATCCTACAAAAGAACATACTATCAGTATTGATGTAGATGTATTGAAGATTAAAAATGTGACAGGTACGGTATTGACGTCTTCCGATGTACACGATTATAACTCTTTTGATAATCCTAGTAAAATTGCTCCAGTAGCATTTAAGGATTTCAAATTGAAGAAAGGGAAACTTCAGATTACGGTTCCTGCTTTATCTGTAGTAGTATTGGAAGCTAAATAATATATAGTCATGATAACTATCAAAAGAATATTTATGATACTGTTGATTTTTGGAACAGCCTTAGGCTGTTCCAAAGACGACAGCACCACAGAAGACCCTATCGGAGGTGAAGATCCTACAGATGATGACCCAATAGAAAATACCTTTGATGGTCCAACTTACTCTGATAATTATACACCGATTTCTTCATGGTCCAATAGAAGCAATTGGAATCTAGCCAATGTGCATGATCCAACAGTAGTAAAGCAAGACAATTATTTTTACATGTACCAAACCGATGCGTCCTACGGGAATGCCCATGACGGACATGGCCATTTTCATGGTCGACGCTCTACCGATTTGGTGAATTGGGAATATTTGGGAAGTACTATGGATAATGCGCCTGCTTGGGTAAAGGATTCCATGAATACCAAAAGAGCACAAATGGGATTGCCTGAAATCGATAGTCCCAACTATGGCTATTGGGCACCATGTGTAAAAAATGTGAATGGTGTTTACAGAATGTACTACAGTATTGTGGTGGATGAGTTGATTGAGGGAACCGATCCATGTGCCTCTTGGGGAGAGCGTCCTTATATTGGGATGATGGAAACTACCGATTTGGCTTCCAACAATTGGGAAGATAAAGGTATGGTAGTTACGGCCATTCCTGATGGAATTGAAGATCGTTACAGAACGAGTTGTAACGACTGGAGTTCCTACTATAAATTTAATGGTATCGACCCTAGTTATATTGTAACTCCAGGAGGGGAACATTGGTTGGTCTATGGTTCTTGGATGACAGGGATTGCAGCCGTACAGTTGGATCCTGCTACAGGAAAACCATTTCAATTGGACACCGTTGAGGATTATGGTACGAGAATCGCAGGACGTGGTAATATAAATACCAATAGATGGCAAGGAACTGAAGGTGCCGAGATCATTTACAATCCAGATACCGGATATTATTACCTGTTTTTGGCTTATGACGAATTGTCTAAAGCTTACAACACAAGAGTTGCAAGGGCTACCGATATTATGGGGCCCTATTACGGTATCGATAATCAAAATGTATCAGAAGGAGCCGAGTGTTGGCCAATGTTAACACATCCTTATCAGTTCAACAATCATACGGGATGGGTTGGAATTTCACACTGTACCGTGTTTCAGGATGAAGCCACTCAAAAGTGGTATTTCTCCTCTCAGGCTAGGTTGCCAGAAGGGGTTCCTGGAATCAATGTGTCCAATGCTGTGATGATGGGGCATGTTAGGGAGTTAAAATGGACTTCAGATGGATGGCCTGTGGTGGCACCTGAAAGATATGCCGCAGTTCCTGAAACCGAAATTACTGCTGAGGACATTTCTGGAATTTGGGAACAAATCACAATGGACTACCAATATCAAGTAATGCAAACCTCAGAAACCATCGTGTTTAACAGTAATGGAACGTTATCTGGTGCTGTTTCAGGAACATGGAGCTTGGATACGGACACTAATACGCTAACCATAAACGGGAATGAGTGTAAGTTGTTTGATGCTTGGGATTGGGAAAGTTCACCAAGAAAAGTGACAATTTCATATTCCGGTTTAACCGTTGATGGAAAACCTATTTGGGCTAAAAAAATAAATTAATTAATGATGAAACGACTATGAATTTTTAGATGCTTAACGAACTGATGAAGTATCAAAAAATCATATAAAGTTCCATCTGACAATTGAAATAAAATCGAACAGATGAAATATAGTATTGCACTAACACTAGGTGTGGCCTTGTTCATGTCATGTAAAGAACAGAATAAGACTCATGAAATTGCAGAGGTGACGCCTTCTGAAAAAGTGGTTGTAAAAGCATCATTACAGTTCAATAACCCAATCATTAAAGATAAGTTTACCGCAGATCCTGCTGCCTTGGTGCACGATGGAACGGTGTACTTATATGCTGGCCATGATGAAGCGCCAAACGATTTTCATTTCTATAGAATGAACGAATGGTTGGTGTATTCTTCTACAAATATGGTAGATTGGCAGGAACATCCTGTGCCATTAAAACCTTCAGATTTTAAATGGGCCAAAGGCGATGCTTGGGCTGCTCAGGTAATCGAGCGAAACGGAAAATTCTATTGGTATGTTACCGTAGAACATGACGATACCCATCCAGGCAAAGCAGTTGGAGTGGCAGTGGCCGATTCTCCAATAGGACCTTTTAAGGATGCTCTAGGAAAAGCTTTGGTGACCAATGATATGACAACGCATACCGATATTTCTTGGGATGATATTGATCCGTCGGTAATTATCGATGATGACGGTCAGGCTTATTTATTTTGGGGGAATACCGTGTGCAAGTATGCTAAGTTGAAAGAGAATATGGTAGAACTTGACGGGCCAATCCATGTGATTGATGTACCTAAGTTTACCGAAGCACCTTGGATTCATAAAAAAGGTGATTGGTATTATTTATCGTACGCCTCAGAATTCCCAGAAAAAATTGTGTATGCCATGAGTAAATCGGTTACTGGACCATGGGAATATAAAGGGATCTTAAATGAGCTGGCAGGTAATAGCAATACTAACCACCAAGCAATTATTGAGTATAAAGGAAAGGATTATTTCATCTATCATACGGGAGGTATCAATCCTAATGGAGGAAGTTTTAGAAGATCGGTGTGTATCGATGAGTTAAACTATAACCCAGATGGTACGCTGCAACGTGTAATAATGACTTCTGAAGGAATTCAAAAATAGAGTTATGAAATTTATAAAGCAATCTATAGCAGTCTTTGCTTTGTTGGCAGGGATGGTGGTGTCGGCCCAAACAGATAAGCCTATTACCCATGATCCTGTCATAGCGAAACAGGGAGATACCTATTATTTATTCTGTACAGGACCGGGGATTACAAGTTTCACATCCAAGGATTTAAAAACATGGACACAGGCCGATCCTGTGTTCTCAGTAAATCCAAAATGGGCTAAAGAAGTAGCGCCTGGATTCAATGGACATATTTGGGCCCCGGACATTACATTGCATAAGGGTACCTACTATTTGTATTATTCAATTTCTGCTTTTGGAAAAAACACATCCGCGATAGGTTTGGTAACCAATACGACCTTAAATCCTAAGGATAAAAATTACCAATGGGAAGATCAAGGAATTGTCATTCAGTCCATCCCGAATAGGGATTATTGGAATGCCATTGACCCTAATTTAATCTTTGACGAACAAGGAACACCTTGGATGGCTTTTGGATCGTTTTGGGGAGGGCTCAAAATGGTGAAAATGGCACAAGATTTAAAATCACTTGCAGAGCCCGAAGAGTGGTATACCATTGCTCGTCGGGAGCGTTCATTTGAAAAAGAAGATGCTGATGCCGGGGATGCCGCTTTGGAAGGGCCGTTCATTTTCAAAAAGGGCGATTATTACTATCAGTTTTTGTCTTGGGACTATTGCTGTCGTGGAGAAAACAGTACCTATAAAGTTGTGGTTGGACGCTCCAAAACAGTCACGGGACCATATGTAGATAGAAACGGAAAGTCCTTAAATGAAGGAGGCGGAACTTTGGTGCTTGAAGGCAATGACAAATGGTATGGCGCAGGGCATAATAGTGTGTATACCTTCAATGGTAAGGATTATATTTTCTTCCATGGTTATGATGCATCCGATAAAGGTTTACCTAAACTTCGAGTTTCTGAATTGAAATGGGATGCCGATTTATGGCCAAGTCTAAAAGACAATGTACTTGATTAAAATGAAATCATTAATAGCAAGTTTGGGAATTATTTGCACGCTGACGGCCACGGCACAAGAAGCGGTAAACCTATTCCCATTAAATCAAGTTTCTGTGACTTCCGGTGTATTTAAGGAAGCCGCAGAAACTGATTTTAATTATATACAACAGTTAAACCCAGATAGACTGCTGTCGCCATTTCTTCGAGAAGCAGGTTTGGTGCCTAAAGCGCCATCTTACACCAATTGGGAAAATACAGGATTGGATGGGCATACTTTCGGACATTATTTGTCGGCTTTGTCTATGTATTACGCTTCAACAAATAATACAAAAGCCAATGAATTGATCGATTACGTGCTGTCCGAATTGCAGCGTGTTCAAAAGGCAAACGGCACTGGGTACATTGGTGGAATCCCAGGCAGTAAAGCTTTATGGTCCGAAATTGAAAATGGACACATCAATGCAGGAAGTTTCAGTTTGAACGATAAATGGGTGCCACTTTATAACATCCATAAAACCTTTGCAGGCTTAAAGGATGCTTGGGTATATACCCAAAAACCTCAAGCCAAAACCATGTTGGTTACTTTAACCGATTGGTTTATTGGGGTGACCAAAAACTTATCCGAGGCACAGGTGCAAGACATGTTGCGTTCGGAACATGGTGGATTGAATGAAGTGTTCGCAGAGTTGTATCACATCACAGGGGAAACAAAATATTTGCAGTTGGCCAAGCGCTTTTCTGAAAAAGCCTTGTTAGAGCCATTGTCAGGAAACAAAGATATTTTAACAGGCATGCATGCCAATACGCAGATTCCGAAATTTATTGGGTTCGAGCGTATTTCACAGTTGGATCATGACGCTATTTACCATGATGCAGCTTATAATTTTTACAACAATGTTACTAAGGAGCGCACTCTAAGCATTGGCGGGAATAGTGTTCGGGAACATTTTAACCCAATCGATGATTTTAGTGATGTGCTAAGTAGTCAAGAGGGACCTGAGACCTGTAACACCTACAATATGCTAAAGTTGAGCAAGCTTTTGTTTGAGGATACCGCCAACGAAGCGTATATCGATTTTTACGAACGTGGCCTTTACAATCATATTTTGTCTTCTCAAAATCCTAAGGGAGGCTTCGTGTATTTCACTCCAATGCGTTCGGGGCATTACCGAGTGTACTCGCAACCGGAAACCAGTTTTTGGTGTTGCGTGGGCTCTGGGATGGAAAACCATACCAAATACAATGAACTGATTTATGCCCAAAGCGAAGATACACTTTATGTGAATCTTTTCATGCCTTCCAAAGTAAATTGGGAAGCGCAACAAGCAAGCATTACACAAGAAACCAAGTTTCCAGAGGAAGCTGCTACTGCCTTGATTTGGGAGAGTAAAAAAGCAAGGAAAGCCACCTTGATGTTGCGATATCCACAATGGGTGGAAGCCGGTGATTTAAAAATTTCTATTAATGGAAAATCTATGGAGGTTGAAGGAACTCCAGGATCTTATATTCCAATTTATAGAAAATGGAAATCTGGTGACCGAATCACTATGGAATTGCCAATGCATTTAAGTTTGGAGCAAATCCCTGATCAGTCAGGCTATGTGTCTGTAAAATATGGACCAATTGTTTTGGCTGCAGTAACTGGAGATGACCATCAAGATGGTTTGTTTGCCGACGATAGTCGTGGAGGTCATATTGCCCACGGACCGTTTTTACCAATGACAGAGGCTCCAATGTTCCTCGCAGAAAAAGGAGAGGATATTTTAACAAAAATAAAGCCGGTACAAGGAAAGCTGCTACAGTTTACAGTAGAAGATATAGTATATCCACAAAACTATAAGAATTTGGTACTTCAGCCATTTTATAAAATCCATGAAAAGCGCTATGCTATTTATTTCAAAAATGAAACACCTGAAGGTTTAGCGCAAATGCAACGTGAGTTGGCAGAAAAGGAAAAAGCCCAAGCCTATTTACGTTCCATAACCTTGGATTATGTGGCGCCGGGAGAACAGCAGCCGGAGTCAGACCATGGTTTTAAATCAGAGCGTTCCAATTCAGGAGTGAACCAAAACCGTCACTGGCGAGATGCTTCGGGTTGGTTTAGTTACGAGCTTAAAAATAAGGAAGCTGAAGCAAAAGCTTTACGCATCACCTATTTTGGCTTGGACGCCAATAGGAATTTTAAGATTAGTGTGAATGGACAGACTATTGCCAATCCCAAACTAAAAGGAAATAAAGGTAATATGTTTTTTGAAGTGGATTATGAATTGCCGGAGAATGTTGTGAAAGATAACGAACTTTTAGAAGTGCGTTTTGAAGCGGATGAAAATTCAACAACGGCAGGAATTTATGGGGTACGCTTAATGAGTGTCTCTGGTACTTCAAATGAATAGAAAACAAGAAAAAAATAATTGCTAATAGAGATCAATGAAAATTGTGCCTCACTGCTAGAAATAGCATTTTGAAAAAGACCATATGAAATCAGAAAATCAAAAATTAAGCCTACTTGAAAAAATTGGATATGGCTCTGGAGACGCAGCGGTAAATGTTGTGATATCTTCCATGTTCCTTATCATCACCTTCTTTTATACCGATGTCTTTGGGTTAAAACCCAAAGACATGGCACTGTTGTTTTTATTGGTAAGATTAATCGATGCTGTTACCGACCCTTTAATGGGATTGATCACCGATAAGTTCACAACTAAATGGGGGCGTTATAGACATTACTTTTTGTTCTTGGCGGTGCCTTTTGGAATTTCGGTATTCTTAACCTTTACCACACCTGATTTTGATTATGCCGGTAAAATGATCTATGCGTACATCACGTACATATTTGTGACGATTATGTTTACATCGGTAACAATTCCGTATATCTCCTTAATTGGGGTGTTGACCAGCGATCCTCAAGAACGTTTGTCGGCTAATGGTTACAGACTGTTCTTTGCGAAGGTTGCAGCTTTCTTGGTGTCTATCGTCGTACCTATTTTGGCAGATAAGTTTGGAAAAGATGATTTGGGTAGAGGCTATCAAATGGCCATGGGTTTAATGGCCCTTTTAGGAACCCTATTGTTCTTATTTAGCTTTTTTACCACAAGAGAACGCGTAGAACATGTGGTAGAGGATAAGCCTTTGAAAGAACAGTTTCAGTTGTTGTTGAAAAATGGTCAGTGGACTCTTTTGTTTGGGGTATGTTTCTTCGGTACCGTTGGTTACGTAATCCGTAATTCTGTTGCTATTTTCTATGCTAAATATTTCTTGGGTGGTGATGCCAGTGTGCAATCATCGTTTATGGCAACTGGTGTTGCGGCGGCGATTTTAGCAATGCCAGCCTCTACATTTATTACTAAAAAATACTGTAAAGTAAAATTATTTAAATGGTCCCAAATTGCGGTGGGAGTGATTAGTCTTATTATGTTATTGGTAGTACAGCCAGGAAACCTTGTGATGGCCTATGTATTGTATTTCATCTTGTCTTTTGTAGTCGATTTACATGCGCCGGTATTTTGGTCGGCCATTGCAGAAGCGGTAGATTATGGGCATGCCGAATCAGGAAAACGCGTGTCAGGGTTGTCCTTTGGAGGGATTTCCTTTGCTCAAAAATTGGGAATGGGAATTGCAGGAGCTGCCGTAGGATATTTATTGGATTTCTTCGAATATGTACCAAAAGCAGAAACGCAAACCGACTTTGCCCTTTGGGGAATCGCCTTAATGCTAACAGTAATTCCAGGAATCTTCCATGTGATTATGGGAGGCATGATGTTCCGCTATAAAATCACTGATTCATATTACGAAACAATTAAAAAGAAATTAAATATATAACAATGAAGATGGAGAGTTCTGAGAAAAATGCACCGATTGTAGAACAACGTGCCGACCCGTTTATTTATAAGCATACTGATGGTTATTACTATTTCACGGGGTCTGTGCCAACCTATGATCGTATTGAATTGAGAAGAGCGAAAACAATTGCTGAATTGCAGAATGCCGAAACCTTTGATGTGTGGTTCAAGCATGAAAGCGGGCCAATGAGCCGTCATATTTGGGCGCCTGAGATTCATTATTTGGATGGGAAATGGTATGTGTATTTTGCGGCTAGTGAAGAGGAGGATATCTGGGCATTGCGACCTTATGTTTTAGAGTGTACAGGTGAAGACCCTCTTAATAATGAATGGATTGAGTTGGGGATGATGCAAGCTGCCGATGGTGACGAAAAATCATTCATCGACTTTTCATTGGATGGTACCGTGTTTGAAAATAATGGCAAGCGTTATTTCTGTTGGGCTGAAAAAACAGGAGGTCAATTTGCGGCGTCCAATTTGTATTTGGCAGAAATGGAATCGCCAATCAAACTTAAAACAACTCAGTTTATGCTGACCACGCCAGATTACGATTGGGAACGTATTGGTTTTTGGGTGAATGAAGGTCCAGCCGTTCTAAAACACAACGACAAAATATTTATCACCTTTTCGGCTAGTGCCACTGGATCCTGTTATTGTATGGGCTATATGGAAGCGGATGAAACTGCCGATTTACTAGATAGAAATTCATGGACAAAAACCAGATATCCAGTATTGGAAACCAATTACGATAAGAAAATTTTTGGCCCAGGGCATAATTGCTTTACCGTGGCAGAAGATGATACAACACCGCTGTGCATCTATCACGCAAGAGATTATGAAAATGCAGTTGGCGATCCTACCGTGGTTCCAAAAACAGATACTAGACCATTGGAGGAGATTGTGGCCGACCCACTATACGATCCAAACCGACATGCAAGAATGTTAGAGGTGAGCTACGACAGTAACGGAAAACCGCTTTTTGAATTGTATTAAATTTTGTCTTTTGGTTAAATAGTGTCCCAAGGATGAACGATTACCATCCATGGTTGGCATAAAATTTATAGAATTTTGATGCATAAATTATTTGCAAATTTTTAAATGAAAAAAACAGTTTTAAAACCAGTGGTTTTAGTTGCCATGGCAATTTGTGGTTTCTTTGGATGTAAAAAGAAAGTAGGGGAAACGTCTATTCCCGAAACAAATATTGCTTCAAAGGAAATTACACAACTAGTGGTTGATTTAAATGATACAGGTGTCAAAATTC
The DNA here is from genome assembly GCF_059735265.1 of Mangrovimonas sp. sgz306409. Classification (NCBI taxonomy): domain Bacteria; kingdom Pseudomonadati; phylum Bacteroidota; class Flavobacteriia; order Flavobacteriales; family Flavobacteriaceae; genus Mangrovimonas; species Mangrovimonas sp. sgz306409. The sequence goes on from NZ_JCAPEU010000003.1 coordinate 317,354, forward strand.
AACCTACCATGTACGGAATCTTTTTTGAGGATATCAACTTTGCTGCTGATGGAGGCCTTTATGCCGAAATGGTGAAAAACCGTTCGTTTGAGTTCTTAAACCCAAAAATGGGCTGGAAGGAACCTAATAGTAATACGCATAGTCATAATACGGAATCAGGGTATTTAAGTCCAATTAAGTATACAGGTGAAAATACCAATCATACCTATGCTCGTGTGGAGGTGAAAGGAGCAAACTACGAATTGCTCAATGAAGGGTTTAGAGGTATGGGTATTAAAAAGGATGCTCAATACAACCTGACCTTGGATGCGAAAATGGTAAGCGGGGATATTCAAAAAATCCGGTTTCAGTTTATAGACTCCCTAAACCAAGTTTTAGGGGAAACTAGCATTGTCCCAAAAGGAACTTCGTGGACGAACTACGAGGCGCAATTGGCAGCCAATCAAACCCAAATGAATGCCCAACTAAAAATCACGTTTGAAGGTACAGGCGTTATTGATTTGGATATGATTTCCTTGTTTCCCGAAGATACTTGGAAAGGTAGAAAGAAAGGATTACGAAAGGATATCGTTGAGTTGTTGGATGGCTTAAATCCTGGATTTTTAAGGTTTCCTGGCGGCTGTATTGTTGAAGGAAGAACTTTGGAACGACGCTACCAATGGAAAAAAACTGTTGGTGATATTGACGATAGAGAAATTTTGGTGAACCGTTGGAATACGGAGTTTGCGCATAAACCAGCTCCAGATTATTACCAAAGTTTCGGTGTTGGCTTTTTTGAATATTTCCAGCTATCGGAAGATTTAGGTGCTGAGCCACTTCCTATTTTGAGTTGCGGAATTGCTTGTCAGTTTAACACAGGTGAGTTGGTTCCTATGGATGGTTTGGATCCTTATGTTCAAGATGCTTTGGATTTAATAGAATTTGCCAACGGAAGTACTTCTACAACTTGGGGAAAACTACGTGCCGACATGGGTCACCCTGAGCCTTTCAACTTAAAATATTTAGGGGTAGGGAATGAGCAATGGGGACCCGCTTATATTGAGCGTTACAAGGTGTTTCATAAGGCTATAAAAGCTAAATATACTGAGATTATCATAGTATCTGGTAGTGGACCATTTCCAGATGGAGACCAATTTGAATATGGTTGGGAGGAACTCAAGAAAATGAATGCCGAGATTGTAGATGAACATTATTATCGTTCTCCAGAATGGTTTTTGGAAAACGCCAACAGATATGACAGTTATGACCGAAATGGGCCAAAAGTCTTTGCTGGAGAGTATGCCGCACATCCCAAAGACGTGGAAGACGGTCCTAAAGAGAATAATTGGTTGGCAGCACTTTCTGAAGCGGCATTCATGACAGGATTGGAACGCAATGCCGATATGGTGCAATTAACATCTTATGCTCCTTTGATGGCGCATATTGATGCATTTCAATGGGCTCCAGATATGATTTGGTTTAACAATTTGGAAGCTTATGGAACGCCCAATTATTATGTGCAAAAGCTGTATGCCAATAATCCTGGAACAGATTTGTTAAAAATTACCAAGGATGGGCAACCACTAATTGGCCAAGAGCAATTGTATGCTTCGGTGGTAAAGGATGTCAACACAAATGAGCTGATAGTGAAATTGGTGAATACAGCAGAAGAGGGGAAGCGTATTTTACTAAACATGAGTGAGGATACTTTAGAAGAAAAAGGAACTTTGATTATTCTTCAAAGTGGTGATAGAGGACTTAGTAATTCCTTTAAATCACCAAAAGCAATAGGCCCAAAAACTAATGAAATTGAATTGAAGAATGGGGAGCTTGAAATAGAATTAGAGCCTAGTTCTTTGAATGTGTTAAAACTAAAATTTAAAAGTGTATAAAATACACTTATTTTGATGTAAAGCGTATCTTTGTATACAAACAACTAAACAAGTTAAGATGAAAACATATGTTATAGGATTAGATTATGGATCGGATTCTGTTCGTGCGGTCTTGATTGATACACAAAACGGAGCCGAATTGGCTTCGGAAGTGTTTTGGTATCCACGATGGAAGGAACAAAAATATTGTAATGCGGGAATTAACCAATTTAGGCAACATCCTTTAGATCATATTGAAGGACTTGAACATACCATTACCTCAGTAATGCAGCAAAGTGACGTGAAACCAGAGGCGGTAGTGGGAATTTGTATTGATACTACTGGGTCCTCACCAATGCCATTAACAGTAGATGGGACACCATTGGCTTTTGTGGATGGGTTCACAGAAAATCCAAACGCCATGATGGTACTTTGGAAAGACCATACTTCGGTTGCTGAAGCGAATGAAATCAACGAATTGGCCAGAACTTGGGGAGGTGAAGACTATACCAAATTTGAAGGAGGAATTTACTCTTCTGAATGGTTCTGGGCAAAAATATTACATATTGCCAGAGAGGATAAGGCCGTAAAAGAGCAGGCTTACACTTGGATGGAGCACTGCGATTATATCACTTACTTACTGGCCGATAACAAAGATTTAAATACGTTTAAAAGAAGCCGTTGTGCTGCAGGACATAAAGCCATGTGGCATGAGAGTTGGGGAGGATTGCCTGCTAAGGAATTCTTAGGGCAATTGGATCCATATTTAGCCGATTTAAAAGATAATTTATATACAGAAACTTTTACGTCCGATGATATTGCTGGTCACCTTAATGAAGAGTGGGCCGCTAAATTAGGTCTGTCAACAAAAACGGTAATTGCTGTGGGTACTTTCGATGCACACTCTGGTGCGGTGGGAGCTAAGGTTGACAATAATGCGTTGGTACGTGTTATGGGAACCTCTACTTGTGATATCATGGTATCACCTCGTGAAGTGATTGGGGATAACTGTGTAAAAGGAATTTGTGGGCAGGTAGATGGATCTGTGATTCCTGGAATGATTGGTTTGGAAGCAGGTCAGTCTGCTTTTGGGGATGTTTTGGCTTGGTTTAAAGATGTGTTGTCTTGGCCAATCGAAAACCTTGTGTTGACTTCTAAAGTATTGACAGACGAGCAAAAGAAGGCTTTAAGTGAAGAAGTTGAAGCTAAGTTCATTCGTACTTTGGCAGAACAAGCAGAGAGAATTCCAATTTCAGAAGCCATTCCAATTGCATTGGATTGGGTAAACGGAAGAAGAACGCCAGATGCCAACCAAGAGTTGAAAAGTGCCATCTCTGGAATTTCCTTGGGAACAAAAGCGCCTCATATCTTCAAGGCTTTGGTGAATTCTATTTGTTTTGGTTCCAAAATGATTGTGGATCGTTTTGAAAGTGAAGGCGTGAAAATAGAATCTGTTATCGGAATTGGAGGTGTGGCAAGAAAGTCGCCTTTCATCATGCAAACTTTGGCCAATGTATTAAACATGCCTATTAAAGTGGCGGAATCAGACCAAGCACCAGCTTTGGGGGCTGCCATTTATGCCGCTGTAGCAGCAGGTTTGTATCCAAACGTAATTGAAGCCAGCAAAGTCATGGGAAGTGACTTTGAAGCAGAATATTTCCCGCAAACAGAACAAGTGAAGGTGTATGCCAATTATATGGAGGCCTACAAAACATTGGCAACCTTTGTTGAAACTAACATTAAATCCAAAAAGTAATGAGTTCTAAGTACAAATCTTTAAAAGAAGAATGTTACGAGGCAAACATGCAATTGAATGCCTTGAACCTTGTAGTGTACACTTTCGGAAATGTAAGTGCTGTAGACAGAGCCAATGGCGTATTTGCCATTAAGCCAAGTGGCGTGCCTTATGAAATTTTGAAGCCTGAAGATATCGTGATCTTGGATTACGACAACAATATTGTGGAAGGAACTATGAGACCGTCTTCCGATACCAAAACGCATTCCTTCTTGTATAAAAATTGGGATGACATCGGAGGGATTGCCCACACGCATGCTACGTATTCGGTATCATGGGCACAGGCGCAAAGAGACATTCCTATTTTTGGAACCACCCACGCCGATCATTTAACAGCCGATATTCCTTGTGCACCACCTATGAGCGACGACCTTATTGAAGGGAATTATGAGCACAACACGGGGATTCAAATTTTGAACTGTTTCAAGGATAAAAACATTTCGCATCAAGAAGTGGAAATGGTGCTAATTGGAAACCATGGCCCATTTACTTGGGGTAAAGATGCTGCTAAGGCAGTATATAACAGTAAGGTGCTGGAAGTGGTGGCAGAAATGGCCTATTTAACACTTCAAATCAACCCAAGTGCACCAAGATTAAAAGATTCATTAATAAAAAAACATTACGAGCGTAAGCACGGTAAAAATGCCTATTACGGTCAATAATTAATACACACGATTATGATTGATATATCACAAAAGGAAGTTTGGTTCATTACAGGAAGCCAACATCTATACGGTCCAGAAACATTGGAGCAAGTGGCCAAAAACTCTTCGGAAATTGTTGAAGCTTTGAACGCATCTCAGCAAATTCCTGTAAAAGTTGTTTTTAAGCCAACGGTAAAGACTACCGAAGAAATTTATGAAACCTTAACCGCAGCTAATCAAGAGGCGAACTGTATCGGAATCATTACTTGGATGCACACGTTTTCACCTGCTAAAATGTGGATTCGTGGGTTAACGGCCCTTCAAAAACCTTTGTGTCACTTACATACGCAATTCAACAGAGACATTCCTTGGGATTCCATCGATATGGACTTTATGAACTTGAACCAAGCGGCCCACGGTGACCGTGAGTTTGGATTTATAGTAAGCAGATTGCGTAAAAATAGAAAAGTAGTTGTTGGACACTGGTCTCAAGAATCTGTTCAAAAGAAAATTGGAGATTGGACTCGTGTAGCTGCGGGATGGGACGATTGGCAAGGTGCTAAGTTTGCTCGTTTTGGAGACAACATGCGTTTTGTGGCCGTAACCGATGGCGATAAAGTAGAAGCGGAAACCAAATTTGGTTTTTCAGTGAACACTTATGCTGTTGGAGATTTGGTAGAAGTTATCAATGGAGTGTCTGATGAGGCTATTGCGGAGTTGGTTAAGGAGTATGAAAGTTCTTATAACATGGTTGATTCCTTGTTGGAAGGTGGAGAGTTCAGACAGTCTTTAATTGAAGCAGCTCGCATTGAATTAGGACTTGAGAAGTTCCTGGTTGATGGTGGGTTTAAAGGCTTCACCGATACGTTTGAAGATTTACACGGAATGGTACAATTGCCAGGTATTGCTGTACAACGTTTGATGCAAAAGGGATATTCCTTCGCAGGAGAAGGTGACTGGAAAACGGCTGCTCTGGTACGTGCTATGAAGGTTATGGGAGCTGGATTGGAAGGTGGAAATGCCTTTATGGAAGACTACACTTACCACCTAGATCCTAAAGAACCTAGAATTTTAGGATCCCACATGTTGGAAGTAGATCCGGTTTTGGCGGCTTCAAGACCTTCTTGTGAAGTACACCCATTGGGAATTGGAGGAAAAGCAGACCCTGTACGTTTGGTATTTAATGGTAGAGCAGGAGATTCTTTAGTTGCTGGTTTAATGGATTTTGGAAACCGTTTCAGATTGTTGATCAACAAAACAGTTGGTGAAGAAGTAAAAGAAGCCTTGCCTAAATTGCCGGTAGCAAGAATTATGTGGAAACCATTACCAGATTTCGAAACTGCATGTACTGCTTGGATTTTAGGGGGTGGAGCGCACCATACTTGTTATAGTGAAAATGTATCGGTTGAGCAATTGGAAGATTTTGCCGAAATTGCGGGCATAGAATCTTTGGTGATTGATGAACATACAACCATCAGGGATTTTAAAAATACCATACATACCAATGAGGCCTACTATAGATAATAGTAGGTTAGGACTAACTAAAATTAATTAAACATGAAGATTCTAAAACGTTCCTTGTTTTATGCACTAATGTTGGTGTTAACCTTGAGCAATATTCAGTGTAAAAATGAAAAAAAGGAAGAATCAGAAACAACAATTCCAGTGAAAGAGAAATTAACAATTGATAAGGAAATATTTGGCACGATGCCAGATGGTCAAGAGGTAGAGAAATTCACCTTGAAGAACCATAACGGGGTAGAAATGCAGGTAATAACTTATGGTGGAAGGATTACTTCCCTTAAAGTACCTAATAAGCAAGGAGCGTTTGAGAATGTCATACTTGGGTTTGATAAGTTAGAGGATTACTTGACAGATAACCCATTCTTTGGTGCGTTGATTGGGCGTTACGGAAACCGAATTGCCAAAGGAAAATTCACTTTAGAAGGAGACGAATATACATTGGCAACCAACGATGGCCCTAATCATTTGCACGGTGGTGTGGACGGTTTTGACCGCGTAGTTTGGAAAGCCGAAGCTATCGAAGGCGAAGAGGATTCAACCTTAAGATTGAATTATTTGAGCAAGAATGGAGAAGAAGGTTATCCAGGAGATTTGAATGTGACCGTAACGTATGTGTTGACCAATGACAATGAGTTGAAGGTTTCATATAAGGCCACTACCAATAAAACTACGGTGGTGAATTTAACCCAGCACAGTTACTTTAACCTGTCGGGAGATTTTTCAAAATCTATTTTAGATCATGAAGTAGTATTGGATGCCGATGCATTTTTACCGGTAGATGCTACCTTGATCCCAACAGGAGAAATCAGAAATGTGGAAGGAACACCTTTCGATTTCAGAACTGCGAAAACAATTGGAAAGGATATTGAAGCAGATAATGAGCAATTGACTTTAGGAAAAGGTTACGATCATTGTTGGATATTGAACGGAGAAGCTGGAAGCTTGAGAAAAGTAGGTTCTGCTTTTGATGCTACTAGTGGACGTTTTATGGAAGTGTTTACCGATGAGCCTGGAATGCAATTCTACACCGGGAACTTTTTGGATGGCACGTTGCCAATGCCCAATGGAGGTACTTATGGACCTAGAACCGGATTTTGTTTAGAAACACAACATTACCCAGATTCTCCTAATCAACCAGAGTTTCCTTCTACGGTTTTACAACCAAAAGAAACGTACACAACGACGACCATTTATAAATTTTCAACTAAATAATAAGAGCAAATGAAGACTTTAGATACTTTAGATTGGATATTTATTGGGGTATATTTTTTGGTGTTGGTAGGAATTGCCGTTTGGATCATCAGAAAAAAACAAAATAATACAGAAGACTATTTCCTTGCAGGAAGAAATGTGGGATGGTTTGTGGTTGGAGCCTCTATTTTTGCCTCCAATATCGGGTCAGAACACGTTGTAGGATTGGCGGGAGCCGGAGCAGGAAATAAATTACCAATGCTTATTTACGAGATTCAGGCCTGGGTGGTATTGATTCTCGGTTGGGTATTCTTACCCTTTTATGCCAGAAGTGGTGTGTTTACAATGCCTGAGTTCTTGGAAAAACGTTTCGATTCACGTTCACGTTGGATCTTATCCATTTTCTCTATTGCAGCTTATGTACTTACCAAAATTTCGGTAACCATTTACGCAGGAGGTGTGGTAGTATCAGCCTTATTGGGAATTGATTTCTGGACTGGAGCCTTGGCTACAGTAATCTTAACAGGATTGTATACGGTTGTAGGAGGAATGCGCGCAGTAGTATATACTGAAACCCTACAAGCAATTGTATTGGTAGTAGGTGCTGCAGCATTGACCTTTATTGGTTTGGACCACGTAGGTGGTTGGGAGAGTATGGCCGAAACGGTTTCTCCTGAGTACTTGAACATGTGGAGACCAGCTACAGATCCTGATTTCCCATGGCCAACCTTGTTCATTACAAGTACCATTGTGGGGATTTGGTATTGGTGTACCGACCAATATATCGTTCAAAGAACCTTGACTGCTAAAAACATTAAGGAAGGTAGAAGAGGAACTATTTTTGGAGCTTTGTTGAAGTTGCTTCCTGTATTCTTATTCTTGGTTCCAGGGATTATTGCCTTGGCATTAAAAATGAGAGGAGAATTACATTGGGATACTCCAGATCAGGCCTTCCCTGTATTGATGAGTAACTTGTTGCCTTCTGGTTTAAGAGGATTGGTTGCAGCGGGACTTTTGGCAGCATTGATGAGTTCATTGGCATCGGTGTTCAACTCTTGTTCTACCTTATTTACGGTTGATATCTATAAGAAATTAAGACCGAATACACCTGAAAAGAAATTGGTGCAAACAGGACAGATTGCAACGGTATTTATCGTAATCATCGGAATTATTTGGATTCCTATTATGGCCAATATTTCTGGAGTATTGTATGAATATTTACAAAGTGTACAGTCCTATATTGCGCCTCCAATTACAGCGGTATTCTTATTGGGAATCTTCTCAAAGAGAATCAACGGAACGGGAGCTTATGTTACTTTAGTTGTAGGATTGATAGTCGCAGCCATTAGAATTGTATTGGAATTGGTAAAAGGTTCACTGGATCCAAACGGAGTATTGTTCTTCTTGGGAGACATGAACTTCTTGACCTTTGGTGCATGGTTCTTCTTATTCTGTGTATTATTGATCATTACAGTAAGTTTCTTGAGCAAAGCACCGTCAGAAGAAAAAGTGGCCAACCTTACGTTTTCTACAATTTCTGAAGAAGAAAAAGCCAACAACAAAAGCAGTTATAGCTGGGTAGATATCTTTATTTCTATCGTAGTTATTATTATTGTTATTGGGGTGATGGTATTCTTTAATGGAAAATAAAACATAAAGTGTTATACGAAAAAAGCGGGCCAAGGCCCGCTTTTTTTATAGGTGATGATGAGGTTAAAACTTCATTACAAATCCACCATAAGGCTGTACTTCTACAGTTTTTACAGTAGCTGCATTTACGGGTTCCAATACAAATTTATCATCTTCATCAGCAATCATGGTTCCGTTACCTTCTCCAATAAAAGAAAGGTCCATTTCTAAAGTTTTGGCTTTGTCTTCTCCGTTGATACCTACTACATACCAATTTCCGTTGTACTTTCTTGCCATTACGACATCTTTCCCTGGGAATCCAGACACAAATTTACTGCTGTCCCAATTTACTGGAATATCCTTTAGGAAGTCTACGATATAGTCTGGTTGCTTTTTCATGCCTTCTGGAATTTCTGCCATATGTTGCACCCCTGATGTAAATAGAATAGGCAATGCCAATTCAAAAGTGTTGGTGGTCTTTCTGTTGATGTTGGTAATGGAATCCAATACCATTGGGGTAAAGTCCATTGGGTCAAACACATTTCTAGTAAAAGGTAACATGGTACAGTGGTTAGGCTGTAAATCGGCGTTTTTTTGGTCGAAGGTTACAAATTCTTCCCCCATTATGGATTCCATGGTCATCAAGTGAGGGTAGGTACGTTGCCAACCTCTAGGCAAGGTACAACCGTGGAAGTTCACTAAAAGCTTATGTTCAGCTGCATCTTTAAGGATGTCATGGTAATAGGCAATCATGGATTGCCCATCACCTCCAAAGAAATCAATCTTAACACCAGAAACTCCTAAATCCACTAACTTTTGAAATTCAGCTGCACGGTTATCATGAGTAAGTAGTTTACTTTTTGGAGTATAAGGCGTCTCATTCCAATCTCCTGATGAGTTATACCAAACCAATATTTTAACACCTTTAGAATTGGCATATTCGGCTAATTCCTTGATCTTTTCGTTGCCTATTTTTTGGTCCCAATTCACATCGATAAGGCAGTAAGGCCAATTCATGGAAGCAGAATAATCGATGAACTTTTTGGTAGTGTCGTAAGTAATAAAATCATCTTTCAACAAAACCCAACTCCAAGAGGCAAGACCTCCTTTTATAAACGATGTGTCCATATCCATAGCAGGCTTGGCAAGATCGGTTCCCAAAGTACTTTCGGTAACCGTAGCAAGATCGCCAATGGCAAGGATGCGCCAAGGAGTTTCCCAAGGTAATTTGGATTCTGGGTTAAGGGCACCGCCTGGGAAGAACTCTTCTTTTTGAGGAAATACCACTTGCAGCGACTTTTTATCGTCCTTATACTGTAAATGGGTACCACAATAATTAGGTTCCAAAGCAGTTTCTGAAATCAGCACCCAAGTGTCATTGGTATTGAAAAGTGCCGGGTATACCCAACCTTCACCAATCTCCGATTTGGTGTTGATAGCTACATTTTGATAGTAGTGTTCTTCGTAGGAAGGATTGGTGCTGCTCCAGCCAGTTTTAGCTTTGGACATAGGTTGTACCCAAGCTTTGGCTGACGTTGGGAAGTTGTAAGTAGTCAGTTCTTCCGTGATTTTTTTGATGTCTTCAGAAGTGTTTGGGAATACATATTTAAAGGCAATCCCGTCATCTGAAAGGTTGAAGACAATTTGCATAGGTTGTCCATTTTCGTTTTCAAGGTCAACGGTGTATTGGTTGGCCTCATAAGTCATATGTTTTTGCTTGCCGTGAAGCATGCTATACTTATCCGAAACTTTTGTTGCTTCGGAAATGCCCTTTAAAGTCATGTTGTTGAAAAAGTTGGCATCCTCGCGCACAAGCCCCAAACTTGAAGAGTCAATCACCAATTCGGTCTTGTCATACACTAGGTAGTAAGGCTGTTTGTGGGCATTTAGGCCAACTTCAACGGATATGGTGTTTGAGGGGTTGGACAGTAGTTTTTGCGTTTCCTTTTTGGAACAGGAAACACTTATAATTGCAATAAGTAGTAGGGTTAATTTTTTCATTTTAAATGTTAATTAGACACTTTAAAAGTACTAAATATCTATGGTTTTTACTGTCGATTTTAGGCTAGAAAGGACCTGGTTTTTGCAACTGTTTGTAACAGAGAAGGTTTGTTAAAAATAAAATGCTGTCAATTTCAAAAAGTCATTGGTTTTTGGTAAATTAACTCTCTGTTAATTAACTGTTTAAACCGTAAAAAGACTATGAGACATTTTAAAAAATTAATGGTTTTCCTTTTGGTAGGGAATCTGGCGTTGACACTGTCCGCACAATCAAGTAAAGATCAAAAAATAATCGAGGAAGCCGATAAGGCGGTTGCAACTTTATTGGAAGTGAACCCAGGATTACGGGAGTACTTCGATAAATCTGCTGGCTGTGTAGTGTTTCCCAATGTAGGGAAAGGTGGACTTATTATTGGCGGGGCTTCAGGTAATGGTGTATTGTATGAATATGGCCATAAAAAGGGAATGGCAAGCGTGAAGGAAATCAGTGTGGGGGCCCAAATTGGAGGTCAGGCCTTAATAGAGGTAATCTTTTTTGAAACCAAGGAAGAAGTTGATAAGTTTAAGGAAAGTAAATTTGAATTTGACGCAGGTATTTCGGCAACAGCTTTAACAGAAGGAAAAAGTTTGGATATGAAATACAAGGATGGTGTGGCAGTGTTTACTCATACTAAGGGAGGTTTGATGGCCGAAGTGTCTGTTGGAGGTCAGAAATTTAAATACAAATCATTCTAAAAAAGATGTATTCAAGATGTTATAAAGGGCCTTTTAAAAAGGTCTTTTTTTGTGGGGTATTTTGGGCAAGTTAATTGGAATATTGCTAGCTTCTTCAAAACTCTTTTGTACATTAGTTGCTTGTAACGTCTTGCCATGCTAAAAAGAGAAAACGATGTCTTTCAGCTCCTTTTTGAATCTGTTTCCGAAGGGGTAGTTGTTGTAAACCAGAATCATACTATTATTGCGACCAATACTTCTGCAGAGAGAATGTTTGGCTATGAACATGATGAACTCTTGGAGCAACCCTTATCTATTCTTCTCCCGAAAGCTAATCAACACGGTCATGAGAAAAAAGTAAGCATATTTATTGCTGAAGACAGGTCTCGACAAATGGGGAAGGGTATGGATCTGTTCGCATTGAGAAAGGACGGAAAGCTCTTTCCTGTGGAAATTGGTTTGAACATTATAGAACTTCATGGCGAAAAGATTGTCATGGCCATCATTAGTGATATTTCCATTAGAAAGCAGCACGAGAAGGAGATTCTGGATTTGAATGCCGAGTTGGAGCAAAAAGTAGCCAAGAGAACACAGGACTTAAGTGATTCCGTAGAGGAGCTTCAACTGCTGAACTTGGAATTAAGAAAGGAAAATGAAAAGCGCTTGGAAGCCGAAAGAAAGGTGAAAAAGGCCCTTAAAAAGGAAAAGGAACTCAACGATTTAAAGACCAAATTCCTCTCCTTGGTGTCCCATGAGTTTAAAACGCCGCTAAGTGGTATTTTAACCTCTACCATGCTGTTGAGCAAATATAAACTGGAGGAGCAGCAGGAAAAACGTGATAAGCAAATAGGTAACATCACCAATAAAGTACATTACCTTAATAACATTCTTACAGACTTCCTTTCCATAGAAAAATTGGAAACAGGGAATATCAGCTATCAGGTAAGCACTTTTAAGTTGAGTAAAGTGGTGAACGAAGTGGTGTATGACTGTAATATGCTATTAAAAGAAGGTCAGAACATCATCTATCCAGAAGATATTGATGATATCAGTCTTACCCAAGATGAAAAAATTGTAGAATTGGGATTATCCAATTTAGTACGTAATGCCATCAAATATTCTCCAGAAAATTCTACCATAAAAATCGTGATCAAGCAGAAGAAGGACGATACCATTTTTAAGGTGATTGATGAAGGTATGGGGATTCCTAAAAAAGATCAGAAAAACATATTCAAACGTTACTTTAGGGCAGAAAATGTATTGCTGGTGGAAGGTACCGGAATTGGACTGAATATTGTGAAAAGTCACTTGAAAAATTTAGGCGGGAACCTTACCTTTGACAGCAAAGAAAATCAGGGGACAACCTTTATCATGTCGATCCCAAATAAAATTGAAATATGAAGAAAATACTGTTGATTGAAGATGATACCATGCTTAGGGAAAATACCGCCGAATTATTAGAACTTTCAGGCTATACGGTAAATACGGCTCCTAATGGTAAACAGGCAATTGAACATATAAAAGAGGATCTCCCAAACATCGTGATATGCGATATTATGATGCCCGAGCTTGATGGTTATGGGGTGTTGGAGGCCTTATCCAAAGATGAAGCAACAAAGTATATTCCCTTCATATTTCTTTCTGCAAAAACCGAGCGTAAAGACGTTAGGAAGGGGATGGAATTGGGTGCCGATGATTACATCCCAAAACCTTTTCAGGAAGACGAACTTATCAATGCCATAGAAAGTAGGTTGGCCAAGTCTGAAATTTTAAAAGACCAACGTGCTACCAATGATGTTGCTGTGGAAGAAGCAGATGTAGATGAATTGGAAACTCTAAACGACCTTAAAAACTTTTTTGATGATAATGGTGAAGTACTTTGTTTTCAAAAAGGGGATACCATTTACGAGGAAGGCCAGAATTCCAACTTCATTTATTTAATCACGAAAGGATCTGTAAAAAGCCATAAACTGGATGAGTTAGGGAAAGACCTTACCACAGCGCTTTACAATGAAGATGACCTGTTTGGTTACGCTTCCTTTTCGCAAGACAGACCCTATCAGGAAACTGCTACGGCCATTGTAGATACCCAAGTGGCTTGTATTTCAAAGAAAACCCTCAAGGAGTTGTTGGATCACAACCACAAAATAGCATTGGAATTAATGCAATTGCTTACCAACGATATTTTGGGGATCAAGGACCAATTGTTGCAAATGGCCTATAGTTCCGTAAACAAAAAAACGGCTACTACCATTATTAAATTTGCCGAAAAATTGAATCACGATACCAATAAGGCCATTACAATTTCAAGGAGTGATTTAGCCAGTGTGGCGGGAATTGCACCTGAAACTTTAATAAGAACACTTTCCAATTTTAAGAAACAAGGCATTATAGAAATCAAAGGTAAAAACATCCGAATCCTAGATTTAGAGAGGCTTCAGGACATGCATTAGCATTTGTTTCCTTTGAGGGTATGATTTAAATCATATTTTTAGTTTCACTTTCAAATTACTTTTGTGTAAGAAAGTGTGAACAATGAAAAATATACTATTACCAACAGATTTTTCAGAAAATTCATTGAACTCTATAAGATACGCCCTTAAGTTTTATGAAGGGGAAACTTGTGAGTTCTTTTTGCTGCATATAATTGTGTTGAAAAATGGTATGTCCAATTTGTCGGCAGCAGAACTTTCTGCCCATCAGGAAAAGGTACTAGCAAAATTGGAGCAGCTGCGTCAAACTTTGGAACAAGAGTTGCCGCAAGGGCATCACTTCACATTGCACATTTTGACAGACTATAACTTTTTTGTGGAATCCATCCGCAATCAGGTGAAAAATCTAAAAATAGATGTCATCGTTATTGGTACCAAAGGCGCCAATGAATTTAAAAATGGGGGTATAGGAACCCATACCCACGAAATCATTACCAAGGTGAAATGCAATGCTTTGGTAGTACCTGAACATGCTAAGTTTAAAGATTGTAAGGAAATCGTTTTCCCAACGGATTTTTCCATGATTTATAACGATGATACCTTAAAGTCTATAGGTGCTATTTTAAAGCGCTTTGACACTAATTTTAGGGTATTGCACGTATGTAAAAAGGACAGTGAGCTCTTCCCTGATCAAATAAAAAACAAAACCTACTTAGAGGCTTTTTTGAGATATTTTCATCATAGTTTCAATTTCTTCAATGATAAAAAATTGGAGGCGGCCATACAGTCTTTTGTAGAGGATCAGGGTGTGGATTTGATTGCTTTGGTAGCAAAAAATCTAAACTATATGCAACGCTTGTTGTTTCAGCCAAGTGTTAAGAAACTAACCTATTTAACGAATATTCCATTTTTGGTGTTCCATGAACACCGACCAACCAAATAGCTTTTTTTATTGCATGAAAACCAATTGTCTCCTTTTGGAGATGGTTGGTTTTTAAACTGATATATGTCATATGCAAATGATGGCATACATTTTATTTTTGGCAAAAATTATATTGTAAATGAATTGTAACCTAGTCAATAAATATAACGTTCCAGGACCACGATACACCAGTTATCCAACGGTGCCATTTTGGGATGTGGATTCCTTTTCTTTGGAACAGTGGAAAACATCCTTAAAAACTTCATTTGTTGAAAGTAAGGAAGAGGGCATTAGTCTTTACATTCACCTGCCTTATTGCGAAAGTTTATGCACTTTCTGTGGTTGCAATAAACGTATTACGAAACGTCATGATGTTGAGAAACCTTATATAGATTATGTACTGCGCGAATGGGCCCTGTATTGTGAAATTTTGCCTGAAAGACCATGTATTAAGGAATTGCATTTAGGAGGGGGGACCCCTACTTTTTTTTCGCCAGAGCATTTGCAGCTACTTATCCAAGGTATTCTGGAGAATGTTGATTTGGCAGAAGGTTATGAATTCAGTTTTGAAGGTCATCCTAACAATACTACGGAAGCACATTTACAGACCTTGTATGATTTAGGATTCCGAAGAGTGAGTTTTGGAGTTCAGGACTATAATGAAAAGGTGCAAAAGGCCATCCATCGTGTGCAACCTTTTGAAAATGTAAAGAGAGTCACCGAATTGGCTAGAGCTATTGGGTATACTTCGGTTGGACATGACATTATTTTTGGACTGCCCTTCCAGGAGATGGAACATATTGAAACTACCATAGCTTATACCAAAGCTTTAAAGCCAGATCGCATTGCGTTTTATGGCTATGCCCACACACCGTGGATTAAAGGGAATGGTCAACGTGGATTTAATGAAGAAGATTTGCCTTCGGCAGAAAGTAGACGGCAACAATACGAAAACGGAAAAGCCTTGTTGGAGCAGGTAGGTTATATGGAGATTGGTATGGACCACTTTGCGCTGCCTACAGATTCTATGTATACAGCTATGAAAACTGACCAGTTGCATAGAAACTTTATGGGCTATACGGCTTCAAAAACCCAAATGATGATTGGTTTGGGAGTTTCGGCTATTGGAGATAGTTGGTATGCCTTTGCCCAAAATGCCAAAGATATCGAGACCTACAAACAGTTGATAGATGAGGGGTTGATTCCTGTGTTTAGGGGTCACATATTAAATGAGGAAGATTTAATCATTAGAAAACATATTTTAGGATTGATGTGCCAATTCAAAACGTCTTGGGAAAATGAGGGAACATATTTTGAGAGTTTGCCAGAAGTAGTTTCGCAACTTCATGAAATGGAACTGGACGGTCTTATTGAAATAGGGGATCACGCTATTAGGATTACAGAAAAAGGAGTGCCTTTCGTAAGGAATGTATGTATGGCTTTTGATGTCAAACTCCAAAAAAAGAGCTCTGGAAAACCTATATTTTCCATGACTATTTAAATGAAAATCGCCTTTGGGCGATTTTTTTATTTCTTCCTTTTTAATTCAAAAGAATTTTCCATTCTTGCAGACCCTTGTAGTAAAAATTTTACACACCTTAAATGATTTATTGTCAGTGTTTTATGTCGGTGTATGATTATCGTCATATTTTAATTCTTACATGGGTTGCATCTTTGTACCATAATTAAAAACAAAACGGATATGAAAACGCTTAACAAAATGAACATCGCTCTTAGTGTATTGGCACTTCTGTTCATTTCGTCTACGGCCTCTTTTGCACAACAGTTCAAGTTGAACAACCAAAGTTCTACTTTGGTGGTGAAAGGAACCTCAAGCTTGCACGATTGGGAGGAGACTGCAGAAACTCAAAAAGGGAGTTTGGACATTGCAACAACAGATGGCCTTACAATCAATAGTCTTAAAATTGAAATCGAGGCAGAAAGCTTGAAGAGTGGAAAGTCTGCCATGGACAAGAACACTTATAAAGCCTTAAACACTGGAAAATATAAGTACATCACTTTTGAGCTTTTAAACACAAAAAGTGTTCAGGATCTAGGAAATGGAAAATATAAAGTGGCCGCCGAAGGAAACTTGACCATTTCAGGAGCCACCAAAAAAGTGACCTTGGATTTCGAGCTTACTGTAAAAGGAAATCAAGCAACGCTTAAAGGAAGTAAGGATATTAAAATGACCGACTTTAAAGTTGAGCCTCCAACAGCAATGTTTGGTGCAGTGACCACTGGAGATGCGCTTACCATAGAATTTAATACCATCATGATAAACTAAATAAAAACAACAAAATCTAACGCAAAAAATTTTAAAACATGAAATCAATTTTTACAAATTCAGTAGTGGCAGTAATGTTAATCGGAGGACTTAACGGTTTTGCCCAAAAAAATAATAGAAGTTTAGACAATTATAGAGAACCAGATAAAAACGGGGTTAACGTATTCGAAGATGTAAAGGATACTATTTCAACTTTCGATGGTCTTAGAGTAAGAGTAGGTGGGTCTTTCGCCTTACAATTCCAAGGTTTGGATCATGAAACTTCAGGAATAGATGCAGAAGGAAACCCATTAGCTTTGGATGAATTGGGAAGCAACTTTAACCTAGCGACAGCAAACTTAGATTTAGACGTGGCACTTGCAGATGGGGTACGTATGCACTTAAGAACTTACTTGAGTTCTAGACACCACCCGGAACCATATGTAAAAGGTGGATATTTCCAAATTGACAAATTAGACTTCATCAAAGAAGGACTTTTGGAAGACCTAATGAAACACACCACTGTTAGAATTGGGCACATGGAAAACAACTACGGTGATGCTCACTTTAGAAGAAGTGATAACGCTCAAGCTATCTACAACCCATTTGTTGGAAACTTGATCATGGATGCCTTCACTACAGAAGTAGGTGCTGAACTTTACTATACTCACAGTGGATTCCTTGGAATGGTAGGTTTCTCTAATGGTAAATTGAACCAGTCTACAGTGAAAAACGATGCTAACGGAGCTTCTTTCTTAGCAAAAGTAGGATATGACAGCCAAGTTACAGACGATTTGAGATTACGTTTAACAGGATCTCTTTACAACACAGGTAGCGTTGCAAGTTCTTACCTATACAGTGCAGACCGTACAGGATCTAGATACTACCACGTAATGCAAGCAGAAGGAGCTGATGACAACTTCAGATCTGGACGTTACAATCCAAACTTTGGTAACAAAGTAACAGCTTTCATGATCAACCCATTCGTGAAATATGGAGGATTGGAGTTCTTTGGAACTATTGAAATTGCTAACGGTAGACGTAATTCTGAAGCTGAAAGAAGAAGTGCTAACCAATACGCTGGAGAGTTAATCTACAGATTTGGACGCAACGAAAACTTCTACGTAGGTGGTCGTTACAACATGGTAAGTGCTGAAGAAAGAACTGGAGAGGATGTAGATATTTCAAGATTCAACTTAGCAGCAGGTTGGTTCATGACAAACAACATTCTTGTAAAAGCTGAGTACGTAAACCAAACTTATGATGGGTACGCAGTAGACAACATCTTACACGATGGTCAATTCGATGGACTAATGATGGAAGCCGTAATTAGCTTCTAAATTATAAAAGAGCTGCTTAATATGTTGTATTAAGTTAGTGTTGATTGATGGATAAGGCCTCATTTAAAATACTAAATGGGGCCTTTGTTTTTAATCAATTTAAAAAGAGCCAACAATCTTTTAAATTTAATTGTAGTGTCACCCATCTTTGGGTTTTGGATTGGAAAATAATCCTTAAATTCGTGGTTAACTATTTTTATTACAGGTGTTTAAGGAGGATTTTGAGTCAGGTGGGCTCAATTTAGCCAGAGTATTCAATAGAATGGGAGGTAATAAAGTAGTTCATGTAAATTCGCACCCCAATTACCAAAAACAGCTACAAAGCCAAATTGCACTAAAAGATATTGGTAAATAACACGAAATCTTTTACGATATTGATCTTAAAGATTTCAATTCATAAAAATAACAAGGAATCTCAGTTATGCGATTCTTTAAATTACTAACCAAAAGTAAACAACCATGAACAAAGGACTTTATATTGCAACCTTGGAGACCAATAGTGGTAAGTCAATCGTGTCCTTGGGACTAATGCAGGCGCTTTTAGGAAAAACTCCCAAAGTAGCATATTTCAGACCCATTATAAGTAATCAGGAGGAGGGTGTTAAGGACAACCATATAGATACAATTCTTACATATTTTAATTTAGACATCCCTTATGAAGATGCCTATGCTCTAACCCGTCAAGAGATCATTCAGAACCGAAATGCTGGGAAAATAGGCGAGTCCTTGGATATCATTATCAAGAAGTACAAGGAGCTCGAAGACCAATATGATTTTGTGTTGGTAGAAGGTAGCGATTTTGTTGGGGAAGGCAGTGTGTTTGAATTTGACTGGAATGTCAATATTGCTAAAAACCTGGGTTTACCTACCGTAATTGTGAGCAGTGGGGTAGGGAAAACTTTAGAGAAGTTTATTGGCAGCTTAGAAATGGCCTATAAAACGTTTAAAAGTCAAGATGTAGAAATTTTGGCATTGATAGCCAATAAAATACAACCGGAAAATACCAAGTTACTTCAAAAGTCTATCAAGTCATTTATTCCGGAAGAAGTGGAGGTACTTACCATCCCGTTGGTGGATACTTTGGCATTTCCAACCTTAACCGAAATTACAGATGCCTTGGAAGGAAAAGTGTTGTTTGGAGCAGAGCATATGGGCAACCAATCGGGGAATTTTGCCGTTGGAGCTATGCAGCTTCGCAATTTCCTGACACATATTAAAGAGGGAAGTTTGCTGATTATGCCAGGAGACCGTGCCGATTTGATTTTGGGATCCTTACAGGCCCATTTGTCGAGCAACTACCCAAATATTTCTGGAATCGTCCTTACAGGAGGTTTGATGCCAGAAGAGCCTATTTTAAAATTGATCGATGGACTTTCCAATGTGGTGCCTATCGTGTCTGTTAACAAAGGTACTTTTGAGGTGACCCAAAGAATAGGTAGTATTAAATCTAATATTTATGCCAAAAGCAAGGAGAAAATACTAACCTCGATAGCTACATTCCATAAATATGTTGTTTTAGGTGATATTTTCGAGAAATTGACGGCTTTCGAAACCAAGGTGATGACGCCTCGAATGTTTCAGTATAAATTGATTCAAAAGGCTAGAAAAGAGAAAAAATGCATTGTACTTCCAGAGGCGACAGATTCACGTATCCTTACGGCAGCGGCTAGGCTCTCATTGTTGGATTTGGTAGACTTGGTATTGTTGGGTAATAAGAAGGAAATCAAAACCAAGATCGATGAATTGGGATTGAACATGGATGCTTCCAAAATCCAGATTATTGAGCCAGCCAAATATGAAAAGTTTGAGGATTATGTAGAAACCTTCTACGAATTGCGCAAACACAAAAATGTAAACATGGACATGGCTAGAGATATGATGTGTGATCTATCCTATTTTGGAACCATGATGATCTATAAAGGTGATGCCGATGGAATGGTTTCAGGAGCAATCCATACTACACAGCATACTATTCGTCCAGCACTTCAGTTTATAAAAACCAAACCGGGTTGTTCTATTGTATCGTCCATATTCTTTATGTGTTTGGATGATAGAGTATCCATTTTTGGGGACTGTGCCATCAATCCAAACCCAAATGCCGAACAATTGGCCGAAATAGCCATTTCTTCAGCGAGAAGTAGTGAGGCCTTTGGTATCGAGCCCAAAGTAGCCATGTTATCCTATTCCTCTGGGTCTTCCGGTAAAGGTGAAGATGTGGAGATCGTAAGAGAAGCGACCCAAATTGTAAAACAACAGTGCCCAGATTTAAAGGTGGAGGGACCAATTCAATATGATGCGGCTGTAGACCCTGTGGTTGGAAAAAGCAAAATGCCAGATTCAGAAGTGGCAGGACAAGCCACAGTATTGATTTTCCCAGATTTGAATACTGGAAACAATACCTATAAAGCGGTTCAGCGTGAAACTGGAGCTTTGGCCATCGGACCAATGTTGCAGGGACTTAACAAACCAGTAAATGATTTGAGTAGAGGTTGTACCATAGATGATGTGTTCAACACCGTGATATTAACAGCCATTCAGGCACAGGGCCTATAATTTTATTAGATTATTTGTATGAAAACACTTGTAATAAATTCAGGAAGTTCTTCTATTAAATTCCAATTGATTGAAATGCCTTCAGAAACAGTCGTTGCCTCCGGCTTGGTGGAACGTATTGGTTTGGATGTGGGGGCAATTGTTTATAAAAAAGGCAGTGAAGGGATTACGTTAAATATTCCCGTGGCGGACCATGCCTTTGGTTTGTCTGAAGTAGCCAAACTACTTATGGACCCTAAAAAGGGCGTGATTTCAAATGTAGATGAAATTGATATTGTAGGGCACCGTATTGTTCATGGAGGAAAGGATTTTTCAGATACCATAGAAATTGATGAGAAGGTGAAACACAAAATCAAAAGTCTGTTCTCTTTGGCACCTTTGCACAATCCTCCAAACTATGAAGGAGTACTTGTGGCAGAACGTATTTTTCCAAATGCCAAACAAGTAGCGGTATTTGATACGGCGTTTCACCAGTCATTGCCTAAAAAAGTATACAAGTATGCTATTGAAAACAAGTATTTGGATCAAGGAATTCGTGTGTATGGTTTTCATGGAATTTCACATAAATACGTATCGGAGCAGGCTGTTGAGTTTTTAGGAAATCCAAGCGCTAAGATCATCACTATCCATTTAGGAAATGGCTGTAGTATGACAGCAATTCATGAAGGTAAAAGTTTGGATCATACGTTAGGGTTTGGACCTAACGAGGGCTTGATTATGGGAACCAGAAGTGGTTCCATAGATCAATCTGTTATTTTTTACTTGATGAATAAGTACGGTTATTCCAAAGAAGAAATGTCAGACATTTTATCCAAAAAGAGTGGGATGTTGGGCTTAACAGGATTCAGTGACTTACGTGAGATAGAAGCAGAAGCAGAGAAAGGAAATGAAGAATGCTTATTGGCTTTGGAAATGAACGCCTACCGCATTAAGAAGTTTATAGGCGCTTATGCTGCTGCACTGAATGGTTTGGATGCCATTGTATTTACAGCAGGAATTGGCGAGAACAGTGATGTGTTGAGAGGTTTGATATGTGAGGATATGGACTTTTTAGGAATTCAATTGAATACAGAATTGAATGCCATTAGGTCTAAGGATTCCAGAGATATCAGCACACCAGATTCTAAGGTGAGGGTTTTGGTAATCCCAACCAATGAAGAGCTGGAAATTGCCAAAGAGAGTTATGAGTTAGTTGCCGAGTAAAAGGCATAAAAAAACCTCCCGATCGGGAGGTTTTTTGTTATTATTCGGTTTTGAAATTGTTCAAACCATTTTCTAACCAAGTGTGATATTCTTCTGCGTCTGGAGTGTAACCAACAGGCGTGTTTAAATTGTCTCCGTTGTGATCCATCAACACATAGAATGGCTGTGTATTGGTTTTGTATTTAATGGTTTGGAATTCACTCCATTTTTGTCCAATATACTTTAATTGTTTTCCTGGTTTCAATTGC
This sequence comes from Mangrovimonas sp. sgz306409, assembly GCF_059735265.1. Taxonomy (NCBI): domain Bacteria; kingdom Pseudomonadati; phylum Bacteroidota; class Flavobacteriia; order Flavobacteriales; family Flavobacteriaceae; genus Mangrovimonas; species Mangrovimonas sp. sgz306409. The sequence goes on from NZ_JCAPEU010000003.1 coordinate 339,666, forward strand.
GATTCCATCACTTCACCTTCAGGAAGCGGACGCTTGTCATCTACATACAATGAAATTAGTACCACATCGTTTTTCAAGATGCTTAAGATGTTATCTTTTACCCAAACATTTTGTTCCATTTTACGACAATTTACACAGGCCCACCCTGTAAAGTCAAGCATTACCGGTTTGCCAACTTCTTTGGCATAAGCCAAGCCTTTGTCGTAATCGTTGAAGGCTAAAATTTGGTGAGGAGCCAATAAATGTGCGCCGTCAGGAAGATCTTCGTGGCTCACGGAAGCAGCGGCTCCGCCTCCTTTTGAATTTCCAACACCGTATGGAGACTCACTATAATCCAATGGAGGAGGGAAGGCACTGATTAAATTTAAAGGCGCTCCCCAAAGTCCAGGAATCATATAAATAGTGAACGACAATACTAAAAGTCCTAAACTCAATCTTCCTACAGAAATGTGGGAAATAGGCGAATCGTGCGGTAATTGAATTTTTCCGAACAGATAAAAAGCTAAAGCTCCAAAAATAGCAATCCAAATAGCGATAAATACTTCTCGTTCTAAGAAGTGTGTTTGTAATACCAAATCGGCATTGGATAAAAATTTGAATGCAAGAGCTAATTCTAAAAATCCTAGAACAACTTTAACCGTGTTTAACCATCCTCCAGATTTAGGCAAGGAGTTTAACCATCCTGGGAATGCTGCAAACAAGGCAAAAGGTAAGGCTATGGCCAAAGAGAATCCTAACATTCCAACAATTGGTCCTACTTGACTTCCTCCAGCTGCAGCTTGTACCAATAAGGTTCCAACAATTGGTCCCGTACAAGAAAAGGACACGATAGCTAAGGCTAGAGCCATAAAAAAGATACCGATCATCCCGCCTCTATCGGCTTGTGAATCTACTTTATTGGCCCATGAGTTAGGAAGCAATATTTCGAAAGCTCCCAAAAAGGAGGCCGCAAAAACCAACAATAAGATAAAAAATATGAGGTTGAACCATACGTTTGTAGATAGGGCATTCAGAGCATCGGCTCCAAATATTAAACTTACCAAAATCCCTAAAAGCACATAGATTACGATAATTGAAACACCATAAATAACAGCATTTCTGATTCCTGCAGCTTTACTTTTACTTTGTTTTGTAAAAAAGCTTACGGTCATAGGAATCATTGGGAATACGCAAGGAGTGAGCAAGGCGGCAAAACCAGAAAGGAAGGCTACAAAGAAAATTCCCAGAAGGCCTTTTTCATCTTCGGTTGATGTTTCACTAATCTCTGTAGAGTTGTCAACTGAAGCGGCTGCACTTTTCGATAAGTCGAAATTTAAGTCTACATAAGTAGGGGCAGTACACTGTGTGTTATTGCAGGACATAAACTCTACTTCCGCAGTTACGGTTTTTAAAGTGTTGTCCAATACTTTGATGCGTTGTCTAAATTCAGTAGTGTTTTCAAAGAATTTAATTTCCATGTTGAAAACAGGATCGTTTACGGTATGGCCATCTTCTTCTACGGTATTGCCTACAACTTGATAAGCAGCATCTTCATTGTATACAAATGTTGTTGCTATAGGGCCATCATTAGGTACCTTTTGAGAGTATAGGTGCCACCCATTATCAATGGAGGCTTTGGATACTAAGTTGTATTCGGTGTCAGAAACTTTTTCAACAGCAGTTGTCCATTTTACGGGTTCAATGATGTTGGAGTTTGCTGCGGCATTGTCTTCTGTTTTGTTAAAGATTGCTCCTTCTTCGACTGCTGCCGCTACACTTTTTGTAAGGTCGAAAGTTAAATCAACAAAGTTAGGAGGTAGACAGCGTTCGTCGTCACAAACCATGAATTCCACTTCGCCTTTAACCAAAGACAATTCGGCATTTAATACTTTAATGCGTTGTCTAAATTCGGCATGGTCTTCAAAAAACTTGATTTCCATAAGGAATACAGGATCATCTACAACATGTCCTTCTTCTTCAAGGGTTTCTTTTATTAGTTCAAAATCGGTGGTTTTGTTATAAGAAAATGTGGTGGCTATAGGGCCGTTTTCCGGAACATTTTGTGAGTAAAGGTGCCATCCCTTATCAATGGTGGCTTTGGAAATTAAATAATACTCGTTTTCGGAAATTTTTTCAACAGAGGTTGACCATTTTACAGGCTCAAGAACTTGAGCATTGGTAGCGGTAATGGACAGTATTAAAAAAAATAAGCTTGCTAAAAATTTGTTCATTAGGTAACATAATTTTAAAAAATCTGCAAAACAGTTAGTGTTTTACAGATAATTGTCAGGTTGTCGGCAAATTTAAAAGAACTTATCTTATAAACCCATAAACGATTCTTAAAATTCACTTTAAAAAAGGACTAAATGACAACAAAAAAGCCGAACATTGAAGTTCGGCTTTTTTGTTGTTTTAAAGTATTTTATGATTTTGTGTCAATATCGAGTCCGTCGTGTTTCCATTTGGAAAATCCACCGTCCAAATCGTAGATTTTTACAAATCCAGCTTCCTTAAGTTTTTCGGAGCATTCAGCGCTTCTCTTGCCTGTTCGGCAATAGAGAATCACAGGTTTGCTTTTGTCCAATTTGGAAATGTCCTCATCAAAAGTAGGGGAGTTGAAATCTATATTTTGTGATTCGGGGATGTACCCTTCATTATGTTCTTCTGAAGAACGTACATCGATGAGCTGAACATCTTCTAACTCCAAAAGCGTTTGCATTTCATCTGGTGTCACCAAGTTGATTTCACCATCGCCTTTGGAATCCAATCCACAACTTGTGGAAAGAACCATCAAGGCCAAACTTAAGATGATTAGAAAATGTTTCATAAATATTGTTTTAGAGGGACGTTACGTCTCCAGTCCATTCGCTGAAACCTCCCAATAAATTGTTGGTTTTTTCAAAACCCAATTGGTTCATAATGGCACAAGCTTGACCGCTTCTGTTTCCTGACCTGCAGTACACATAATAGGTTTTACTTTTGTCCAAGTTTTCTAGTTCATAGATGAATCCTTGTCCTTTGTAGATGTCTATATGTATTGCATTAGGGATAATGCCTTCTTCGTCAACTTCGTCTTGGGTTCTAACGTCCAATACCACAGCGTTATTGTCTTGGGATAGCTGTTCAGCCCATTCTTCTTGTGTTAAATCTGCCATTCTTTTGTATTTTTAGAACTACAAAATTAACTTTTCTTTACCATATAGACGAAAAAAAATCCGAAGTGTTACACTCCGGATTCTTATTTTTAAGGATGTTAGGTCTTAAATCTTGATAGAGCACCCAATGGCTTTTGTGTGTGGTTCCTTGATGTCTTTACCTTGTAAAAGGGCGTCAACGGCATTCTCTACATATTTGGTGTTAACAGCAGAAGCATCTTGGTAGTTATCATCAATAGCTCCAATATATTTAACTTGGTTTCCTTTATCGGTTTTTTGAAGCACATATACATGAGGTGTTTTTGTCGCTCCATATTGAGGAAAAATCTCTTGGTTTTTATCTATCAAATAAGGGAACGTAAAGCCTTTTTCTTGAGCTCTTACTTTCATGGCTTCCAGGTTATCTCCTGGTTTTATGTCGGTGTTGTTTGGCATGATGGCAATAACGGGATATCCTTTTTGAGCGTATTTTTTATTCAAATCGTTGATGCGGTCTTCATAGGCAACTGCATACGGGCAAGTGTTACATGTAAAGACCACGATGAATCCTTTAGCATTTTTGTAATCGGACAAGGAAATCATTCTTCCATCAGTATTTTCCAGTTTAAAATCTGTAGCCATGTCTCCCACGCTATACCCAGGTTCTGTTGTAACAGAAGTGAAGGCCGAAAGAGTTAAAATGGCAACAAAGGCAAATAAAAGTTTCATTGTTTTCATAATAATTAGTTTAAAAAGTGTTGAAGTTCGGTTTCTAGTTCGTTATAATCAAATGATTTTTCAAAAAACTTTCGATCCTTGGCGTTGAAGATTAGGGTAGCAGGCAAAGCACCAGTCCAATTGTCGCTTACTTTTGGGATCCAAGAGTTAGAATCTGGGTCATTTAAGGCAACGACCTTAGATTGCAATTGATTCTTTTCTATAAAAGGAATCAATTTTGATTCATATTGATTCGGGAAATCAAGGCTTATTAAAATAACTTCCACATTCTTGTCTTTAAAGTTAGTTCCCAATTGTTCAAAATAGGGAAGCTCTTTTACACAAGGGGCACACCAAGTAGCCCAAAAATTCACTACATAGGTTTTATCGTCATTGGAAGTAAGGTAAGGTTGAATACCATCAAAATTATGCACTTCTAAAGCATACTGCTGTTTTTCAACTATGTTGTTTTCGGCAATCGGTTCCTTGGATTTGTTGTTTTGACAAGAGAATATTCCAAGTAGGGCAATAAAAACTAAAATCTTTTTCATTAGCTAAAGTTATAAAGTGTATCTGTAGGAATTAATTTTTTAACATAAAATTAAGGACAAGAAAAGGAAGGCTGATGAGGTGTTTTCTTTCTGAAAATTATTTTTAGAGAAAAAATTTGAAAAACAGGAGAACATTTATATCTTTGAAACTCAATAAACAAACAATGCAAACAATTTTAAATAATACATGGTGGTGGAGTTCCCGAAATCAAATTTTCGTGAATTAGACCCTATTGTATATTTAAATTTCAATATAAAGGCTTGTCGTTCACGACAGGCCTTTTTTTATATCATGAATTATCCAACATTATGAAAACCTTTAGTCTCTATACCCATTACAAGAAAATCTTGGCAGATACCATTACACCAGTATCGGTGTATCTCAAAATACGAGATCAATATCCCAATAGTATTTTGTTAGAAAGTAGCGATTACCATACCAGCGACAATAGTTTTTCTTATATCTGCTGCAATCCTATTGCTACTTTTAAGGTTGAGAATAATGTGATAACCCACACCTTTCCTGACAGGAGTGTTTTGGTTAACAAAATCAAGCAGAACAATGAGGTGATAGAGAAGATTCATAAGTTCACCCATCGTTTCAAGGTGCATTCAAACAGGGAGTTCAAGTTTATCAATAATGGGGTATTTGGATATATGGGCTATGATGCAGTGCGATTTTTTGAAGATATCGAGATTTCCAAAAAAGACGATTGTTTGGGAATTCCTGATATTTTTTATGCGGTTTATCAAAATATTATTGCCATCAACCATTATAAAAATGAGGCCTATATTTTTGCCCACTGTTTCGAGGCTGAAAATAATATTGATGAAATCCATCAACTCATACAATCCAAAAACTATACTGTTTTCAATTTTTCCAAGGAAGGGGAACCAGCCTCCAATCTTTCCGACGAAGAATATATGGCCAATGTGGAACTGGCGAAACAGCATTGCGCTAGAGGAGATGTGTTTCAGTTGGTGCTGTCTAAAAAATTCTCCCAACATTTTAAGGGAGATGAATTCAATGTGTACAGGGCGTTAAGAAGTATCAATCCTTCACCATATCTGTTTTACTTCGATTATGGCGACTTTAAAATTTTTGGAAGTTCGCCCGAGGCACACTTGGTAGTTAAGGATGGTCGGACGGAAATTCATCCTATTGCAGGTACCTTTAAGCGCACTGGAAATGATGAAGAAGATGCTCAATTGGCAAAACAATTGGCCAATGATATAAAGGAAAACAGTGAGCATGTGATGCTTGTGGATTTGGCGAGAAATGATTTGAGTCGCCATGGTAGTGATGTTAAGGTGGAAACTTATAGGGAAATTCAATTTTTTTCACATGTCATCCATTTGGTAAGCAAGGTTATTGGAGAAAAGCACGCTTATACCCAAACCATGCAAATTGTGGCAGATACCTTTCCTGCAGGAACCCTTACGGGAGCCCCCAAACATATGGCTATGCAGTTGATTGAGAAATACGAAAAAACAAGCCGGGAATTTTACGGTGGTGCGATTGGGTTTATGGACTTTGATGGGAATTTTAACCATGCCATTATGATTCGCACTTTTGTGAGTAAGGATCATGTATTGCATTGGCAAGCGGGAGCAGGTTTGGTTTCTAAATCCGTTCCAGAAACCGAATTACAGGAAGTTTATAACAAGTTGGGGGCTTTAAACAAGGCGCTTGAACTTGCGGAAAATATATAGGAATTAAATAAGGATATTCAGAATTAACGAATAGAGAAAATGAAAAAGATTTTAGTCATCGACAATTACGACAGCTTTACCTATAATCTGGTCCATTATTTGGAAGACTTGGATTGTGAAGTAACGGTAATACGAAATGACCAACTTAGTTTGGAAGACGTGGAGCCTTTCGATAAAATATTGTTGTCTCCAGGACCGGGAATTCCTGATGAGGCAGGGTTATTAAAGCCAATCATCCAAAAGTACGCGCCTACCAAAAGTATTCTTGGGGTGTGCTTGGGGCAACAGGCCATTGGAGAAGTCTTTGGTGGAAGTTTAATCAATTTAGAAACCGTGTTTCATGGCGTGTCTACTCAAGTAACCATTTGTGTGGACAACGAACAACTTTTTGAAGGATTGGATAAAACCATAGAAGTAGGACGCTACCATTCTTGGGTGGTGGCTCCAGACTTGCCAGATAGTTTGGAAGCAACCTCTTATGACAGTAATGGGCAGGTGATGTCCTTACGGCATAAAGTGTACGATGTAAAAGGAGTGCAGTTCCATCCCGAATCTGTTTTGACACCTCAAGGAAAACAAATGTTGGAAAATTGGATCAAGGAATAGGTTTCAATATAAAAAACGAGTTCCAACAAAAGATTTAAACACATGAAAGAAATATTAAACAGACTTATCAATCAGGAGTATATTTCCAGTGAGGAAGCCAAAGAGGTTTTGGTAAATATTTCCAAAGGGGAATACAATAACAGCCAAATTGCCTCTTTTGTCACCATCTACATGATGCGCGGGATCACGGTGGAAGAATTGAAGGGATTTAGAGATGCTCTTTTGGAACTGTGCATACATGTGGATTTGGATGGTTATGATGCCATAGATTTATGTGGTACTGGTGGCGATGGTAAGCATACGTTTAATATTTCAACCTTGGCTTCTTTTGTAACGGCAGGAGCAGGGGTAAATGTAGCCAAGCATGGTAATTATGGAGTGTCTTCGGCGAGTGGCTCTTCCAATGTGTTGGAGCATTTGGGTATTAAATTCAGTAATAAAAGAAACTTTTTAAAACGGAGTTTGGACAAAACGGGCATTTGCATTTTGCATGCACCCTTGTTCCATCCTGCCATGAAAAATGTAGCGCCTATTAGGAAGGAATTGGGAGTAAAGACTTTTTTCAATATGCTAGGTCCCATGGTGAATCCTGCAAAACCTAAATACCAGGCGGTTGGGGTGTTTAATTTGGAATTACTGCGTTTGTACAGTTATTTATACGAAGGTTCCGATAAAACATACAGTATCATTCACGCATTGGATGGTTATGACGAAATTTCCTTAACGGGAACAGCCAAAGTGGTACAAAGGGATGCTGAATTTATGTTGACTCCGGAATCATTTGGGGTTCAGACCTTAACTTCAGAGTCTATTCACGGAGGTGGTTCTGTGGAATCTTCTGCGAAAATATTCATGCATATTTTGCAAGGTCAGGGCACCGAGGCACAAAACAGTGTGGTATGTGCCAATGCTGCTATGGCTATCGCGACGGTAAAGGGCACCGATTTGGAAACAAGTTATGGAATGGCCAAAGAATCCTTGGAAAGTGGCGAAGCCCTAAGGCGTTTTAATCTGTTGTGGGATTTAAGTCAGTAGCTATGGATATTTTACAACGAATTATCAAAGACAAAAGACAAGAAGTAAAATTCCGAAAAGGACTCATTCCTTTTTCTCAATTGGAGCAATCGGTATTGTTTGGTAGAGCTACGGTTTCCATGTGTGAACATCTGAAAAATAGCACTTCGGGCATTATTGCCGAGTATAAAAGGCGTTCGCCGTCTAAAGCAGTAATTAATCAAGATGCCAATGTGTTTGATGTGGCCAAAGGCTATGAAAAGGCAGGGGCTTGTGGCATGTCGGTGTTGACGGATGGAAAGTATTTTGGTGGCTCTTTAGACGATTTGCTTTTGGCTAGGGCCAGCTGCGGATTGCCATTGTTGCGAAAGGAATTCATAATAGATGAATACCAAATAGTGGAGGCCAAAGCTTACGGTGCGGATGTGATCTTGCTAATCGCTGCAGTATTGAGTAGGAATGAAATCAAACAATTTTCAGAATTGGCAAAAAGTTTAGGATTGGAAGTGTTGTTGGAAGTCCATAACCAAGAAGAGCTTCAAAAATCCCTAATGCCTAGTTTGGATCTATTGGGAGTTAACAATCGCAATCTAAAGACTTTTGAGGTGAGCCTGGAAATAAGTAAAGAACTAAGTGCACTAATTCCTGATGAATTTGTAAAGGTGTCGGAAAGTGGCATTAGCAGTTTGGAAGCCATCAAAACATTAAGGGACTATGGGTTTTCGGGTTTCTTGATGGGTGAAAACTTTATGAAAAACAAAAGTCCGGAAGAAACAGCCCTAGAATTTATAAAACAATTGAAACAATGAAACTGAAGGTATGTGGTATGAAGTATTCGGATAATATCAAGGCGGTAGCTGCTTTGAAACCGGATTATTTGGGGTTCATTTTCTATGAAGGCTCTAGTCGATTTTTTAAAGGAACCATTCCTGAAATTTCAGATGCTATTAAAAAGACGGGGGTGTTTGTAAATGCGTCCATTCAAGAGGTCATTAAAAAGGTAACTGATTACGGCTTGAAAGCAGTACAGTTGCATGGCGCGGAGTCGGTAACGTTTATAGATGGTTTGAAAAAGGAATTGAATAAGATATCCGATTCATCTGTGGAAATTATTAAAGTCTTCAGTGTAGATAGGAATTTCAATTTTGATAACATCAAACCTTTTGAAACCATGAGTGACTATTTTTTGTTTGATACCAAAGGAGATTTACCAGGAGGCAATGGGGAGCTATTCAATTGGAAAATTTTGGAGAGTTACCCCTCGACGAAACCTTATATTTTGAGTGGCGGTATAGGACCAACAGATGTGCCGATATTGAAGCGGTTTTTCAAATCTTCGGCAGCAAAATATTGTTATGCCATTGATGTAAACAGTAGGTTTGAAATTACGGCAGGACATAAGAATGTGAATGAACTAGAAAACTTTATAAATGAGCTACAACGTCAATAACAAAGGATATTATGGGGAGTTTGGAGGAGCTTTCATCCCAGAAATGCTCTATCCAAATGTAGAGGAACTACGGCAGAATTATTTAGAGGTAATGGCTGAACCCGAGTTTCAGACTGAATTTAATCAATTGCTCAAAGACTATGTGGGTAGACCTTCGCCATTATACTTTGCCAAGCGATTGTCTGAAGTGTATAACACCAGAATCTATTTGAAACGTGAAGACCTCAATCATACGGGCGCTCATAAAATCAATAATACCATTGGGCAGATTTTGATGGCCAAACGCTTGGGCAAAACCCGAATTATTGCCGAAACAGGTGCCGGACAACATGGTGTGGCAACGGCTACCGTATGTGCCTTGATGGGCTTGGAGTGTATTGTTTACATGGGAGAAATTGACATTGCCAGGCAAGCGCCTAATGTGGCCCGAATGAAAATGTTGGGTGCGACGGTGGTTCCTGCTTTGTCAGGAAGCAAGACTTTGAAAGATGCCACCAATGAAGCCATCAGGGATTGGATCAATAATCCTGTCAATACGCACTACATTATTGGAAGTGTGGTAGGGCCGCATCCATATCCAGATATGGTGTCGAGGTTCCAATCGGTGATTTCTGAAGAAATTAAAGAACAGTTACTGGCATATGAGCAAACCTCAACACCAGACTATGTGGTGGCCTGTGTGGGAGGTGGCAGTAACGCAGCCGGTGCTTACTATCATTTTTTAGAAGACACTTCTGTTAAATTGATTGCTGTGGAGGCGGCAGGTCATGGGATTGATTCCGGAGAAAGTGCAGCGACCTCGGTTTTGGGTAGAGTGGGGATTATCCATGGAAGTAAAACCCTATTAATGCAGACCAAGGATGGCCAGATTACAGAGCCTTATTCTATTTCTGCGGGCTTGGATTATCCTGGAGTAGGGCCCATGCATGCGCATTTGTTTGCTTCTGGGAGGGCCGAGTTTTTGGCAGCTACAGATACCGAAGCCATGACCGCTGGAATGAAATTGGCACAATTGGAAGGGATAATTCCTGCTATTGAGAGTGCACATGCTTTAGCAGTTTTTGAAAAGAAACAATTCAATCCCAATGATATTGTCGTGCTCTGTTTGTCAGGGAGGGGAGATAAGGATCTCGATACATACATCAATTATTTTAAGCTATAGAAGATATGATGAACCGCATTCAAACAAAGCTCAAAGAAGATAATAAGTTACTGTCCATTTATTTTACGGCAGGATTTCCTAACCTAGAGGATACAGCATCCATTATAAATGAATTGGAGCAAAGCGGAGTGGATATGATTGAAATTGGCTTACCATTTAGTGATCCTTTAGCGGATGGCCCGACCATTCAGGCTAGTTCTACTCGAGCTTTAAAAAATGGCATGACCACAGAGGTCTTGTTTCAGCAGCTTAAAAACATTCGGGAGACAGTTTCAATTCCATTATTGCTGATGGGCTATTTTAATCCAATCCTACAATATGGAGTCAAAGACTTTTGTAAAAAATGTCAGGAGGTTGGAATTGATGGACTAATCATTCCTGATTTACCTGTAGATGTTTATGTAGCAGACCATCAAAAAATGTTTGAAGCCCATGGCTTGCTGAATGTGTTTTTGATCACGCCTCAAACTTCTGAGGAACGTATAAAATTTATCGATTCTATTTCTAATGGGTTTATTTATATGGTGAGCAGTAGCAGTGTTACGGGGAGCCAAGAGGGATTTGGAGAGGAACAAACCAATTATTTTAAGCGAATTGCCAAAATGCAATTGCACAATGCTCAAATAGTAGGTTTTGGAATTTCCAACAAACAAACCTTTTCACAGGCAACAGCTTATGCCAAGGGAGCAATTATAGGGAGTGCTTTTATCAAACACTTACGGGAAAATGGGGAAGGAACTATAAAAGACTTTGTAAAGACAATTTTGGAATAAAGTTAAGGGAGGATAAGTTGACTGTGGATTTTTAAGTAGCTGTATTTCAGCTTCTGAAGTGCAAGTTTCAGCAAGAAAAGTAGTATTTTTATAATAGATTGTTGAATTTAAGTCCTTTGCAGTTAATGAAGCTAAAGTTACCACTATGCGTTTTTATGGTCTTAGGGTGTTCCTTGCAATTGCTCGCTCAAGAAACCAACTACAAGTTTGAAAATTACGGAAACCGTTCAGTGTTGCTCTTGGGTAATGTAACGGGAAGTGTAAACGATTTGGGGCTTACCTATTACAATCCTTCGCGTTTGGCATTGGCCAAAAACACTACCTTTACAATTAACGCCAAGGCATACGACTACAGCAGGATTCGGCTCAATAACAATGTGGGGCCAGAAGATGCGGCCATCCGTAGCAAAAATTTCGACGGAATTCCATCCATGGTAGCGGGAACTTTTAAGTTTAAGGGCGAACAATTTGCCTATTCTTCATTTTCTAAATTCCGAAACAGCATAGATCTTAATTACGATACCCCATTTAAGGAAGCAGATATTGTAGATATCGTTGAAGGGAATGAGATGTATTCTACACGGATAAAACTCAAAAACGCTGTAAAAGATGAGTGGGTCGGGATTACTTGGGCCAAATCGCTAAATGATCGTTTGAGTGTTGGGGTTAGTGGTTTTTTCTCGATTTATAGAAATTCCGGGGGAACCGCTTTGGGTAATACCGTAAAATATGGAGAAGACAAAGTGGCCTATTTTAATGAGGAAATCAATTATAGTCAGGAATCTTATGGTTTATTTTGGAAAATTGGTGCCAGCTATCGAGGTAAGGGTGTAGATTTTGGGATGACCATGTCTTTGCCATATTGGGAACTTCTCAGTAATAGCCGATACGGTTACAATAAGGTGATCTCAGGAGTTGGAACAGGAAGTGATCAATCGGTTATAGCCGGATTTAAAGATTTGGATGCCAAACGCAAGCAACCTTTTGGTTTGGCCGTGGGGGCTGGGATTCCTTTAGGAAAAAGCATGTTGCATTTGAATGTGGAATGGTTTAATGGTTTAAATTCCTACTCGCGTTTTTCTGTGCCGGAATTTGAAATTAGCGATACGGAAACATTATCTCCTGATTTCTATCAAGATTTAAAATCGGTGGTGAATTTTGGAGCTGGCGCAGAAATCTATGTTCGTCATAATTTAAATGCCTATGTCAGTTTCTCGACAGACTATTCTGCTGAAAAGGAAAGTTCCAATTTCTTTGATTTATCCAGTTCCCATGCTAGTTTGCTCAATATGGGAGACGATTTTTTACATATGGCAGCTGGGTTTGATTATTCCCTAAAATGGGGTCGAATCATATTGGGAGGTACATATGCCAATGGTTCTTCTGAATATACGACTTCTCTAAACTTGTTGGGTGAATTTTTGGGAGCCACCAACGAAACTTCAAAATTAGACTATACCAGATGGCGCTTTGTGGTTGGAATTGAAGTGCCGTTTTTTGACAACATCATTCCTATTAAAAAGGATGAAGAAAAAGAAGAGGAACCTTGATAGAATAGATATTTCTTTTTTAAGCCTCTGTTTATTGTAGTCCTTCAGTAAGAATTTTCAAAATGAAACAACTCTTGGTTTTGATAATACCTTGTTTATTGCTTTTGGGATGTAAAACCTCAAAAAGTATAGAAGAAATGAACCTTGCTCTTCAGGAAACTCTTTGGACTTATAGTGATTCAGATTGGACCTATCAAGTGCGGTTTGAGAAAAATGGCATGTTGGTAACCACCCATCCTAATGATACTTCCAAAGATAATGATACTTGGGAACAGCATGGTGAAGAGGTTATTTTGAAATTTAATGACGGCTTTTCAACATATACAGGAAAAATGATTTCTTCCAATGTCATTGAAGGAACGGCCAAAAGTAAATACGCTACTTGGAAATGGCGTATGGAACGAATCGAATAGATTAATCCAAATAATCCATTACCAATCGGTAGGCATTAGGAAAATTTAATAACTGCGCTTCCAAAATTTCAGGTGCCATCGAGGCATTAGTTGGGTATTGGCCATTTTTAGGCACCAAGCGTCGGTAGCCTTTACTGTACACATAAAGTTCCTTCCATTCACCTTTTTGCTTTTGGTCATTTTCAAAAGAGGTTATAGGAACATATATTGGTGGTCTAGTAACGGAAATTTCAGAGAGCGCTTCCCCAGATTTGTTCAGGATAAACAAATTGCAGCCTCCTGTCCCACAAAGCATGGGGTCCATTACGTAAAGCAGGTATTCATAGTCGCTTGGGTCGTGGTTAAGATCCACCATAGCTTCCAAGAATTTTAGTTGTTCCAAATCTTCTTCGGAATAGCCAAGGTTTTGGGAAGTCATCACTTTTTTTAGTCGGCTTCTATCGGTTGTATTTAAAAAGTGCTTTATAAAACCTTGTTGGTATTCTTTAAACAAGCCCTTGTATATTTCACAATTGATTCTAGGTAGGCTTGCTTCTTGGCCATCCGGAGTTTGATAGCCTAATAAAATATGGTCTTCTTTTATGACATAGGTTCTTTGTTCTCTGTAAGTTTCACCTTCAGCCAAATATTCCGCTGTAACATCAAATGCCTGCTTGTCTTTGTTCCAAACACCTTTTAGGTGTCCTTTGGCCTCATCTTTTCCAAAATAGGATACATAGAATTGACCAGTAACTTTTCCGTCATCATCCTTTTCAAGACGTATGAATTCATAATTGTATTCATTGGGATAGTTGACCGCTTTCGATTTTTCGGCGAAACAAAATAGATGTTCGTCAAATGCTTGTATTGTATCGACTTGCTTTGTTTGAACTTGTGAAAAGCCAGCTTTTTTAATTAAAGAATCACCTTCTTCAATTATTGGGTGCTCTTTATCGGATGTTTGAGATTGTTTACAGCTTTGTATAAAACATAAAAGGATAAAGGCCCAATTTAGAAGGTTGAGGTATGGTGTAATCTGTTTCATAATCCACAATATTACTAGGTTGGAACTGGGCTAAGGCTAAGTTGAACTAACGATTTTGAACGCTTAGGCTTAGTGAATATAAGTAATTTACATGGAATTGTAACAGAGGACGCTACATCAAAATGAACTCGTGGACTTAGGATCTCGGTTTGGCAATACCTCTGTCGTACATCACGATGCTTCCCGCAACGGAAACATTCACACTTAATTGTGAGTTGAACTTTACTAAGAAATGAGCCTTTTCAATAGCCTTTTTGGAAAGTCCGTGGTCTTCGGCCCCCAAAAGGTAGACACAGCGTCTAGGATGGTGGAAGGTTTCCAAAGGAACGGCATCTTCAGTAAGTTCTACACCCACCAAACGAGCACCTTTAGGCATATTATTGAAAAAATTCTCAAAAGTATCATAATGAAAATAGGGCATGGCCTTTACGGCATTGTGGGTGTCACAGGCCTGTTTGGCATAGCGGTTGCCAATGGTAAAGATAAAACTGGCCCCCATGTTTTGTGCCGAACGCCATAGCATGCCTAGGTTCTCTGGAGTTTTTCCGTTTTGGATTCCAATGCCAAAAAACTCATTTGTAAAGTTATCGTTCATAGGCTGCAAAAATAGGAAAAGAGAAGGATTTTGTAAAGGGAACATTCGGTTTTAGGACTTTATGAATTGTGTTCTCAAATTGTCAGTTTTTTGAATTTATGATTTTGCTTAAGAAGCTAGAAGTCTTCAATTTAATTTTTTGATTGAACCTTGAATAAGATGATTTTGAAATTAACCTATTGACTGTAAGTGTTTTGGTATGCTGACTCTTAGAATGGATATTTTTGGAGTATTTTTCTTATTTAAAAAGAAAAGGACTACAAATTGGAATCATTCAAAATAAGGGGTATGTTTGTTCAAATATTAATTTTTAAAGGAAATTTAAATGACAAAAAAATTACATTTAAGAGTGTTAACAGCACTAAGCTTAGGACTAATCTCTTTTTCGGGATTGGCGCAAACAACCAGCATTACCGATAGTGTTTTTGAACAAGCTCTTATTAATTTAGGTTATGATAATGTTATTGATGGTAGTGTTGCTACTGCCAGTATTAGCACCATTACAGAATTGGATATTGAAGGTCTTGGTATTACAAGTTTAGCCGGAATTGAAGATTTTACTGCTTTGGAAGAGTTACATGCTTCTGAAAATTTATTGACAAGTATTGATGTGTCCAATAATACAGCATTAACTGTTCTAGAGGTTAATGACAATGCACTAACAAGTTTAGATGTAACAGCCAACACAGCGTTAACTGAACTTTACAGCGAGGATAATACGTTTTCAACAATAGACTTAAGTGCTAATACTGCGCTTACACTTTTCGCTTCAGCTAGTTGTGGTATCGCTTCTATGGATTTGAGTAATAATACGGCTTTAGAAATATTGGATTTGGCAGATAATGCTCTTACAGAATTGGATTTAAGCGCGAATACTGCTTTGTTTCTAATAGAGCTTACAGAAAATGCTTTGGAGAGTTTAAATGTAGCTAATGGGAACAATGAAATTATTACCGAATTCTATATTGAAGAAAATCCAAGTTTGGAATGTGTACAAGTTGATGATGTAGACTTTAGTGAAGCCAACTGGGAAGATAAAGATGATCAAACAAGTTACAGCCTAGAGTGTAATGGTACTTTGGGAGTTGAGGATGTAATTTTCAGTGATAATGTTTCTGTATACCCTAATCCATTCGAAAATGAAATCCATATAGTGAGTGGTAATTCAGTAGAGATATTGGGCTTACACATAATGAATGTTGCAGGAAGCACCTTGTTGGTTACAAACCAAAATACCATAGATGTTTCTGCCTTGTCTACAGGAGTTTATTTCTTGAAAGTAGACACTAATAAAGGAACCATCACTAAGAAGATTATTAAAAAATAAATCTTTTAGGTAACGGCAATTGTATTCAAATGTCAAACCTAATAGGAAGCAAGGTCATTTACGGCCTTGCTTTTTTAGTTTAAATAAGCTTATAATCGCCTTCAAAAATATTGTTGGGGTAGCGGGCTTTCAATAATTCTGCAATATGTGGTGAAGCAAGGTTGTCCAAAACAATTTTCACATCCACACCTTCTTCAGGAATTACCAATACCATGTCCAACCGATTATTGTCATTGGCAGGTTCTAAGTTTTGCAGCACATGGCGAATACCAACCCTTAGAAAATTGAGGTTTTGACGGATAAGTAGTTCATCGGCAGCATCTTTTCTTCTGCCGCCAAGACGAAGCAGTTCAAATTTTACGTCCATAGTAAGTAGGTTAAATGGTAAGGTGAATTTCAATAATAATTATGGAATTTACAACACAATTTATGCGTCCTGTTACTATTTTATTTTCTTGCTCATTTTATAGCAAAAAAATACCCCCTGTAGATACAGAGGGTAAGAATTTGAAAAGAGTTTTTAAAAAACAACTTATTGTTTTTTAGACGATGTTTTAAAGGTATAGGTAATCCCAATGTTGATTCCAAAGGATGAATACGGCACCTTTTGCGCTAGTTTTCTAGAAGGATCAGTATTGTCGTTTGGCAACTCATCTACATAGGTAGTTTTTTTAGAGTATCCCGCCGGCAAGTTGTCCAAAGTATAGAATCCTTCGACGGCCACAGTACCATCAGGTAATACAATGTTGGTGTTGAATTCAACAAGTTCAGAGTCTTTACGCTTTAAGCTGATTCCGTAATATTCCGCCTCCGCAAACAAACTAATGTTAGGGCTTACGTCAAATTTATACCCTAAAGCTCCCACAAATCCCAATGGGAATTTTCCGTGGAAATCTTCAACATAATGGGTGTCTGAATAAGACCCTTCCGGAAGGTTTAAAGCGGTAGCTTCTGCAGCTGAGAATACTGATTTTTGATTCACAACAGCTTCAGTTTTTCCGCCAACTTTAATCAAGGCTCCAAAACGTCCGTAAATATTATTGCTAAATCTATAAACCATAGACAAAGAAGCTCCATAAGCACGGGCTCTGGCAATAGCGTCCAACTCTAGGTTTGGTAAATTAACCTCAGAAACGGTTTGGTCTGCTCCATGAAGGTATCCAAAACCTAAATCGGCTCCAAAGTGTTCGTTAAAGAAATAGGTCCCTCTTAATTGGAAATTCACACCTTCTCCGTAGCTTCCATAAGAGTTCTCGGTAGTAGTAGTGCTCACTTTTTCGCCTAACTTAATTTCAGCACTTCCAATAGCATACCCGCCACTGGCAGAAATTTGCAACTGTGCAAAAGACATACCGCTCAACAATAGGCCAACTACTGTAAATAGTTTTGTTTTCATATTTGTTTGGTAAAAATTTTTGCAAAGATACTACCATTAAACAGCTAGAGCAACAAACACGGGCTCTAGTTTCGGTTTTTATAGGCTTTTATAAGGGATCTATTATAGGCAATGGAGAAAATGACTATCAAAAATTTGTATTTGATAAACGGATTGTTTGGCCAAACATCTGTAAGAGCAATGATTACTAAGGCTAGGGTAATAATGGAAATAACAATTTCTAAAGGCCATAAAAGTTTGTTTATTTTCATAAATTTATCCATTAAAAAACAAACCCCCTGTAAAAACAGAGGGTCTGGGATGTTTTGGTGGAGTCGGAGAGAATCGAACTCTCGTCCAAACAAGTAACTAAAGAGCTTTCTTCACGCTTAGTCTTTTTTTGTGTTTTCGATTGCAACCTGGCTAAAGACAGCCTAGCGACAACTTATCTTTTTTAATTTCAAAAGCAGGTCAAAGCGCCCTACCTTCTATATTGACATTTACGATGCCTCAAAATGGAACGCCGTCAATCAAGGCTTTCCGGAGACATTTAGCTTGTACACCTTGTGTACCTAGGCAAATCTTACTATAATTCAGATTAAGCAGCTAAAGCGTAGTTATTCTCGCCGTTTAAAAGTTTGACCTAGCCTTTTACGTGTTTCAAAGTCATTACACGACGTGCTTACCGTTTAATTAATCTCGCTGTCAAAACCAGTCGACCCCAAGGTAATCATGTCACTTCTAGAGTTGGTCGAGAAGTGGGCGTTCCCCTTACGGGGCAGGCTTTCGCAACTCGCTTTTTTGGGCGCTTCTCCCAAAAAGAGCTCATACAAATTGCTCAATCCTTAACGCGGATGCAAAGTTATTAAAAAGTTTGTATAACCATACTATTCCACTTATTTTCGTGCAATCATTATACCAAAGCGGTATGTGTCAGTTACCTTAAATGCTTCATTGCTATGAAATTTGCCATCATCAAGGAGCGCAAATCACCACCGGATAGACGTGTGGTTTTTTCGCCCGAAACCCTAAAAACAGCGAGTCAGTTATTCCCTCAGGCCACTTTTAAAGTGGAAGCTTCCAATATTAGGGTGTTTCCAGATGAGGCATATCGCAGTCAAGGATTTGAGGTGGTTGACGATGTTAGCGATTGTGATGTATTGATTGGAGTAAAGGAAGTACCTGTAGACAACCTGATACCCAATAAATCCTATTTCTTCTTTTCACATACCATTAAAAAGCAACCTTACAACAGGGATTTGCTGCGTTCCATTTTGGAAAAGAACATCACGCTTTATGACCACGAAACCATTGTTAGGGAAAATGGCGCACGACTCATAGGTTTTGGACGTTATGCAGGCATTGTTGGGGCCTATAATGGATTTAGGGCTTGGGGCCTAAAACATGATGCTTGGAATTTACCTAAAGCCGAGACCTTGGCAGACCAACAGGCTTTGATAGCACAGCTTAATACCATTGCCTTACCGCCAATAAAAATTTTGCTTACAGGAAGTGGTAAGGTGGCAGGAGGTGCCAAGGAAATGTTGGATGCCATGAACATTAAACAGGTTGAGGTAGCGGCCTATTTAGAGCAAACTTTTGATAAACCTGTGTATTGTGTTATTGATGTATTGGATTATAACAAGCGCAAGGATGGACAAGTGATTGATAATTTGGACTTTTTCAATCATCCAGAAGCCTATGAATCCAACTTTATGCGCTTTGCCAAAGTCACCGATTTCTTTATTGCTGGACATTTCTATGGAGATGGCGCGCCTTATTTGTTTACTCGGAAGGATGCCAAATCCAAGGATTTCAATATTTCAGTAGTGGCCGATATTAGTTGCGATATCGATGGACCAGTGGCAACTACTATTAGGCCATCTACCATTGCAGAGCCAATTTATGGTTACGAACCACAAACCGAAATGGAAATCGATTATAAAGACCCTAAAGCTATCGCTGTCATGGCGGTAGATAATTTGCCTTGCGAATTGCCTAAAGATGCCAGCGAAGGTTTTGGAAGTTTGTTTTTGGAGTATGTGTTGCCTGCGTTTTTTAATGCCGATAAAGATGGTATCTTGCAGCGAGCAAAGGTGACTGAGAATGGTAAGTTAACCGAAAGGTTTGCTTATTTGCAGGACTATGTGGATGGGAAATAATTCTTTGTAAAAATAGAAGTATAAAATACGTCAGTTCGAGTGTTTTTTCGAAATGTAATGGAGAAAAAATGTATCGAGAACAAGTGTTCATCTAAATTGATCTTGGAGGTTAAAATAGTAACATGCATAACTGGCTAAAAATAGATTAAAGATATAATGGCTAAAACGGTATTGATAACAGGCGGAGCTTCAGGATTGGGATATGAATTGGCATTGCTGTTTGCAAAGGATACATATAATTTGGTGTTGGTAGATATCAATGCAGATAATTTAAAGCAGGCAAAAGAAACGTTGGAAAAGAAGTATAATGCCAATGTCCGCGTAATGCTGAAGGATTTGAGCCAAGTCAATATCTCTGAAGAAATTGTGGCTGAACTTGGAGATACTGCAATAGATGTGCTGGTAAACAATGCCGGTTTTGGATTGTTCGGTACTTTTGCCACAACCGATTGGGACCGTGAAGCCAAAATGTTGAACCTTCATGTGGTTACTACCACGCATTTAACCAAACTTATACTAAAAGGTATGGTGGCTCGAGGATCAGGGAAGATTTTAAACCTGTCCTCTTTAGCAGGTTTTCAACCAGGGCCTTTAATGTCATTATATTACGCTACCAAGGGGTACATTTTGTCTTTTTCAGAGGCCATTGCTAATGAGCTCAAGGGAACCGGAGTAACGGTTACGGCACTTTGTCCTGGCCCTACGAAAACGTCTTTTCAACAAGTGGTTTCAGAAGGAACTTCGGAGAATAAAATCACTTTTAATATGGCAACAGCCAAAGACGTTGCTGCCTATGGTTATAAAGCAATGAATAAAGGGAAATCTGTGGCCATTCCTGGTGGATTCAATAAGTTTTTGGCAACACTTCCACGTATCATGCCTAGAAAACTGGCCACCTCTATTGTTAGAAATATCCAAGAAAAAAACAGAGCCGACTAATTGGCATTTCTAATACTTTTAAAAAGCCAATAACCTATTCCTAAAAAGATCCCGAAGCTTATGGTAAAGGTCCATGCGCTGAGATGCTGATTGGGATGTGCAAGAATACTCCAAATATCATTGAAAATGGTAAGAGGATGTTGTAGCACTTCCCAAGAATTGAAGCGTAAATAGCGACCTAAGTACATTCCAAAACTAATAACAAAGAAAAGTGGCAACATTAAGAAGGAAATGGTCTTGCTTTGCCAATAACGTTTCATAATCAATTCTATATCCAATAAGGAAAGGAAAAACAGGAGTACTCCCGTTAACGCAAAAGAGCTTACTACCAATACATCCAACCACAGAATATCATGACTGCTATTTTTGAGGTGGAACAAATCCGTGATGATATATGGGGCATTGGGGACGAAGAGTAACCAAATGCCAAATCCTATAAGTGTGCCAAATTTGTTGAGTTGACTCAGACTTCTCATATAGGTGGAAATCGCAAAAGGCACTATGGCTAAAAATAGATTCCAGACCAAAAACAGAAAGTAAAAGGAGTAGGTGAGTTTCATCCGAACCATTAGGAGGATTATGCTTAAAGTGGCTGCCACTATGGGTAGCACTATAATCTTGAATCGAGAAAACAGCAAGTATTTAATATTATTCATTGGTAAGCAATTTAAATTCAACAATTATTACGGTAATAATGCCTAAGGAATATGCCATGAGATCGGTATAATTAAAAGTATTGCCTAGGATTAATTTGGCGAGTGCACTGTGTTCCAAGTTCAGCAATTTCAACAAGTGGAAGGCTTGCAATATTTCAATGATATAGGAAACTGCTAATACCAATATGGCTGTTGGAAAGATGGCTAGCTTTGTAAAACTTCTAACTAAACAGTACAGGAGGATTACAACTAAAAAATCTCCAAAGGTATGGCGGATGAAGCCAGTTTCTAGGTTGGTAGCAATGAGTGTTTCAACTGCAAATAGCAACAGCGTTAGGAAAAAGTATGATTTATGGAATGTTAGTGTCATATGTTTTTTATTGGTGAATGAGATCTAAGGAAAAATGCACCCTGTAAGATGGTTAAGTCTATATTCAGTAGCTTTTTGAAATCTAAGTTATGAAATGTATTGGCTTTTTTGCCAATGGTATAGGAATCTAAATAGTAGCCTAAATAATCTGGCAGAATTAGGGTGCCCAACAAAATGGCGCCGTACATATAGGGGCTTTGTTTGCCGTTGCCAAAGCTTAAATATTGTAAAGCTATTTCATCTTCTACGGTAATACCGTATCCTGTCAAAACATGGTAGCAATCGTGACGTTCCACTTTTGGAATCAATTCAAAACCGTGTTGGTTTAAAAATTCGCCCAAGTGTCTGCCGAAGGAAGCTTCAGGGAGTTGGAGGAGTTGATTTGTAGTAATGCCCCATGGTTCATGATGTTTGAAAATTCGTGTGTAGATAGTCTTTGATATTTCAAAGAGCCAATGGATAAGTTGTTTTCTGTATGTTTTCATTATGTGGTAGGTTTTAAAACTCCCGTCCCTTCAATGGGATGAAGGGAACAGGAGTTGTTTTTGGGGAAAAGATTATCCGTTATTCCAGTCAATTTTTCTGGATACAAACATGACGGTTGCCAAAATGATAAACAGTCCAATACTGCCAACCAAAAGCGCATAGTTTTCCAATTGAATGATGACATAGATGAAGGTGTAAAGCGCAGTAAGGCTCAATCCAATAAAAATTGGGAACTTAAAGGTTTTGAGTATGGATTTGGAGTACAGTGTTATAAGAGTTACCACCGAAATACCTGCTACCAAATAAGCCTTCAGGAAATTACTGTGTTCCGAAATGGACACTAACAAGGTGTAAAACATGGTGAGTGCCAAACCAATCATTAAATATTGAAATGGGTGTATATTAATTTTACTCATGGTTTGGATCAGGAAGAAAATGAGGAAGGTTAGCCCGATGACAAGGAAGCCATATTTGGCCGAGCGCTCACTTTTTTGGTATTCGTCAACCATGACGATAAACTTGGTGCCAAAGGCAAATTCCTGTAAATCTGGAACGTTATTAAGGTATTGTTGTGAAAAGGCCCTGTTGATATGCAGGATTTTCCAATCGGCTTCAAAACCTTCGTCTGTAATTGTTTTTGTTTCGTCGTTGGGAAGAAAATTGCCAATAAAACTGGGGTTGGCCCAATTGGAGGTCATATGCATGCTTGTTGTTTTTCCAATTGGAATGAGCTGAATGTTCTGGCTTCCGTTAAAGGTCATGTGGAAACTGAAATTGGTATTGGCAGATTTTGGGACATCCGTTTCTTTTAAAAATCCAGACTCCAATTCATCCAGTTCCGTGCTATTTCTAGAATTGGATTTAAAGTTGGTTTCGAAAGAATAGATGCTGTCGTTCAATTTTAAAGACATTTCATTTTTAATACCCTTTAAGTTGGACGTTTTAATAAGAATTGTGGCTTTGTTCCACAAGATGTCCTCATCCTTGATGTCTTTTATTTTAAGGTTGGGGATTGGAAAATTTCCGTTGAAATCCATATTAGCAGTGTAGACGGCCGATTCATAATTGTTTCGGTTCAAAGATTTAGAATCGACATCTACATCAGATTTTAGGGATTCAGGAAAGATATAGGCATATTTTATTTCTGAAGTCGTTTCGGTAAAATAGGTTTTTGTTTGTTCATTGAAAGTTTTTGTTTCCGAATAGGTTTTATAGGGGAGTTTTAAAATTGGGCCGTAAATCATCACGTGGTTTCCCCATTTGTCATTGATTTCGTTGACTACATCCTGTTGCCGCATGGAGCGTTCAAAAATGAGGCTTTCAATAAATGAAAGGGGAATCAATAAAATCAATACCAAGAAGCCTACCATGAGCATGCGTGCTGTAATGGAGGTTTTTAGCCAATTGCCAAATTTGTTCGGTTGAAGTTTTTGTAGTTGTTCCATGGTTGAGTATTTAAAGTACTTTGAAATTCAAAGTAAGTTGATAAAAAAATATGTTATTGTTTATTGATCAATTTTTCAAGGGCTTCGATGTGCTTTTGAAATTCGGCTCTGCCAAGTTTTGTCACCGAATAGCGTGTGTTAGGTTTTCTTCCTATAAATTGCTTTTCCACCTTTATGTATTCTGCCTTTTCCAGAGCCTTGGTATGGCTGGCAAGATTCCCGTCCGTAGCACCGAGAAGTTCTTTTAAGGTATTGAAATCGGCGTATTCGTTGACCATTAAAATGGACATAATGCCCAGCCTAATTCTATGGTCAAAGACCTTATTTATGTTGTTGATAATGCTCAAAACCTATGCTCTGTCATATTTAAAATGCATCCAAGTACCGTAAATGATGTGCATAAGGCCAAAGCCAATGACCCACAACCAAAAACCATAACCAGGATATAGGGCGCAAATTAAGCCTAAAATTATTTCGGCGAAACCTAAATAGCGAATATCTCCTATACTATATTTGGAAGCATTGATTAATGCCAGTCCATAAAAAATAAGCATTAGAGCACCAGTTTGACCATATTTTTGTTGACCCAAAATTATCAAGATGTAGATACCGCCTACTACCAGAGGAATCAAAAAATTTATGACCAATCTTTTGGAAGCGCCATCCCATATTTTTTCACCTGCTTTTTTAGCTTTTCTTGTGGTTAGGATCACACCTGTAACCGCACTTAAAAAGGCAATCAGGAACAAATCTAACATCACCAATTTGAAAATCATTCCATCCAATATTAGATATTCCCTATCGGAATTGGCAACGAGCCAATAGGCAACACTGGCTCCAATTAGGGCGTAAATACCAGCGAGAATTCCAGAGAGGCCACTTAATGAAATAAATCGCGAGGATTTGTTCATTAGGTTTTTAATTTCGGTAATGTCTTTTAGATAATCTTTTGA
Organism: Mangrovimonas sp. sgz306409; assembly: GCF_059735265.1. NCBI lineage: Bacteria > Pseudomonadati > Bacteroidota > Flavobacteriia > Flavobacteriales > Flavobacteriaceae > Mangrovimonas > Mangrovimonas sp. sgz306409. The sequence continues at coordinate 364,060 of NZ_JCAPEU010000003.1, forward strand.
TTCCATGTAAAAGTACTTTGAAAAACAAAGTAAATAAATTTATTTCAATTTTGAACTATGTTTTTTTGAAAAAAAATCTAGAGGTTTAAGAAATGAAAGATTATAGTAATAGACCTAAGTAGAGATCAATGATCAAAAGCTTATAAAGCTTTACTCACCAAATAGTTTTGGAACACGATGCCTTTAAAAGGTTTCTTCTGTTTTTTGATGACATCAAAATAATGGTTCTCGAAAAAGGGGAGTGCTGTTTTGCTAACATCTGAGCGCATCTCTTCAAAGCCTTCTCCAATGGCATAAGATTCCATAACTCTTAAAAGTTTGGAGGCTATGCCTTGGCGCTGGTAATCTTTGTGTACAAAAAGGCCGTCTAGATAATTACCGTTTTTAAGGTAGGCAAAGCCTGTGATGGTGTCATTCTGTTCGGCAACAATGAAATAAAGGGACTCAATGCGTTCTTCCCATTTTTCGATATCATTGGCACCTGAAGCCCAAACTTCTATCTGTTTTTCAGAATAGTCCTTACTGTTAACATTCTGGATGGTATCCCTAAAAAGTGCTGTAATAAACGGAATGTCTTCTTTGGTAGCTTCTCTAATTTGAATCATGATCTTTTGTTTGGCTTAAGAGTTACAAAATTATAACAATTCTTGTAAATCAATAAAATGTGAAGTGGGAGGTTCGGAACCTAAACTCTGAAAATCCCACCAACAGCTATAATGTTTTGCAAGAAGAAAAAGTGCTGGGAGGCACTTTCCTTCACATTGCTTGTAGTTCTAATATCTGGCATATTAATATAGCCCCCTTTTACGTCTGTTTGAATGAAAAAGTATTTAAAGAACGTAAAGTTGATACCTGCGTTTACTGAAAAACCATATCCCGATATATGAAATTCATCATAACGGTCTTTGTTCAATAATGTGGTATTGGTTTTAGGGTATAGAACACCGCCGCCTATGCCTTCCATCAAGTTGATTTGGAATTTATCGGTATTTGGAAGATGAAAAATAGATGAAATATCATCAGATCTACCAACTTCAACATACACATAATTCAATCCGTTGGTATGTTCAAATTTTAAAAAGTCGGCAGACACCAAAAATTCTTCATTATCATAAATCCCGTTGTACTGTGAGCCTTCCTCAGAAGCCGGTAAATTGATATATCCATCAACTGTTCTGGTTTTGTCACGTTCCATAACGTATTTCATATGGTCCACACCTATGGAAACATAATAATGGTCGGAAACAAAATAGCCCAATTTGGCATTTGTTTGCGGAATGGTGATGCGTGTAGGGTTGATGTAATCGATATGCCAGCCTTTTGGTTTGTCGTGGGCCGTGGCATCCTTTATCGTGAAATTGTAGTTTTCACCTTTAAAATGAATGTCTGATTTTGAATAGACTTCCCTGTTGCCTCCCCAACTAAAAAAGAGCTTCCCTTTTTGGGAAGCTGTGTATTTAATGGTATCTGCAGTTTGTGCTTGGGCTACTGTAGAGCACAAAGCAACAAGTACCCCCAATAATGAAGGAATTGTGCGTATTCTCATTAATCGGGACCTTATAAAGAGTTAATTGTTTTTCTGATTGCGACAAGGTTTGTAAGAAGGTTTTCCAAGTTGTCCAAATGCAACATATTGGCTCCATCACTTTTTGCGTTAGCGGGGTCAAAGTGTGTTTCAATAAATAAACCGTCAACGTTGTTTACAACTCCAGCACGGGCAATGGTTTCAATCATATCTGGTCTTCCACCTGTTACACCAGCCGTTTGGTTGGGTTGTTGCAGGGAATGCGTTACGTCCAACACCACAGGAGCGTATTGCTTCATGGTTGGGATGCCCCTAAAGTCAACAATCATGTCTTGATAGCCAAACATAGTACCTCGATCGGTTATCCAAGCTTTGTCACTTCCAGAATCCATAACTTTTTGCACTGCATGTTTCATGGCTTCAGGACTCATGAACTGTCCTTTTTTAAGGTTGACCACCTTGCCAGTTTCAGCAGCAGCAACTACTAAATCAGTTTGTCTTACCAAAAAAGCAGGAATTTGAAGCACGTCTACATATTCGGCAGCTTTGGTAGCATCTGAAATCTCGTGAATGTCGGTTACGGTTGGGATGTCAAATTCTTTGGAAACTTTTTGTAAAATCTTAAGCGCTTTTTCATCTCCAATACCCGTGAAACTATCAATTCTACTTCTGTTGGCCTTTTTGAAACTTCCTTTAAACACATAAGGAATTTCCAATTTGTTGGTAATGCCAACCACTTTTTCTGCAATACGCATTGCCATGTCTTCGCCTTCAATGGCACATGGACCAGCCAATAAGAAGAAATTGTTTGAATTGGTGTGTTTTATCTTAGGGACATCGCTGAGTTTCATCTGCTTGATTTTTCTAAATTAAGCCGCAAAGATACATATTTAAAAGCTTTTTTTAATACTGTTTCGTATCATCCAAAGAGACATGATAAAATTGGCAAAAACAAAGAGTCCGCTATAAAGCACAAATCTTTTTATGAAACCTGAAAATTGAATGATATTGAGTGCATCTGAGAGATAGGCCCAAATCATATAAGAGGACAGGCATACAAAGGTAATTCCCAATGAAAAGTTGAGTTGTTTACTTGGCTTTATGAGCTGCCATACAAAGGGTAAGGCGAAGATTAAAATAGGGTAGGCCTCAATGCCTAGATGTCTATTAACGTCTGTAAACCAAAATGCAATCACAGATAGAAAATATAGGTAGGGGATGAATTTCGAATATTTTTGAATTAGGTTCATTTTTGACTAAAATGTGAATTGTTTCTTGATGTTAAGTAGGTGAAGTGATTTATGGTAGGTCATTCTTCTTATAAATATACGTATTGAACCCCTGTTTTTGGATTATTCTAACATAGAATTAACTAAATTAATAAATCTTTAATAGAATGATGGAAGTTTTAAGATGTTTACATTCAATTGGTTGCTTGGATGGTTGGGAGCTAAGTTGAAGACGTTGAAAAATTATATGATAGGATGCTAATAATTAATGATAATTCCTTTTTCCAAAGGAATTTAATGTACCTTTGCACGCTTAAAATAAGGCGTCATTATGGCTAATATTAAAAACATAGCAATTATTGCTCACGTAGACCACGGTAAAACAACCTTGGTTGATAAGATCATGTACCACTGTCAACTGTTTCGCGAAAACGAAAACACAGGAGATCTTATTTTGGATAATAACGATTTGGAACGTGAAAGAGGAATCACCATTACTTCCAAAAACGTGTCCGTAACTTACAAAGACACTAAAATCAATATTATTGATACTCCTGGTCACGCCGATTTTGGTGGAGAAGTAGAGCGTGTTCTTAACATGGCCGATGGTGTGTTGTTGTTGGTAGATGCTTTTGAAGGGCCAATGCCGCAAACAAGATTCGTATTGCAAAAAGCTATTGACCTTGGTTTGAAACCTTGTGTGGTAGTAAATAAAGTAGATAAAGAAAACTGTACTCCGGAAGAAGTTCATGAGAAGGTATTCGACCTGATGTTTGAACTTGGGGCGGAAGAATGGCAGTTGGATTTCCCAACAGTTTATGGTTCGGCGAAAAACAACTGGATGAGTGATGACTGGAAAAACCAGACTGAAAACATCGAACCATTATTGGATATGGTAATCGAACATATTCCTGCACCAAAATTTGATGAAGGAACTACTCAAATGTTGATTACGTCCTTGGATTTCTCAAGCTTTACGGGACGTATTGCTATTGGACGTTTGACTCGCGGTGAATTGAAAGCAGGACAGAACATTTCGTTGGTAAAGCGTGATGGAACTGTGGTTAAAAATAAAATTAAAGAACTTCATGTCTTTGAAGGTCTTGGGCGTGTAAAAGTAGATCACGTACAAACTGGAGATATCTGTGCTATTGTTGGATTAGAAGGTTTTGAAATTGGAGACACTGTTGCCGATTTTGAAAATCCAGAGGCTTTAAAAACCATCGCCATTGATGAGCCAACAATGAGTATGTTGTTTACTATTAACGATTCTCCTTTCTTTGGAAAAGACGGAAAGTTTGTAACATCTCGTCACATTAAAGAACGTTTGACAAAAGAGTTGGAGAAAAACTTGGCCTTACGTGTTCAGGAAACTGATAGTGCCGATAAGTTTTTGGTGTTTGGTCGTGGGGTACTTCACTTATCTGTGTTGATTGAAACCATGCGTCGCGAAGGGTATGAGCTTCAAATTGGACAGCCACAGGTAATCATCAAGGAAATTGATGGTGAGAAATGTGAGCCAGTAGAGGAGATGACCATCGATTTGCCAGAAAACGTTTCTGGTAAGGCAGTTGAATTAGTGACCATGCGTAAGGGAGAAATGTTGAGTATGGAAGCTAAGGGAGATCGTATGGTGATTGAATTTATGGTGCCATCTCGTGGAATTATTGGTTTACGTAATCAATTGTTGACAGCTACAGCAGGTGAGGCTATTATGGCGCACCGCTTTAAAGAATACCAACCTTTAAAAGGAGGAATTCCTGAGCGTCAAAATGGATCGTTGGTATCTATGGAAAAAGGGCAAGCAATTCCTTACTCAATTGATAAGTTACAGGATAGAGGTAAATTCTTTGTAGATCCAGGAGAAGATATTTACGAAGGACAGGTAATTGGAGAAAACTCCCGTCAAGATGATATGACAGTTAACATTACCAAGACGAAAAAATTAAGTAACGTACGTTCGGCTGGAGCGGATGATAAAGCTAGAATTGTACCTGCTATTAAATTCTCTTTGGAAGAAGCCTTGGAATACATCCAAAAGGATGAGTATGTAGAGGTTACTCCCAACCACTTACGTATCCGTAAAATTTTATTGACTGAAGTAGAGCGTAAGCGTAATAAGAATATCTAATATATAGATGCTACAAAACATCATTTTAAAAAGCGAAACCTTTAAAGGTTTCGCTTTTTTTTAGATCGTATTTTTATTTTATAATTAGCGATTATTCTTTAATCCCAATATGCTGAAAAATAGACTGAACAAGATGATTTGAATGCCTAGTAGCATCGTGAAAACTGCAGGTATAATTACTCTTAGAGTATTAGTGGGATTTAAATTCCCGAAGCCTGTGTGTTCCCATATTGACACCCCGTAGAAGCTTAAAATAATTCCCGAAAGGAATACACATCCCCCTAATATCAACCCGCGTTCTAAATTGATATATTTAAATAATTTGTCGTAGCGATTGCTTTTTGGTAACAAACCATTTTCAACTGCATAAATTTTGGTCATACAGTAGAAAACAAAAAATTGAAATCCGATTAATACTGTACTAGAGGTATATAAAAGAGTGTGTATATCAAAAACAACGTCTTTAAAATGAACAGGGTTCATAATGAGTATTAAGGAGCTTAATATGCCAAAAAACATTAGGCATATGGCGGGGTATAAGAAAAGCCAATTTGGGCTATAGAGCGATAAAAACCGTAAATGTCTCCAGCCATCACTCCAAGTTTTTAAATGAGGTTTTCTACTTCTTCCATCAGGATGTAACACTGTTGGAACTTCGGTGATTTTTAGATTTTTCAATTTTGATTTCACAATCATTTCTGATGCAAATTCCATTCCTGGAGTTTTTAGATCCATTTTTTCGAATGCTTCTTTAGAAAAACCTCTTAAACCACAATGAAAATCTCCAATGTCGATTTTGTAAAAGAGCCTTCCTATGAATGATAAAACAGGGTTGCCTAAATACTTGTGGAGAAAAGGCATCGCGCCTTTTTTTATGCCTCCTTTAAATCGGTTACCCATAACTAGATCAGTTCCTTTACGAAGCTCTTTTAAAAAGGGTGAAAGAGATTCAAAGTCATAGCTATCATCGGCATCACCCATGATTATATAGGTGCCTTGGGCAGCTTCAATGCCGCCTTTTAAGGCACTTCCATAACCTTTTTCTTTTACGTTGACAATCTTTGCCTTTAACCTTTCTGCAATCTGAATGGAATCATCAGTACTACCATTGTCAGCAATGATAATCTCCCCGTTTATATTGTTTTTTGAAAAAAACAGGTTCGCTTTATTAATGCAAGTCTCTAAAGTTTCTGCCTCGTTTAGGCAAGGCATAACGATAGATAGTTCAAATGGATTTTTCATTTTTACTAAGGAGCTTAAAAATCAATATAAAAATAAGTAAGATTGAAATGTAGTTGTAAAACAGATATCTCATAATTGAGTGGCTGGCAAATGCTACCAATACTGCATTGGATAGGGTTAGTGAAGAGAAAATAAATAGTAACGCATATTTTTTGTTGTAATTATAAAAAAGTTTAATCGAGCTATAACAGAATACCCCTATAATAAAAAGCAACAAGAAAATAGATTTAAAACCATATTTCATATTTTGGAAATACATTCTAATCCATTGTTGGAAATTAACTTTTATGAGTTTTAGGGTTATGTTTTTTAAAGCTGCTTCTGAATTAAAAAGGGCGTAGGCGTCTTTTTGTTTTTCATCTGTTAGGATGACTTTTTCTTTGAAAAAATTAATAGTTTCTGTATGAATCGTTCTATTGCAAATGGGGGGGACGTGGGTGTGAAAAAAATAATACTTTTCTTTATCCGTAATTGCTTTTTGGTTGGACATTAACAACTTTTTGTCATCAAGCGTTTTAATGCTCCTTAAAAAAATATCCTTTTCTTTTTTGTCTTGGAAGCAATTTGAATTGTCTTCATTGGACACATAAAATGCCAACGCAGATGCATTAACAAACCCATAAGGGGTAGTTTTAAAATATCCATCTTTTAATTTGTGGTAGCTTTTGTCTATTAATATGACAAATATTGGAGCTAAAACAAATAATGACAGTTGCTTTAAAAAGGTAATGCTAAATGGTTTGGTCTTAAGTTGCGATAAAAAAGGAACAATAAAAATGAGTGTAGAGATGATAAATTGTCCTCTCGTTAGGGCTAGTAAAACGTAAGTGCCAATAAAATATATTAAATGTTTAGTATTCTTTTTGATAGTAATATCCAGGGCTAGGATTAAGAATAGTAAATAAAAGGAATAGCTTAACCCCTCAGGGCATATGTTGTTAGCTACTGAAAGAGGAGGAAAAAAGGGAAATAATAGTAAAGCGAATATTATTGATCTTTCTGGTAGGTTTAGCTGAAGTATACTCGAAATTTTTTTTATAAATATAAAAACGGATAACAGTCCCATTAAAACTTGTATGAGGACAATTGAAAAATCGAAAAGTGATTTATTGGGAATCACATTCGAAAGTGCTTTTAAAAAAATAACATACAAAGGATGTCTTTGAGGCATCGCTCTTAAAAATGAATAAGTATCGGGGGAATATATGGCAGGTTTTGAAAGAACAAAAACTAAAACAGTTGTAAACAGGATTGAAATAACTAAATTTTCTTTTGTGAGCTTTTTGGGCATTATCATAAATCCAGAGGTGGTTTGTAGTGATCTTTGATCACAAATAGTGAGCTAGAGCAAAAGTAGAATGAATAATCAAAACTTTAAATTTAAAGATGAAATACTTTTAAGTGGTTTTTTGAAAGGTTGTATAGGTGTTTAATACTCAACTTTTTTCACTATCTTAAACAATCAATTTAAGATTATGGAATTTTTGGGAGTGAGCTTTACTGAATGGGTGGGTTATCTGGCCTCAGCTGGATTGTTACTGTCTTTTACCATGAAGGATTTGGTTAAGTTGCGCATTATTAATTCCGTTGGGTGTGCACTGTTTGTAATTTATGGGTTTATGTTGCAGACAGCATGGCCCATTATCGTGACCAACGCTGCAATTCTGCTTATCAACCTTTATTATTTATTCTTCAAAAGGAAAACTTAAATTCTACAAAGGTCCGTTAACTAAGCCATCGAAATAATATTATCTTTGAAAAGTGTTATGAGTAGTCATGCAATAAGCGTGATTTTCGAGTTTTAGGACCCTTGAACTAACCAAACAAAGATTTGAAATTTACCGTAAGATTATATACTCCAAACGACTTCGATGTTTGGAATAATTTTGTTGCTAAGGCAAAAAACACCACTTTTTTGTTCCATAGAAATTTTATGGAATATCATAGTGATAGGTTCCATGATTTTTCTCTTTTGGTATTTAAGCACGGTGTTCTAAAAGCTCTGTTACCGGGAAATAGAGTCGGGGAAGTATTGCATTCACATCAGGGTTTGACTTTTGGAGGATTACTTTTGGAACCCAATATTGGTTTTGAGCAGGTAAACGAGATGATAAGTGCCATTTTGGAGTTTTTGCCAAAACAAGGGGTAAAACAGTTTAATGTGAAAACTTTGCCTTCTTTTTATTGCAAATCGGCAGCCAATGAAATGACTTTTATGCTTCAAAATAAAGGAGCAAGTTTAGTCAAGACATTTATGGTATTGGCCGTTGATTATGCTCATCCTTTATCAATTCACAAAACGAAGCTTAAGCATTACAAACGAAATAGTGATATGAAGTTTGTAATTAAAGAAAGCACAGACTTTTCTCTGTTCTGGAACGAAGTATTACAGCCACGTTTACAAAGTAAGTTTGATACAAAGCCCGTACATAGTTTAGAAGAGATTCAGTTGTTAAGGGAGAGGTTTCCTGATAATATTAGGCAATTTGATATTTTTTATGAGGATAGAATTTTGGCTGGAATCACCATATTTGAGAATGAATTGGTCGTAAAATCGCAATATGGAGCAACTACCAAAGAAGGTGAAAAATTACGGGCATTTGATTATTTGTTCATACACTTAATAAAACATTTCCAAGAAAAAGGGAAACACTATTTTTCTATGGGAACCGTTATGGATGATAGCTTCGAACAAGGCTATAATCCGGGGCTCTTAAAACAAAAGGAAGAGTTGGGGTGTAATCTTTATCTTCAGGAAATATATAGTTTGAAATTAGCATGATTAAATTTCTAGATCTACATAAAATAAATGCCGAATATGAGAAGAAATTCAACTTTGAATTTCAACAGTTTTTAGATACAGGCTACTATATTTTAGGAAATGGCGTTGAACAGTTTGAAGCTAATTTCGCTGAATATTGTGGTGCCAAACATTGTGTAGGAGTTGGAAATGGATTGGACGCACTTACCCTGATTTTTAAGGGCTATTTGGAATTGGGGAAACTAAAGGATGGTGATGAAGTTATTGTGCCTGCTAATACATATATCGCCAGTATATTGTCAGTCTTGCATGCTGGTTTGATTCCTGTTTTTGTGGAGCCAGATAGAAATACCTATAATATTTCAGTTGAGGAAATTGAAAAGCACTTATCTCCTAAAACAAGAGCTATTTTGGTTGTGCATCTTTACGGCCAATTAGCAGAGATGGATGCTATTATTTCTTTGGCAAGTGACAAAGGTTTGTTGATAGTTGAGGATGCCGCACAGGCACATGGTGCGGTCAATTCAAAAGGTATAAAAGCTGGAAATTTGTCAGATGCCGCTGGATTTAGCTTTTATCCAAGTAAAAATCTTGGAGCTTTGGGTGATGCTGGTGCGGTGGTTACTAATGACTCGGAGTTGGCAAAGTGTATTTCTGCTTTAAGAAATTATGGCGGATTGCAGAAGTATGTCAATGAATATGTGGGCTTCAATAGCCGAATGGACGAATTGCAGGCCATGTTTTTAAATGCCAAACTCCCAAATTTAGATAGGGATAATGAAAAACGTCGTAGTGTTGCTCGTCGATATTCTGCCGAGATCAATAATTCAAAAATAAAGTTGCCTTTTTATGATGGAAGTGATAACCATGTGTTCCATGTGTTTGTGGTAGAGGTTGAAAATAGAGATCATTTTTCAAAATACCTGGATGATAACGCCATTGGTTGGTTAATTCACTACCCAACGCCGCCGCATCGTCAAAAAGCCTTGATAAATTTTTGTAACTTGTCACTCCCATTAACCGATCAAATACATCAAAAAGTGATAAGTATCCCGATGAGCCCCGTTATGGAGGATAAAGAGGTAAGCCGTGTAATTGATATCTTAAATGCCTACTAATTGAGAAAGTTACTGCACTATATCAATACAAAGGTTTTATTTAAGGTAGCCCATTTAAATTCCGCTACAATCATTACCAAAATTTTGGCGGGAATTGTTACTTCCAAGGCAATTGCCATTTTTATTGGTGTAGAAGGTTTGGCACTTATTGGAAACATTAGAAACTTCTTAAGTGCAGTTCAATCATTTTCTATTTTAGGGTTTTACAAGGGGTTGGTGAAGTATATCGCCGAATTCAAAAACGATGCGGTTAAACTTAGTCAAACATTGTCTTCGGCCTATTATTTTGGATTTATAGCCACGATGCTCATTGCATTTATTTGCTATTATAATGCAGATGCTATCAATGATTTTTTGTTTTCGTCCATTCATAATTACGCTTATATCATAAAAATCATGGCTCTTGCACTGCCGTTCTATTCGCTGAATATGTTCAGCTTTTCTATTATGAACGGATTTTCCAAATACAAGATCCTTCTTATCATTAATATTATTGGTCAAATTTTAGGGTTACTGGTAACCTTGCTGCTGATTTACCAAAATAACATTGACGGTGCGTTGATTTCTGCAGTAATAGCACCTTCATTGATATTCTTGATAACATTTGTGGGCTTTATGAACCAGAGAAGTTTGGTAGGTTCTATCAAAATTACCAATGTCAATTTTGAAATTCTAAAGAAATTCAGTCCGTTTACTTTAATGGCTTTGGTGTCTACTTTTGCCTTGCCTTTGGTGTCAATTCTTATTAGAAATTATATTATAGATAAAGTTGGTCTGAAGGAGGCTGGGTATTGGGAAGCCATGAACCGGATTTCGGATTATTATTTAATGTTCGTCAATTCTCTTATGTCACTTTATATTTTGCCAAGGTTTAGTGAAATTGATAATAAGTCGGAGTTCAGGGCTGAAGTTTTTAGTTTCTATAAATCTATAATTCCAGTCTTCGGATTAGGATTGGTGTCTATTTATTTTTTAAGGTCTTTTTTAATTGATATTATTTTTTCAGAAGAATTTCAGCCTGTGGAAGGCTTGTTTTTATGGCAGTTGTTGGGCGATTTTGTCAAGGTGCTTTCCTTCGTCATAGCCTTTCAGTTTCTGGCCAAGAAAATGTTTACCCACTTCATTATTATCCAATTGTTCCTAGTGGTGATGCTGTATTTTTCCAGTGTTTACTTGATTGATGATTTTGGGGTAAAGGGCGCGGTAATGGGGCATTTTGCGAGTTATTTAATGCATTATGGAGTGATATTGTTGATGTTTGGAAGTTCTCTTTTTGGTATTGTTACCGATAAAAATGGAAATGGTATTTAGGATTATTACTAATGTCTACTACTAAAAGATCATATCAACAAATTCTAAAAGCTACATCTATTTTTGGGGGTGTACAGGTTATGAATATTGTTATTTCTTTGATTAGGTCTAAATTCGTGGCTATTTGGTTAGGTCCCTTGGGGATGGGGATCATTGGACTTTTGAATAGTTCTCTAAATATTATTAGTGAATTTTCAAAGATGGGGATTGATACTACAGCGGTTAGGGAAATTTCAATAGCAAATGAAGAGTCTGATAAAAGAAGAGTTGTATTCGCGGTTGGAGTAATCAACCGGATACTCTGGATTACTGGGCTTTTAGGAATGGTTTTAACTATACTGCTATCTCCAATTTTAAGTAAGCTAGCGTTTGGTGACTATAAACATACATTGGCTTTTGTTTGGGTTTCAGTGAGTTTGCTATTTCAACAATTAGCTCAGGGACATTTGGCAATACTTCAAGGATTTAGGGAGTTGAAGAGTTTGGCAAAAGCTAGTCTTTATGGCAATTTGTTAGGATTAATACTATCTCTTCCATTATACTATTATTTTCAAATAGATGCCATTGTGCCAACAATTATAGCTTCTTCGTTGTTGGCCTTATTAATTAGTAGGGCCTATTTAAAAAATATTGAAAGAACTAATATTAGGCTCGGCTATAGACAGGTTATAAAAGAAGGGAAACACATGCTTAAACTTGGCTTTATGATAAGTTTAAGGGGGTTGATTACATTATTTACAGCTTATTTAATACAGGTGTTTATTAGTTATTATGGAGGTGTTGATGAGGTTGGATATTATATGGCAGGGTATATGATTATTAATTCCTATGTTGGGATTATATTTAAAGCAATGAGAACTGATTATTTCCCTCGTTTATCTGCCATTATTCATGATAGAACTCAAATGAATATGATAGTTTATCAACAGGCTATTATCGCAATTCTTATAATAACTCCTATCATACTTATTTTTTTAATCGCTATTCCATTGATTATAAACATGTTGTATTCTAAGCAGTTTTTGGTGATTGAAGGGTATTTGAGTTGGGCTATTTTGGCAACATTATTTCAGGCCTTATCATGGTCTATTGGGTATGTAATATTGGCAAAAGGTGATTCAAAACTATTTATAAAAACAGCCATATTTTTTAATGTTTTGTTTTTTTGTATGGAGATTGCTGGGTATCATTTTTGGGGGCTAACAGGAATGGGGATTGCACTTCTTGTATATTATTTTTTTCATTTTATAGGTGTCTTTTTTATTACAAAGGTAAGCTATGGTTTATCTTTGCCTAAAGGACTCTATTTAATTTTTTTATATTCAATTGTTTTATGTGCAATGTCAGTCATTTTTAGCGTTTTTTCTCCATTTTTGAAGTACACATTGATGACATTAATAGCATTTATTTCTGCAATATTTAGTCTAAACGAATTGGATAAACGAATTGGATTGATAGAATATATAAAGCATTTTTTACATAAGAAATGATAAAAATTTTAAAAAGAATAATCATTCCATTTAGAATTGTTTATAAGATGCAAGCATCCTTTTTTTCTGTAAACTGGATCAAGACATTATATTTTAATTTTAAAATGTTTCCGATTCAAACAGCTAAAAAATTGCCGGTGTTTTTTTATGGTCCTGTTAAGTTTTCAAAATTAACAGGAAAGTTTATTATTGATGCCCCTGTAGAACGAGGAATGATTGGTTTCGGTCAGCCTTATGAGATGACGACAAAAGGCATTGGAATATCGGAAATTGTTTTAAGGGGAAAAATAATATGTAAGGGTAGGGTTCAGTTTGGAAAGGATTATTTTATCTTGGTAGATAGCGAAGCTGTTTTGAGTTTAGGAAATATGGCTAGTATGGCCAGTATGGCTAAGCTAATTTGTACTCATAGAATTACATTTAATGATTTTACAAGAATTGGGTCAGAATCGGAAGTAATAGATACGGATTTTCATCAAATGGTTAATCTTGAAACCAATGAAAAATACCCGATCAATAGGCCTATAATTTTAGGTGCGTATAATTATATTGGAAGGAGGGTTTTAATTTTTAAAGGTACTGTTACTCCAGATTATTGTACTGTGGCTTCAAGTACTTTGTGTAACAAAAACTACTCAGGGTTGGGAGGAAATGTTCTTATAGGAGGGATTCCTGCTAAATTATTGAAAACACAGATTTCAAGGGATTGGCAAGGCGAGCATGAAAGGATGATGCGCCATCTAACTAAACGGTCTTTGTTCAGTTAGTCTCCCACGTTTCGAGATATCTCTTAGCTACTTCAATATAATTATGTTCTTTCTCAATGAATGCTCTTGCATTTTTACTAATTGTAATGATATTCTCTGGATTTAAAATGAGCCATTCTAGTTTCTTAACTAAATACTGAATATCAGGTAAGGCATTAATAACTACCATGTTTTCTTTTAGATTGTAATAATCTAACCACTCTTGTTCTGCTCCCGTAAATACTACTTTGCCTTTTGCCATAGCTTCAAGGGCATTGTAGCCCTGATCATAAGCATATACCATATCTAGTAGTATATGACATTCGTTATAATGTTTAATGTATTCCTTGTATGGGAGGCTATGGGTAATTTTGATTTCAACTTTATCACTATATTTTTCGTCTATAATTTTTAGGGCTTCAGAAAAAAAATGGTTTCCTTTTTTGATGGCAGAATTGGTGTTGATACCATGAAATATTTTGATTTTTCCATCTATTTTCAGGGGGGCATATTTAATAATGTCGTTATTGATGGGGTTGGGGATTAGTCCCAAATATTTTTCCTTTTCTTTTAGGGGAATGTGATAATCCATGTCAGTAGAAATAACCCCGTTGAAATTTTTTGAAATAAAGTCATGCAACTTTTTATATCTACTGTCAAGAAACTGAAGTTGAAATTTGAATTCATTTTTTAAAGCAGGATTGTTTAAATAGGGGGTCATTACGCTGTATTTAAACCCTCCGTTCATGATGTGAGAAATGCAATAGTGGTCATAGCTACAAGATAATAAGAATGTTTTTTTACCTTTCTGAAGAAATAATTTTATTAATTTAATTTCAATTTCTGGTAAAAGCTGGAAAGTAGATTGATTTATGAATTGAATGACATCAAATGAATCTAGTATTTTAATCTGCTTTTTTGCTTTATGGTATACCTCCAAACCCCCTAGATCAATACCCGAAAATTTATATAGTGCAACTTTTAATTTATGTAAAAACCAATTTTGGAAAGAGTGGTTGATATAGATGTCTACAGGATAGTCTTTAAAGCCATCTTTGTTTCCCATTAAGATAACTTCATGCCCTAATTTTGTAAGTCCTTCTTTTAGAGAGTTGTGAAGCCTACTAAATTCTCCCACCAATAATATTCGCATAAAACAATTACATTTGTTTCAAAAATATTAAATCGCATTAGTTTTAAAACCATTTATGGAAATTAAATCTCCAATTATTGAAATTCTTATCTCGACAGTTAACCGAACGTCATTAGAGTTTTTAACTCAAATGTTTAAGAATAATAACCATAGAGATTTCAAGATTTTAATTGTAAATCAATCAAATGGTGAGCAGTTGCTTTTTTCCAAATATGACCATATCAAAGTTATTAACAGTGTAGGGTTTGGGGTTCCTAAAAGCAGAAATTTAGCCATAAAAAATGCTACTGGTGATATTTGTTTGATGGCTGATGATGATATAGTTTATGAACGAAACCTAAGAGAGGTTATTTTAGAGGCATATTTAAAAAATCCATATGCACAAATGATTTCTTTTGAAGCTTTAAATGAGGAAGGGAAAGCTTATACCAATTATTACAAGGAAGGAGTGCATAATAAAAAGACTCTATCAAAAATTTATACGTGGGTAATATCCTTTGATAGGAAGGCTTATAAAAAATATGGAATATATTATAATCGTCATTTTGGTTTTGGAGCAGAATTTGAAGGTTGTGAAGAATATGTTTTTTTAAGAAATGCTTATGATAAAGGAATTAAAATGATCCATGTCTCAAAGAAAATCGTAAGTCATCCTAATTTGACTTCCGGTAAGATGATGGGAAGTGATAGTGCATTTTCTGCAAGAACGGTTTCGAAGTATCGTTTCATTGGGGATTTAAGTTACCTTTGGCTGTTGAAATATACTGTGTTTATGTGGAAGGACAGGTATATTGGTTTTGGAGAAATGCCTAGAAAATTTGCCATAGGGTTAAAGGCAATAAAAAAATATAAAGCTTTAAAAGCTTCTGGAGAGATAGATAAAATATATGAACATTAAAATTATAGACATTCCTAAAATTGAAGATCCTAGGGGTAATCTTTCAGTAATAGAAAAGGATTGCATTCCTTTTAAGATAAAGCGGGTTTATTATTTATATGATGTGCCGAGCGCGGCTTATCGAGGTGGGCATGCGCATAAAGAACAATATGAATTTTTGGTAGCTCTAAGTGGAAGTTTTGAAGTGGTTTTGGATAATGGAGCAACTAAAGAGAAGGTTATGCTTAATAAACCTAATAAAGGACTTCTAATTCCATTAGGGATGTGGAGGGAACTCGAGAATTTTTCTTCAGGAGCTGTATGTTTGGTATTGGCTTCGGATGAGTTTGATGAGCAGGATTATATAAGAGATTATAAGGAGTTCTTGTCTTTTAAAGGTTTATAGTAAAGCTTTATGCCTTTCACAGATTTGATGTAAAGGAGTAATTTTAGAATATTTCTAGGAGCAAACAATAAAATGCGTTGTTGAGCTTTTAGGTTTTTGAGAGAAATATCATTTTTATAGAACCTGAAACGGTCATTGTTATTCTGTAGTTTGCTTAAAATAGCCATTGAAAATCTATTTCTGTCTAATAATTTCTTTAAGTGGCTATTGTCTAATTCTTCAATTTTAAACTTATCAAATTTTGGTTTGCCTTCTAAATCAAAATTAGTGTTGGATAAACTTTTGTAATCATAAAGGTAGCTGACCAAAATATCGCTTATAAATACTATGGGATAATGAATGCCCATTCTTATCCACATATCCGTGTCTTCTCCTGTTGTTAATTTGCGGTCAAAAAATCCAATTTTGTATAGAATATCTTTTTGGAATACACTACTGGAGCTGTGTAAAATTGGCTGATTCAGACTGTTTTTGAAATAATCTAAAACCATTGGTTCAGTTGATTTCTTGAAACAATATTGAGCAGGTACAGTCTTATTTCGATATTTAAAAGAAATAGCTGCAGAAAAAATAGACTGATTGGGATAAGCTTGGATCGTATTATATATTGTTGAAAGGAAATTTGGATTCCATAAATCATCAGCGTCCAAAAGAGCAATGTATGGAGCAGAGGCCGTTTCTATGCCTGTATTTCGGGCTATGGATACACCTTCATTTTTTTTGTTAATTAATTTTATTCTGCCATCTCCGAGGAAATTTACTATTTCAGCACTATTGTCAGTGGAGCCGTCGTTTACTACAATTACCTCAAAATTTGTAAATGTTTGGTTAATAACGGATTTTAAGGTATTCTTTATATGTTTCTCTTTATTGTAAAGAGGAATGATTACTGAAAAAAAAGGTGATGTCATGTCTTATTTAAATCTTTGTAACACATATAAGTAATTCTATACACCTGTAATAAAGATATAGAAGGGTTACCGCTTGTTAAATTTTTTCTAAGGCTTTTTCTATTTAGCTTAAACAAATAAGCAAAGGTATAGTTGAGTTTAAAGCGTTTAAGTAAGGAAAATAAAACAATTAAATTATTGTCATTGCTTGCAATTTTTTGATTTTTAATTAAATAGAGCAATGTGTCTGTGGCCTCTTCCTTTTTTTGTAGATAAGTATTGCTGTTTTCCAATCCTAAATGGTAAACTTCGTTGTTGATATGAACAACTTTTGTATTCATGTCCTTGAGTAAAGAACCAAAATACTTGTCAAAACCATATCTGTTGGGAGACATTTTTGAGTTTACTTTTGAAAATATAGTTTTCTTAATTAAAAAATTAGCGGAAACTATATTTCTGAAAGGATTTTTACTTCTGGTTTTGGCATTTACTTCTTCATTGGAAATGCCATATTTCCATCGTAACATATATTCAGGAAGAGGCTTTTCTCTTTTATAGGTAATGCCACCATAAATGGCTTCAGAACCTAAAGGTATAGCATCTAAGTATTCCTGGATAAAGCTGCTCTTTTTGGGCATGACATCGGCATCTAAAAATAAAAGCCAATCATGCTCGGCGGAATCGCATAAAACCTGTCTAGCTTTGGTTCTTCCAAGATTGGTGTTTGAAATTAGCTGTCTAGTATTATTAAAATTCTCTATGGCTCTATTCTTTTCAATGAAGTCATTATTTGAACCATCTTCCAAGCACAAAATTTCAAAAGCAATATTTGCAACTTTCAATTGGTTGTAAAGGGCTTCTACGAGTTCAAATACAGCGTAATTATATGTGGGTATGAGTACGGAAAGCATTCTTGAAAATAATGCTCAAAAATACATTTTTTAATCCATCTCACAGGGCTTTTTGTGAAAAGGTGTAAATTGCGATGTTTTTTAAAATACTTTTAATGGAAGCTCTTTCATCAAGCGATATTTCTAAATTAATTTACGATAAAATAAATAGCGAAAAGGAACATCTTATGTCGTGCTATAATAGCACGAAGTCTGGAATTGGATATTTTTATATCGATGATTTATTACCAGAAGAGCTAGCTAAACAATGCTATGATGTGTTTCCTGATTCTTCAGAAATGAGAGAGTTGAAGAGCTTAAGGGAATATAAGCATGTATCTGCCCAGATGAACCAGCACAATCCCCTTTTGGAGAAAGTTATTTACGCATTTCAAGAAAAAAATATTGTGGAGTTGGTAGGGGAAATCTGTGGCGCTCCTTCGCTATTTGCGGATGAGTCTTTGTATGCTGGGGGTATATCTTTGATGGCTCAAAACAATTTTTTACACCCACATCTAGATAATTCACATGATGCCGAAAGAGAGCGTTGGAGAGTATTTAACTTGTTGTATTATGTTACCCCAGGATGGGAAACTGACTTTGGAGGTCATTTAGAACTTTGGCCAAATGGACCAAAAAAGGAGCCTTTAGTTGTAGAGAGCAAGTTTAACAGGCTTGTTGTTATGGCCACTCATGACACTTCTTGGCACTCTGTAAATAAAGTGACGGTAGACAAGAGCAGATGTTGCATTTCGAATTATTTTTTTAGTGATACGCCCCTGAAAACTACAGATAAATTCCATGTCACTAAGTTTAAGGGAAGACCAGAAAATAAGTTCACAAATATTGTATTGGATGTAGATTCCAATTTAAGAATGATGTTGCGAAAATTGTTCAAGAAAGGTGTGAGGAAGAATCCTCACATCTATAAGAAGTAAATGAAGCGATATCTCAATAACTAACCCCTGCGCTGCACCACTTCAAAAACCTTATTCTCGTCACATTTTAAGGTCTTGCTTGGGTATTTCAAAAGCAAGGCATAGTCGTGTGTAGCCATAAGGATGGTGTTGCCATTTTTGTTGATTTCACGCAGCACTTCCATTACCTCAATGCTGGTTTGAGGATCTAGGTTTCCAGTAGGCTCATCGGCAAGGATAAGTTCTGGTTCGTTCAATAAGGCCCTTGCAATGGCAATGCGTTGTTGTTCTCCACCGGAAAGCTCATGAGGAAATTTAAACCCTTTGGTCTTCATACCTACTTTGTCCAATACTTTTTCAATGCGTTCCGTGATTTCATTTTTGTTTTTCCACCCCGTTGCTTTTAAAACAAATTCCAAATTACCATTGATGGTTCTATCTGGTAGTAATTTGAAATCCTGAAATACAATTCCAAGCTTGCGGCGTAGGAAAGGAATGTCCTTTTCCTTTAGCGTTCTCAAGTCAAAATCCACGATGGAGCCCTCCCCTTTGGTAAGTTCCAAATCGCCATAAAGCGTTTTCATAAAACTACTTTTTCCGCTTCCGGTTTTTCCAATTAAATACACAAAATCACCCTTGTGCATTTCAAAATTCACATTGCTGAGCACCATATTTTCTCCTTGGAAAATAGAGGCGTCTTTTAATTGTAAAACCATTTCGGACATCTTGTAGTGGGGTATTTTTTAAGCGTTGTAAATGTATTGTTTTAAAATTCAAAATTCAAATTTTATGTTTTGCAAAGTCTATGGGCTGAATATCAACTCGAATTCGTCAAACAGAAAATTGTAATTATTCAAAAATGTAAGGGCTTAGCTTCTTTTTGTAAACGTAATTTTTAATAAATCCGTTTATAATTATACGTAAAATCCGTCGTTATAGTATAAGGATTCATTTATCTTTGAACATCAAAAAAACGAACTTAATGGCTCACAAAAAAATAATCACTTTAGCAAGCTTTGCGATGCTAAACGTTTATATACAAGCACAGGAATCTTCAATTTACACCAACGATTTGGTGGATTACCAAAAAGCCCTCACACTTTACAACAACAAACAGTACCAAGCTTCCCAAACATTGTTCGATCAGGTCAAGGACCAGTCGGGTAATGAGCAGGTGGAATCGGATTGTGCCTATTACATCGCCAATTGTGCGGTACGATTAAACCAAAAGAATGCTGATTTTTTAATGCAGCAGTTTGTGGACAATTACCCTACGAGCACCAAGCGTAATACGGCATTTTTGGATGTGGCGGATTACTATTTCGCAAACGGTAAATATTCGTATGCACGGAAGTGGTACGAGCGTGTGGAAGAAAACAGCATTTCGCGTACAGAGCGCGATCGTTTCTATTTCAACTACGGGTATTCCTTGTATTCAACTAAGGAAGAAGTGGAAGCTCAAAAGTATTTGAACCGTGTGGTCAATTCAAAAACATACGGGTCACAAGCCAAGTATTATATTGGTTATATGGCTTATGAAGGGGATGATTATGATACCGCGAATGAATATTTTGATCAAGTTAGCGACCAAGAAGGTTACAAAGAAAAACTTTCCTATTACCAAGCGGATTTAAATTTTAAATTAGGAAACTTTGAAAAAGCCATTGAACTAGCCAAAGCCCAAATGGCAAAAGGGAATCGGGATGAAGTGTCTGACCTTTCCAAAATCATTGGGGAGAGTTATTTCAATTTGGGTCAATATGATCAAGCCATTACTTATTTAAAGGCTTATAAAGGCAAAAAAGGCAAGTGGACAAATACAGATTACTATCAGTTGGGCTATGCTTATTACAAGCAAAATGATTTTGAAAGTGCAATTTCAGAGTTCAATAAAATTATAGACGGAACAAATAGTGTGGCGCAAAATGCCTATTATCATTTAGGTGAAAGCTACATCAATTTGGATAAAAAGCAGGAAGCCTTGAATGCTTTCAGGAATGCATCTCAAATGGATTTCGATTTGAAAATTCAAGAAGATGCTTGGTTGAATTATGCCAAGATCAGTTATGAAATTGGAAATCCTTATCAATCCGTGCCGCAGGTATTGACAGGTTATCTGGAAAAATATCCTAATACAGCTTACAAGGAAGAGGTGGAGACTTTATTGATTGACTCTTATATCACTTCAAAAAATTACGAAGAGGCTTTGGAGCTTTTGAAAGGAAAGCGCAGCTTCGAAAATAGGGTAGCGTATCAAAAAGTGACCTTTTACCGCGGAATTGAAATGTACAACGAGGCTAAGTATAACGAGGCTAAAGGTATGTTCTCCAGTTCGGCTCAAGAAGCTAAAGACTCTGTGTTTACCGCTAGGGCTATTTACTGGAAAGCAGAAACAGATTACTTGCTGAATAATTTCAACGATGCACTTATTGGCTTTAAGCAATTTTTACAACAGGCAGAGGCCGACAATGTACCAGAAATGGAACATATAGATTACAACTTGGCCTATACCTATTTCAAACTGAAAAATTATCCGAAGTCTACAGAGCATTTTCAAGAATTTATCAACGCAAATAAAGAGGACAAATTAAGAGTAAATGACGCTTACCTAAGACTTGGTGACGGTTATTTTGTGTCTAGCGATTACAGCAATGCCATTGCTGCTTATGATAAGGCGATTGCTCTTAAAGTTTTGGAGTCGGATTATCCGTTTTTCCAGAAGGCGATGAGTTATGGCTATTTAGGACAAGGTTCCAAAAAAATCCAGGAGCTCAATGCTTTTATCAATGGCTATCCTAAATCTTCGTTACGTGATGATGCTATGTACGAATTGGCCAATTCTTATGTAAAGGCAGGTGAAACCGATAAGGCTATGGCCATGTACGATAGATTGAATTCAGATTATAAAAACTCGGTTTTTGTTTCGAAATCATTATTGCGTCAAGGGTTGTCTTACTACAATACCAATGACAACAATAGGGCCTTGACCAAGTTTAAAACAGTGGCCAAAGATTTTCCGAATTCGGAAGAAGCGGTGCAGGCGGTTGCCACAGCGCGTTTGATTTATATTGATTTGGGACGTGTAGACGAATATGCTGAATGGGTAAGAACTCTAGATTATATTGATGTCTCCGATGCCGAGTTGGACAACACTTCATACTTAGCTGCCGAAAAGCAGTATTTGGATAATAATTCTGAAAAAGCCATCAAGCAATTCAATACCTACTTGACGGAATTTCCGAATGGGATTCACGCCTTGAAATCACATTTCTATTTGGCAGAACTGTATACCAAAAAGGATTTGCCAGAGAATGCCCAATCTCATTATGAATATGTGGTGGACAAACCGAAAAATGAATACACCGAGCAGGCCATGGTAAAGCTTTCCGAAATTTATTTGAATACCTCTCAATTGGATGAGGCCATTCCCTTGTTGAAGCGTTTGGAAACCGAAGCGGATTATCCTCAAAATATCACTTATGCGCAATCCAACTTAATGAATGCGTACTACAAGCAGGAAAAGTATTCCGAAGCGGTAAGTTATGCCGAAAAAGTATTGTCGAATTCCAAAATTGACAATAAGGTGAAAAGTGATGCCCAGATTATTATTGCGCGTTCGGCTATTAAAACTGGGGATGAAGCCAAGGCTAAAACGGCCTATGCCAATGTTGAAAAGATAGCAACAGGTTCTTTGGCGGCAGAGGCACTTTATTATAATGCCTATTTCAAAAACAAGGAAGGGCAGTTTGAAGCTTCCAACGCAACGGTTCAACAGTTGGCCAAAGATTACTCCAGCTACAAATATTACAGTGCTAAAGGTTTGGTGATCATGGCCAAAAACTTCTATGCTTTGGATGATGCTTTCCAAGCCACTTATATTTTGGAAAGTGTTACCAAGAATTTTGTAGAGTTTGATGATGTTGTGCAAGAAGCCCAAGAGGAATTGAACAAGATCAAAACCGAACAGGCCAAGACCAATTCATCGGTAATTTCAGAACCAGGCAACTAATTTTTTCCTCAAAACAAATAATAGATATTCATGTTCAAGCAATTTAAATATATAGTACTTACGGCCTTTACGGGAACTGTATGTCAAACCTATGCGCAGGAGCGCAAACAAACCAATGATACCATCGACACCCAAGTGGTAACTGTGGTAAAACCATATACACCTACTATTTCCGATGCGTTTAAAATAAAGGAAGAACCTACTTTGGATGATAAAACCACGGCAACTAAAAAGGAAGTGAAATACAATATTTTCTCCATTCCGGTGGCCTCCACGTTTACGCCTGCCAAAGGGAAAGCAGAAGCTGTGGCCAAGACGAAATCTGTAAAGTTGTACGATAACTATGCCTCTTTAGGATTGGGGACCTACACGACCATTTTAGGGGAAGTGTATTTGAATCATAAATTGAGCAATACCGAAACGGTTGGCGGGTATTTTAGTCACCATTCGTCTCAAGGAGGCATCGATGGTTTGCTTTTGGATGACAAATTTTCAAATACTAACCTTCATGCCAATTTTACCCAAAGACAGCGCAATTATACTTGGCGTGTTGATGGAGGAGGAAAATTCCTTACCTATAATTGGTATGGATTGCCGCAACCGTATTTTGATGGAACTACCGCCAACGATTTAAATGTGAAGCATGCGTTTTATAATGCCAATGTAGGAGGTAAGATTACTTTTGATGATGCCATAGCAGAGGAGGCTAGTTTGCGTTTTAGGCATTTTGGGGATGATCAAGGTTCAAGTGAAAACCGTTTGCTGGTAAAGGGAACTTTTGGTATTCCTTTAATGGACGAAACCATTAAAACAGAAGTAACCGTGGATTATTTGGGAGGTTCTTTTGAAAGAAACTATTACTCCGAGGATAAATTGGAATACGGTAATTTCAATGTTGGATTGGCGCCTAGCTATCAGTTGGTGCAGGATGATTTAACCCTTAATTTAGGAATTGGATTGGTGTATTTAAACAATACAAAAGATGGCGATAACAAGCTGTATATCTATCCAAATATAACGGGATCTTACCGTTTGGTAGATGAGTTGATGATTGCATTTGGAGGCATTGAAGGTCGTTTAATACAAAATACCTATGAGGATTTTGCAATGGAAAATCTATTTGTGTCACCAACCTTATTGGTGGTACCAACAGACCAGCAGTACAATGCTACTTTAGGTGTGAAAGGTAAATTGACCAATACCATTGGGTATAGCGTTAGTGGAAATTATACAGCCGATAGAAATAAAGCGCTTTTCAAGGCGAATAGTGTATTGGGAGAAGCCACTGAAGATTACCAATACGGAAACTCTTTTGGAGTTGTCTATGACGATGTCAAGACCTTTTCTTTTGAAGGAGAGCTTAGCGTAGACATCAATAGAAATTTTAATCTTGGAGCAAAGGCAGCATATTTTATGTATAATACGAATAATCAAGACGAGGCATGGAACCTTCCAGAACTTAAGGCCTCTTTGTTTGCGGATTATCAAATTACCGAACAATGGTTTGCTGGTGCTAGTTTGTTCTATGTAGGGGAGCGTAAAGATGTGTTCTTTGAAGAGGGTACTTTGATCTTACCAATTGAAGAAACCAGAACGCTTGATGGTTATTTTGATGTTAACTTACATGCTGGTTATAGAGTGAACGAAAAACTATCTATTTTCCTTAAAGGGAATAACTTGTTCAACCAGGATTACGAACGTTGGATGAATTACCCTGTTCAAGGCTTACAGATTCTTGGAGGAGCAACTTACCAGTTCGATTTTTAGATAACCTTTTTGTTGAATAATATTTTTTGAAGCTTCAAACCAAGCGTAAAACCTTGGATTGGAGCTTCACTTTTTTTTTATTCCTCAAGCTGAAGTTCCTCAATTAGGGATTGGGCTTTTTCAGCATCGGTTTCATCAACTGAAATTTCAATATTTCCGAAAAGATTGGCATAAGAGGTATCTCTCTTATCAATTTCGGTAAAGGAAATATCGTTGTCGGCTAACAAATTTTTTATTGCCATGGCTTTAACATCCGATTTTGCTGAATATACAGTAACTTGTTTCATGATTTATTGGGTTTCTTGGTTGTCATTGTTTGGTTCTTGATCATCGTTTGCTTCACTTTCTTTTTTCTCAACTTCTACATCGTGCCCTGGATCTCTGTGCTCAATGGGGATTACCACTTTAGGAATCTCAGTGTCGTCCATATTGGCTTCGGCATCTGGTGGATCATGAGGTGGTGGCGTTTTATAATTGGAAACAATTTCGGGAATATTTTTTACATGGATGTCACGCTGTGGGAACGGAATTTCGATGTCTGCTTCTTTGAATTGGTTATAGATTTCAATAGAGACATCACTTTTGGCCTGTAACGAAACTTCATAATGTACCCAAAAACGAAGTGTGAAGTTGAGAGAGTTGTCTCCAAAGTCTACAAATAAGGCTTGTGGTGGTGGATTTTTAAGGGTGTCTTCATAGTTGATTGCGGCATCATATAAAATTTTAAGTACTTCATTGGGATCGGAACTATAAGAGGTGCCAACCAATATTTCGACACGTTTGGTATTGTTGGAAAGCGTCCAGTTGATGAGGTCGTTTGAAATTAGGTTGTTGTTGGGTACAATCACTTCGGCGCCATCAAAAGTAGTAATGGTAGAAGACCTCACTCCAATTCGATTTACGGTTCCCAAGAGGTTGTCCACTTCAACAGTATCGCCTTGTAAAATGGGTCGTTCGAAGACCAAAATCAATCCAGATACAAAATTGGATATAACGGTTTGTAAACCAAAACCAATACCTAAGCCCAACGCCCCAGCCATAAGGTTAAATTTGCTTAAATCGATACCAAGGGAAGATAGGGCTAAGATCAATCCGAAGCCAATAATCAGGTATCTTATTACCAGAGATATGGCAGCAGGAATTCCTTTAGGAAGTTTAAACACTCTTAAAATTCCTTGATCATCATTAATAAGAAATGATATGATTCGGGTGAGCGCAAAAGAGATGAATAATACTAATAGAAATGATAGGACTTCATTTGGGGTGAATGACAAATTTCCAAACTTATAGGGTTCACTGGAGGTGTCTGTAAAATAAGTTAGGATAGGGGTTAATTGGTCTATCATACTAAGAAAGACCAATCCCCAAATGATAATGACAGTTACTCTATTGAACTTGAGTACTTTCTTTTCTGTTTGCAGTTTTAACTCTGGATCGAAGGATGGTTGTACACTAAAATGCCTATGGATGATACTCAAGAAAATGGAATTGGAAATAATCAATAGGGAATAAAACAAAATGATGAATACCCCACTTCGGGTACTGATTTTTAAAGTTAAATCGGTTAAATTGATATATCCAAGTATATTGGCGAGTATGGAGATGCCACACAGAACGTAAATCAATGGAGTGAATCTTAATAGGAATTTCCCAAAAGTTTCCATTTTCATTTTTAGGGTTTCTCTGTAAGGATGGGTAAAGGAAAATATCACGACCATAACCAAAACCGCTTCTATGAATGTATATAGTCTATATTGTTCCGCATTGAACCAGACATAGGTTTTAACCGAGTCGAACACATAAAAGAATATGGCAAAGTAGATAAGCTTTTTAAAGCGCTTATACATTAAAGGTCTAACCAATGCAATGGCCGAGAATAAAGAGCATAGTGTAAAGATGTCCAAAACCAATTTTGGGGCTGGTACAAAATAAAACCTGGCCAACAGAAAGGTAAGGAAGAAAATAGTTGCTACATAATGTTCCGTGAGAACATCTTTAGCATGTTGTAAATATGCATTCTCGTCTGTGAAAGGGTAAGTTGAAAAAGCCTTTTTTAAGTAGAGCACAAGAAGTGTGATCAAGGCTACCAAAAATAAAAAGAGCGGAAGGGATCTTTTAAGGTTTTTTACAAAATCGAAGGAGCCTAGTGTACTCTTTTTAACTGCATCAATATTATTGGTTCCGGAGCGCTCCCAAATATTACTGAAGGACGTTTTCCAAACAGGTGCGAGGCGTTGATAGAACAAATTGTAAACATCTGAATCTTTCAAAGAGGTCAGTTCTTCAATGACTTCATCAATTTCATTTAATTCTACATTAATCCTGGCTTCCATACTCAAAAAGTCATTATTGTTTTTCAGAATGATATCTTTGAGTTTTATAACGCTATCCCTAATGGCTACAATATTGTTTAAAATTTCGGGAGGTGCATTTTCTTCAAGAGCATTGTCATAGGTTAAATTCCAAGTAGTTTCAGCCGGTTCAATAGTTTCGTAAAGTCTAGAGTTGCGTTCTTCAAATTCGTTAATTTCAGACTGCCAGATTCCCAGATACTCACCATAGCCTTCCCATTTAATGATGAGATTGACTATTTTTTCACGGTTCGGATCGGCTTTGATAAATTTGTTAACCTCCTCCTTCTGGATTTTTAAAAACTCCTCATAAATGGGGAACATCGAATCTATTTCTGTAATCTTTCTGTCCTTGTTGATTTTTTTATTGATGCTCGAAATCTCCTTGTTGGTAACTTCTATCCCTTCGATTATATGGGTAAGCGGAATGACCTTTGGCGTTTTTGTCTTTATGGAATCTGATATAACATTGGGGATTTCCGTATCCAAAATCTGTCCAATGGTAAGGATAGGAAATGTAAGCAGCGCAAGAAATACAATAGTTTTATATATGTGCGAGGAAATTTTAAACATAAATATTGGCCATGGACTTACATAGCTAATATACTATTTTATTCCCTTAAAAAATATTTAGTTTATTGAAAATGAATGGTGTAGTTGGTTGTTTTGTAGTGTTGGATAAGAAATTTTAAGATTCAATAATATTGTAGGAATTATTGCGTTAAATGAATTGTAAATCATAAAATC
This sequence comes from Mangrovimonas sp. sgz306409, assembly GCF_059735265.1. Classification (NCBI taxonomy): domain Bacteria; kingdom Pseudomonadati; phylum Bacteroidota; class Flavobacteriia; order Flavobacteriales; family Flavobacteriaceae; genus Mangrovimonas; species Mangrovimonas sp. sgz306409. The sequence continues at coordinate 391,620 of NZ_JCAPEU010000003.1, forward strand.
ACAAGCATAGAGTACAACTACGTTTTTTAATTAATCAATTTTAACCAATCAATTATGAAACGTATTCTTTTCTGTTTATGCTTTTGGGCGTTATTTCTTGCCTGTGACTCGAACGACGATGAATCCTCCAATCAATCCTCCAATTTTTATGCTTTGAAAGTTGGAAACTCTTGGGTTTATAAACACTATCGATATAGTTCTTCTCTAGACGAGTATTTAGGGACAAGTGTTGTAGACTCTGTAAGTATTGTGGGTAAGGAGCAAGTTTATGGTAATACATATTACAAATTTAGAACTTTTACAACAGGCAATGACTCTGGTAGCACTCTTTATAATGCCAATGGAGAACATTTTGAGTTGTTGCGGGACTATGAAGGAACTCTTTTACGGGATGATGGTTTTGTGAAATTTATAAACAATGATTATTCAGAGCGATTGCTTTCGGAATCGAATTATGGATCAATTTACGAACGCTTGGTGGAAGGAACCACGGAACTCACGGTTGAAGCAGGAACATTCACATGTATAAACTCTGAAATATATTTTATTTCTCCTTCAGGACAGCAATATCCAGCAGTAGATCGTCATTACTATGCAGACGGCGTGGGATTGGTTTATAAAACAGTGTCATGGGTGAGTCAGCCCATCCCATATATTATTAGAAGATTGGATTCTTATAAAATTAAAAATTAATAGTTTATGAAAATGAAAGCAACAGCATTCGCAATAGCGGTAATATTCCTTTTAGTGTCTTGTAGTTCGAGTGACGATTCCGGTCCTTCGCCTGAAGACTATTATGCATTAAAAGTTGGGAATTCTTGGGTCTATAAGAATTTTAAGTATAATACAACATCTCAAGCATATGAAGATACTGGTATTATAGATTCTGTATCCATAGTTGGTACAAAGCATATTTATGGGGACTCTTATTTTGAGTTTAGAACAAAGACTACGGGAAATGATGCAGAGATAACTTACTGTAATCCCAACGGAGAGCACTTTGAATATTTAAGGGCTTATAAAGGCTCGCTTATAGACCAGGATAACAGTATCAAATTTGTAAACAACAATTTTGATGAAATTCTGGTTAGGGAATTGGAAGGTTTTGGTTCCTATTATATTCAAGTTGATGAAAACCCTGTTATGGTTGATGTAGAATCAGGAAGTTTTGAATGTTTGAAAATGGAGTATTATTTGAAATATGATGAAGATGAAACTATGTATACGGGTAAAGTTAACTATTACTATGCCGAAGGAATAGGCTTGGTAAAGGATACTCCATCACATGTAGCGTTAGACATTCCTGCAATAGAAAGACGATTGGTTTCCTTTCATTTGGAATAATTTAAATCATTTTTTGAAAAGGGCATTCACTTAAAGAGTCTCCCCAAAAACTCTTGAATGCTCTTTTGGTTTTCAGTGATAAGGGCTTCTTTGGCCTGTTCAAATTCTTGATGAGGTTTGTCCTGCGAAAGTTTGAATTTGCCCTCCCAATGGGTAATGTCTATTTCAAAGCCACTTACGTAGTTGATAAGTTGCTCCATTCTTGGATTGTCCTGTTCCAAAATGTATTTATGGTCTGGAGCTTCTAAAAAATGGGTCATGGCTACCATGGAGTCCTTGATGGCATTTGCATCTGAAATTTCAATGGCATTTCCTTGAACATGCACAAAAATATAATTCCATGTTGGCAGTTGTTCCGACTCAAAATTACTGGGAGAAATGTATGCTTGAGGTCCAGAAAATATAGCAGTAACCGGTTGGTTGTTTTTTAGAAGTTCGGCTTGTGGATTTTGTTTGTCCAAATGGCCAATGAGTTTACCCTCTTTATAGACCAATGGGATATGAGTAACTACTGGGCGGTTGTTCTCTACAGAAATTACCGTCGCCAAGGGATATGCTTTTATAACTTCAAGCAAATGAGATAAAGAGCTGTCCTGATATGTTTTTGGAGGATAGGCCATAAACCGTTATACTCCAAATTGTGTAAAGTGATGATCTAAATGTTTATACTGCATCATTCCCCACTGCTCGGGAGTAAAGGATCCAAAATAAGGATGTACTGGCCAGGTCTTTTGGTCTTTTTTAGCTTGGAATTCGTTGATGAGGTCTATCAGTTCTTTTTTGGAATTGCCGAAATTGGTGTCTTTGGTAATTTTGTATTCCTTGGTGGTAGGTAAGCCTTTTTTCCAAGGTTTGTCATCATAAAGGGAAGTTCTGAAAAATGACAACATAAACTTCATCATAAAATTCGGTTTTTCCAATTCAAGCTTCCCCAACGACACTTTTAAAGGACCACAACAGTGAGCAAACATTTTGGAGGCATTCATCTCTCCCCAAAGTGGAATACTGTTTTCTTGAATGTTTTCTATTCGTTCTAGAAGCTCATTGTGTGCTGAAGTGGCAAAAAGGGATTTCATAATTAGGTTTAAATGGTATCGGGTAAATTTACAATAAAAAGGATTTCAAAGAATGTCAGGCAAAATTTAATATGCCTAAAAGTTTGATTTACTTTATGTAAATTTAAGGAACACTAACCCTTAAGTTTTATTTATGCAGAATAACCAGCCATCATTCTCCATTAAAAATTGGTCACAAGACGACCAGCCCCGAGAAAAATTACGAGACAAAGGAAAGTCGGTATTGAGCGATGCTGAATTGCTTGCTATTTTAATAGGATCAGGAAGTAGAAGTGAAAGTGCTGTGGAACTCTGTAAACGTATTTTGGCAAGTGTAGATAACAATCTGAATGACCTTGGAAAATTGAGTATTACTCAGCTTATGGAGTTCAAAGGGATTGGTGAGGCCAAAGCAATTAGCATTGTTGCGGCTATGGAATTGGGGAGAAGACGTAGAGGGGAGGAAGCCTTGGAAAAACAAAAAATACTCTCCAGTGCTTCGGTGTTTGAACTTATGCAGCCCATTGTGGGTGAGTTGCCCCATGAAGAGTTTTGGATACTTTATCTCAACAATTCAAATAAGGTAATTCAGAAAAATTTGTTGAGCAAAGGCGGGATTACAGGAACTCTTGTTGATGTGCGATTGGTTTTGAAAACAGCGCTCCAAGTGGGAGCTACAGGACTTATTTTAGTTCACAATCACCCTTCTGGAACTTTAGTGGCTAGTGAAGCCGATAAACAAATCACCCAAAAATTAAAACAGGCAAGTTCTAGTTTGGATATAAAAGTGTTGGATCATTTAATCATTACCGAAAGAGCTTATTTTAGTTTCGCCGATGACGGCATCCTGTGAAATTAAATTTATAGGGAGATGCTATCGGTGGACTTTCGGAATTTCTTATTTTTGATTGACAACACTGGTTGAGGCCTTCCAATACTATCTATGCTATTAGTCTATACCCATAAAATAACCCCGCGTTTAACTTATACTTTCAAGCATATCTGCACTAGGATTTTGGGAATTCCTGTTGGGTTTACTACTACTATTGAAGAGTTTATTGCCCATGAGGACATTAAAATGTCGTATACCAAACAACCTTTGGGCAATGAAATTTTTATAAGAAGTCATGAGCTGTTGTTTGAGCAGGGGCTGAGCGATGTGGAAATTAACGTGATGGAGTGGGAAGATACCAAATGCTTTTTTACCACGAGTGAAAAAAGTAGTTTGCCCTTTGATATTTTTTCGGCTGCATTTTATCTGCTTTGTCGTTATGAGGAATATATGCCTCACGTTAAAGATTCTTACGGGAGGTTTGTGGCCAAGGAAAGTCTGGCCTATAAAAATGGGTTTCTCAATCAACCAGTTATCGATATTTGGGCCTATAAATTCAAGGCTGTCATTCAGGAGCAATTTGAGACGTTTCAATTTCCTGAAAAGAAGTATAAGGTACAACCTGTGATAGATGTGCCAATGGCCTATTACTACAAACAAAAAGGGTTGTTGAGGACTATTGGAGGAACGATGAGTGATTTGTTTCGCTTTAAATTGAAAAGTCTCTATACCCGTTTTTTGGTGATTTTTGGGTTTCAAAGAGATCCTTACGATAATTTTAAATGGATCATTAACCGCCAAAAACAGTTTAAGGATAAATTCATGGTGTTTTTCTTGATTGGTGATTTTTCTACTTATGATAAGAATATCAATGTGAACAAGAAAAAGTTTGTGGCTCTCATCAAATCGGTGGCGGATTATTGTAAGGTAGGGCTTAAGGTTTCTTATTTTGCTTTGGATAACAAGGACGTTTTGAAGAAGGAAAAGGCCAAAATGGAAGCCATCACCAACTATAATTTGGAAGCATCTCGTAATTCGTTTTCAAAAATCAATCTGCCAGAAACTTACAGAAGTTTGATTGAATTGGAAGTGACGCAGGATTTTACCATGGGTTATATTAACGAATTGGGTTTTAGGGCAAGTACCTGTACGCCATTTCAGTTTTACGATTTGGATTATGAAATCCAAACGCCTCTGCAGATTAATTCCTTTCATTTTATTGATTTTGCACTGTTAAAAAAGCAGTCTCTTTTAGATAAAAAGGAAGAATTACAGCGGTTGATAAAGAGTGTGCAAAAAGTAAACGGTACCTTTACGCCCATTTTCCATAACTATACGTTTAGTGAGAATGATAGATGGAAAGGATTTAGGGAATTGTTTAATATTGTTTTGGATTCTGTAAATGAAGCTTCATAAAATCAAGCACGTATTTTTTGATTTGGATCATACCCTTTGGGATTTTGACCGAAACTCTGCATTGACCTTTGAAAAAATCTTCCAAATCCATGGGATACAAGCCCCGTTGGATAGGTTTTTGGATGTTTATAATGTAGTGAACCATAACTACTGGAAACTCTACAGGCATGAAAAAGTCGACAAGGAAAAGTTGCGCTACGGTAGGTTGCGTGACACCTTTGATAGCATAGAATTTGAAGCATCGGATGAGCTTATTTTGCAACTTTCACTAGACTATATCACCTATTTAACCACGTTCAATCACGTGTACGAAGGGGCTTTGGAAATTTTGGATTATTTAAGGCCGAACTATGAGCTTCATATCATTACCAATGGTTTTAAGGAAGCCCAAAACAAAAAGATGGATGGTTCCAAAATGGGCCATTTTTTCAAAACTATGACCAATGCCGAAGTGGTGGGAGTGAAGAAGCCCAATCCCGAAATCTTTAAGTTCGCACTAAACGAAGCCAATGCCAAGCCTGAAGAGAGCATTATGGTAGGGGATAGTTTAGAAGCGGACGTACAAGGCGCCATGGAAGTTGGATTGGACGCCATTTTTTTTAACTGCCGGAATGAAGAGGTAGAAGAATCTGTAAAACAAGTAACACATCTTATTCAATTAAAAAATTATCTTTAGACTTAATAAGTAACTTTATAATTCAAAAAAAGAAATACAATGAATTTTTATAAACGTCTTTTATTACTGGTATCTATCAACTTGTTTGCGGTTGGAAGCTTTGCACAAGATGCTGTAAACAATTATAAATATGTTATCATTCCAACGACATATGAATTTCTAAAAGCACACGATGAATATCAATTAAATTCCTTGACCAAATTCCTATTCAACAAATATGGTTTTACTGCTTTTTTCAATAATGAAACACTTCCTGCGGATTTACACTCCAACAGATGTTTGGCTATGTATGCCAATGTTACTCAAATAAAAGGTGGCGTATTTAAAACCAAATTGCAAATAGATTTAAAAAATTGTGATGGAAAAGTAATTCAGTCATCCAAAGTAGGGGAGTCAAGGGAAAAGGAATACGACAAGGCATATACCATGGCCTTGAGAGATGCTTTTGAAACTTTTCAATATATGGACTACGTTTATGAGCCAGTGTCAGGTGTTAGCCAACCGATTACGACTTTAACGGAAACGACTCCAGCTGTTACAAATACTCCAAAGGAAACTACTCCTGTTGTAACAACATCGGCTTCGGTGAGTAATACAATAAAATCTACTCCTTCAACAGTAAGTGAAACAGAAACCTTGTATGCGCAGGCTTTGGATAAAGGGTATCAATTGGTAGATAGAACTCCAAAGGTTGTGATGGTTCTTTTGGAAACTTCCAAAACGGATGTATTTGTGGTAAAAGGTAGCGATGCTATCGTATACAAAGAAAATGGTACTTGGTACTATTCCCATAACAATGGCGCATCGGTAAGTTCAAAAACCTTAAACATTAAGTTTTAATAGCCGTACTTGTCTTTCCAACGCTGTTTTAAAAACTCACGTTGCGATTGTTCCCTTGCATTGTTTCCTGGTTCGTAGAGCCTTGTATTTTTAATTTCGTCCGGTAGAAATTCCTGAGGAGCGAAGTTGTTCTCGTAACTATGTGCATACTTGTAATCTTCACCATAACCTAGCTCCTTCATGAGTTTCGTGGGGGCATTTCTTATGCTCAATGGCACAGATAAATCTCCCGTTTGTCTTACCAATTGCTGCGCTTTACCTATAGCTTGGTAGGATGCATTGCTTTTTGGAGAGGTGGCCAAATAAATGGCACACTGACTTAAAATTATGCGGGATTCTGGATAGCCAATTGAGGAAACAGCTTGAAAAGAATTATTGGCAATGACGAGGGCAGTGGGGTTGGCATTGCCAATATCTTCACTGGCTAAAATAAGAAGTCGACGTGCAATGAATTTAACATCCTCTCCCCCTTCAATCATTCGAGCCAACCAATATACGGCAGCATTGGGATCGCTTCCCCTTATGGATTTTATAAAGGCAGAAATAATATCGTAATGTTGTTCGCCGGTTTTGTCATAACGAACCGTATTGTTCTGCACTTTTTTAAACACATCGTCATTGGTAATGACAATATCCTGGTCTTCTCCAAAGGAAGAGACTATAAGCTCAAAAATATTGAGAAGCTTACGTCCATCACCCCCCGAAAGTCTAATCAAAGCCTCGGTTTCCTTTAATTGAATGTTCTTTGTAGATAGGATGTCATCTTCTTGGATAGCTCTGTTGAGAAGCGCTTCCAAATCTTCTTTACTGAAGGAATTCAATACATAAACCTGACAGCGAGAAATAAGTGCAGGAATCACTTCAAAACTCGGGTTTTCCGTGGTAGCGCCAATAAGAGTTACCCAACCTTTTTCTACAGCTTGTAACAGGGAATCTTGTTGCGATTTACTAAACCTGTGGATCTCATCAATAAACAAGATTGGATTTTTGGTAGTAAACAAACCCCCACTTTGCTTGGTCTTTTCAATAACATCTCTCACATCCTTTACTCCTGAGCTAATGGCACTCAAGGTGTAAAAGGGACGCCCTGATTCATTCGCAATTATATTGGCCAAAGTGGTTTTTCCAGTGCCAGGTGGCCCCCAAAAAATCATGGATGGTATGACGCCATTTTTTAATTGTTGCGATAGAGAACCTTGTTCGCCAACCAAATGGGTTTGGCTAAGGTAATCCTTAAGGTGCTTGGGCCTGAGTCGTTCTGCTAAGGGTTCATTCATAGGGTAAAATTACAAAATTGAGAGGCAAGTTTGTAAGCTGATTGTGATTCAATTTTTCAATTTATATGAATAATAAAGATGACAATATTTCATTAAACTTATAAATGGTTAGTATTTTGACAAGAATATTCTAAATTTAAATATGGACAATTCACAACAATTTAAATATTCTACCGGCGTTGTCGCTTATCCAATTTTTATGGTGCTGGCGATTTGGATTGTATTTTGGCTTCAAGTTCGTTTTTTTCACGGTATTAAAAACTTTGGGGTGTATCCGTTAACGTTAAAGGGACTTCGAGGCGTGTTGTTCAGTCCGTTTATTCATTCCGATATCAAACATCTGTACCACAACAGTCTTCCGCTTTTGGTGTTGTCCATGTCCTTGTTCTATTTCTACCGAAAAATAGCTTGGAAAGTACTGTTATATGGAATCATACTGTCGGGATTCATTACCTGGTGTATTGGGCGACCAGCCAACCATATTGGAGCAAGTGGTTTAATATATGTTTTGGTGAGTTTTATATTCTTCAAGGGTATTTTTGCCAAGTATTATAGGTTGGTGGCACTTTCCTTTCTGGTTGTTTTTTTATACGGGAGTATGATTTGGTATGTATTCCCAGGGGAGAGGGGGATGTCCTGGGAAGGGCATCTGGCAGGTTTGATTACAGGCTTTTTGTTTGCGTTGCTATTCAGAAAGACCATTGCTAAGCCAGAACGTTATGTATGGCAGCAACCAGATTATAACGAGGATGATGACCCTTTTTTGAAACATTTTGATGAAAATGGTAATTTCATCGAACTAAAGGACGAAATAGATGAATCTGAAGAAAATAAAAACAATTTGCAACAGGAAAGTCAGGTAAAGATAGTTTACGATTTTAAAAAAAGTCCAGCCGAAGATTAACGTCTTTGGCGAATAGCTTCATATAAAAAGGCCCCACAAGCCACGGAAACATTTAGAGACTCAATTTCTCCCAAAATAGGAAGTTTAGCTTTTTCATCTACAACACTCAACACCGAAGGGTTGATACCTTTTCCTTCAGATCCCATGATAATGGCGCATGGTTCTGTAAAAGAAATATCGTAAAGGGTTTGGTCTGTTTTTTCAGTCGCAGCAATGACTTTAATTCCTGATGCTTGCATATAGAAAACAGCATCCTTAATGTGGTCAACCTTGCAAATTGGCATTTTAAAAATAGCCCCAGCACTGGTTTTTACGGTGTCACCATTTACTGGTGCGCCACCTTTCTTTTGAATAATGATTCCGGAAACGCCCGTGCATTCTGCTGTTCTCACAATGGCTCCAAAGTTGCGGACGTCACTTAATTGGTCGAGTAGGAGAAAGAGCGGTGTTTTACCAGATTCCATCACTTCCATTACCAACTCTTCCAAGTCGTAAAAAGTAATTGGTGCAATTTGGGCAATAACTCCTTGATGGTTTTTATTGGAAAGTCTATTGAGCTTTTCAACAGGAACGTAGGAGGTGTTTAAACGCTCTTTTTTTAGAAGTTGTTCCAATTCTGAAAACAAATCTCCTCGTAGTCCTTTTTGGATGAAAATCTTATCGATGTTCTCCCCAGATTTAATCGCTTCAATAACAGCTCTAATCCCAAAAATTGTAGTCTCTTTTTCCATTGCGACAAAGGTATAAAAAACAAGTTTTACAAAAATGTATTGGATAAAATAAATAGTAGAAGCAATTCATAAAAAAAAAACCACCTCTAAGAGGTGGTTTAAAGACTAACTATAATAATTGGTTAATTATTCAGAGTTTATAATTGTAGTGAGAAACCATATCCAGGATAATCCCCACAATTACCAAGACCAAAGTCTAAGACAAGGTCAATTGTACCTGCACAGGCATTTACAGTTCCAGAACCAGTTACGACTCCTTCACTACATCCGTATTGAAAGTCTTCATTGGACATAAGGGTGACATTTGCGGTTGCAGGATCAATAGTAACTATAAAGTATGCTGTATCAGGATTTTCAATATATGGATTACCATATGCTCTTATCCAAAATTCATTTTCATTTGAGCCTTCTTCAATTTCTATAGTTTCTCCTGGATCATAATCAGCCCATTCATCGGTTACAACAGTTGCTGTTCCAATGAAAGGTGCCGCCGTAACTGGGCTACTTTCTCCAATTTCCGTGATTGTGTAACTATCTCCCATTTTGGTTATTTGAGCCATGATGTAGTAAACACTGGAGCAAGAATTTCCAGTATTCATTGCACCTGCAAAACTATATTCCTCACCGTTGATAACTCCTGTTTGGTCAAAGGTCAAATGTAGATTTAAATCTACAGGAATGTCCATAGCAGAGTAATAATCCGCTACCACGTAGTAATCACCGTCAGGAGTGTCTGAAGAAATGGTGTAAGTTTCAAAGCTACCCCCATCTGCACCTCCTAATATTTCTGTGTAAGGAACATCAGTTATCAGTAAGCGTAAATCGGCTACGTCCGTAGCTCCCAATTCTGTTCCGAAATTGTCCGTAACCGTTGTTGCAGTTTCCCAAGACATTCCTATCATTAAATCACCTTCAACAAGGTTTTGGATATTGAACGTAACGACCTGCTCATTTATAGCTGAAACGTTGGATTCATTACCTGTACCGATTTTGATTGTAGCTGTTTCAGTTTCTTCAATTAAATCATCGGCATGAATGGCAATTACATCTGATACAGAAGTTGACCCCGCAGGAATTGTTACGCTATGTGGAAAAGAAAAATCCTCACCATCAGTTGCGTCCCCAGCAGTTTGCTCAAGATAAACTCTTACGTTTACAATTTGAGGTTCACTTATACTTACTGTAAAACCATAAGTTGTTTCTTCTTCAACCAAAGTTTGGTTATTAGCGAAATCCAATGCAACGCTAAGTGTTGGGTTGCTTGGTTCCATGGTGCTGTGCCCTGTTAGATCATCGTCGCTACAAGCTGTAGTAACAATAAGAGCAAAGACCATAAGATATATTTTTATAAATTTATTTTTCATGTTTTTTGATTTATTATTCTACAATTTTTTCCATGACTTGATAGAATTCTCTTGATCCAGATCCTGAAGTATAATAGCCAAAGGACATATATAGTAAATCCTCACCATTCACTTCATCTCTTACTACAATATTAGTTTCTGCCCCACATGGAACATTACTCATATCTGCTGGAGAAGATTCACAGGTAATCAACGGTTGTCCGTTTCCTGTTTGGGCATCTCCACTAGGAGTTTCGTCAGGATAGGTGATTTTGTCGTTCTCGTCAATTTGGAAGTACCACTCATTACCATTAAATGCTCCGAAGTATTCTACAACTCTGTAGGTGGTTGCATCAACAGATTCAATGGTTGTTTCTGAAGGCCAATCTGAAGTTGTATAGGTAAGTACACCAAGTCTATAGTATTCTGCTTCGATACAGCGGTAAAGTCCTGCAAAGCGCGTCCCAACAGATACTTTTGTAGTTGCAGCGCTAGCAAAAACCTCTCCAGTACTCAGGGTCGCTTCATATCGAAGGGTCCAAAAGTCCCCAATATTTAGTTCGCTATCACTTGTAGGTAATGGGCTTCCATCCAATGTCAAACCTTCTATTAAATCTTCATAAGTAAACGATGTTGAAAAAGGAGCATTGGTTCCTAATTCAGTATCTGTAATTGTAACAGAATCATATAAGATTTCATCGGTACTATTTCCAGTTGCCGAACTAGTGAAGGATTTATATATGTCGATATTTACAGTCTTGGTATTGCCTTGGTATACACTTCCAGAGGCGGTATAAGTTGCACCATTTCCCACGACATAACCTATAGCAGCATTATTAAGTGTAATTAAACCCCCAGTTGATGCTCCGCCGGTTAATTCGTCATTATCGTCGTCTACACAGGATACAACCATTGACAACGAAAACAACATTAATATTAAGAATTTTATATTTTTCATACTTGTAAGTTTATAGGTTATTATTGCCAAAATAATGAAGAAGTCAATTCGTCACCTCCAATCGAAGAGGCGGCCGCAGCATGGTTATCTCCATTAAGTGATGGTTCTGTTGTTGGGTAGTAATATCTTGAAGGAATTTGATTGATATCCCCTTCGATCGCTGGAGTGAGGACAGGAACATTTGTTCTTCTCCATTCTGTCCAAGCTTCAAACCCTTGTCCAAAAAGTGCTAACCACTTTTCTTCACCAATTTTTTCACGTGCATCATTTTGATTGGCAAAACCTAAACCTTCTTGTCCAATGTATGAGGAAGGACTAATGCCATGAAATTCGTAACTCGCTTCGATACCGGTGTAATAGTAATTCAAGGCAGCATCTAGACCTCCAGAAATATAGCCTTCATTTGCAGCTTCTGCCATTAAGAAACTAAGTTCCGAAAAAGACATTAATACTCCCGGTAATTCAGGATTTAAATAGAAATCTCCAAGTCCAGAAATGTTGGCATATGTATAACCTAAACCTTCGTTAGGTAAAGCGGTAAGGTCTCCATAGCCTGCTGGTTTCCCTCTGTATGCTCCATCAGATTCTGCTGGGGCAACATATAGGGGTAAACGATCATCATTTAAGGTTGTCATTCTATCTACAACAAGAGAATTTACTTTATACTCCAATCTAGATCCAAAATCAATCAATTCGTAGATTGGGTTGGCATCAGGTTGTGTTGCTGTGTAGTTAACCTGGGCGTCATCTGCATTTGATGACATAAGGTAACCTCCATTTACAAGTGCCTGTAATTCTGAACTAACATCTTGTGTGGATGAAATCCTCATCAAAGCTCTGAATTTTAAAGAGTTGGCCAGTTTTCTCCATTTCGTCACATCTCCTCCGTAGAATAAATCAGAAGAAGCAACTATTTCTCCGGAACCATTAGCTAGCATAGAAGCAGCTTCGGTGTACATATCTATGATTCCATTGTAAATTGTAGCTTCATCATCATAAACGGGCTTCAGGATAGTTGGGTTCATTGCTTCAGTAAATGGAATAGGTCCAAATAGTTCTGTTAAAAACTGAAATCCACTAGCTTTCATGATCATTGCGGCGGCTTGAAGGTTTGTGTTGCCTTCTTCCATAGCTAACTTTTCCATAGCGTCTGCTTCGGCAATAACACTTGCAAAAGCATTATCCCAAATATTGTCAATTACAGTACGTCTTGGAATGTAACGCTCTTCCGAGTTGTATTGAACCTTTGTCCACAACTGTGCCCAAACAGCGCCCATATCACCACCAGCTCCACCTAATACACCATGCATCACATTCATGTAGACTCTTTGTGTGGTTCCTAACAATAGGTGGGCAGGAACCGCTACAGGATTATTAGGGTCTGTATTAAGCTCTTCATAATCTTTGGTGCAACCTGTAATCACGGAAAGCGTGATGAAGGTGCAAATAATGAATTTTATTTTTTTCATAATCTTTTTTTTAGAATTTTAAGTTGATGTTGAAACCAATATTTCTCGCTGATGGATACTGACCAAATTCTTGGCCCTGTTGTCCATTGGCACTACTAAATCCTGTTTCAGGATCGATGTGCGGTGCTTTCTTATACAACATCGCTAGATTTCTCCCCACAACAGAGAATTTTAATCCTTCTATAGCGGAGTTTTTGAAGAATTTCTTTGGAATCGAATACCCCAAAGTAATTTGTCTTAGTTTTACGTAGGAAGCATCGAAGATAGAACTAGATTCTACGTCGTTACTATAGGCTGCTTGGTTGAAAACTTTTGCATCTACCACTACATTGTTTGGAACGTATCCTCCGTTTCCATCTGACATAACACCATTTCCAACAACACCAGATTCTCTTCCAATCAAAGATTCTTCAAGAGTTCCTGCATATCTACCCCAAGCGTAAGTCATACTATGTACATCGCCACCAATTTTGGCATCGATCAAAGTAGAAAGGTCAAAGTTTTTAATTCTAATGGCAAAGTTTGCACCTCCAGTCCAATCTGGAGCAATGTCTCCTAAAACTTTATAGTCTTGGTCAATTACTGGAAGACCATCTTCGTAAATTACTTGACCATCTTCGGTTCTTTCAAAATCTCTACCAACCAAAACTCCATAAGGTAATCCCGGTCTTGCTTCCAAATTAAGTCCCCATTGACCGCCTAAGATATAAGTGTCCAATTCTCCAAGAGAAGTAACTTCATTTTCATTGGTGGCCCAGTTAAGGTCTATGTCGAAACTAAAATCTTCTGTTTCTATTACGGTCGCTCCAAATTGAACTTCAAATCCTTTATTGGTCATATCGGCCACATTATCCCACACATTTGTGAAACCTGTTGCCGCTGTAACCTGAATTGGTACTAAAAGGTCTTCTGATTTTTGGTCGTAGTAGGTGAATCCAAAACGTAATCTGTTTTGGAAGAACTTACCATCAATACCTACTTCCACTCCAGTAACAGTTTCAGCCTTCAAATTGGGATTCCATTGAATATCTGGAACAGAGGCTTGGTTTCCAAATGCATTATTACCTAGACTATAAATAGAGTTTAATCTATAAGGGCCTAAGGCACCTGTACTACCAACTTTTGACCAACCTCCCCTTAACTTTAAGAAGTTTACGGTGTTGCTTGTAAAATCCAATGCATCGGTAAGGACAATAGATCCACTCACGGATGGATAGAAGAAGGAATTATTCTCAACAGGTAAAATACTGGCCCAATCGTTTCTAGCCGTGAAGTCGATAAAGACAAAATTTCCAAATCCTATCTGTCCATAACCATACACACTGCTTATTTCCTGAGAACTTTGTGGGAATAAATATTGAGCACCTGTTGGGCTAACATTTGTTCCTGCCGTGGCCCCTGTTTGAAGGTTGGAAAGAGTGTAGAGGTTTGGTAATTCCAAAGCCGGAAGATAACCTGATGTCAAACTATTTTTTTGTGACATTTTATTGGCACCTAAGTTTAAAGAGAAGTTGAAATTTTCTCCCAAGTCTTTATTGATACTAACCAATAGGCTAGAGTTGATTTCTTCAAAACGTCTTTCAATCTCGTAATAAGATCCATCAGGAGCATTGTTACTACCTTTGGCTTGTCTTCTTGTTTCAAATTGATTGTAGTAATCGATACCAACTTTAGCTCCTACAGTTAACCAATCCAAAACTTCATAGCTCAAATCTACATTTCCTATTATACGGTCTTTTTCCAATGTGTTTCTGTTGGTTTCCAATACCCAATAAGGGTTGTTTTGGAAATTGTGGTTCCAGTTCAAAGGAGTACCCTCTGCTGCAGTCCCTGCCGGAGCTAAAGGGAAATTTCTCCAATCTCTTAAATCAGAGAAGTTCACTTGTCTAGCAGACCAGATGAATTGTTGGAATGGGTTTTCGTTGTTGTAACCTGTTATCGGAAGATTATCACTATCTATGTTGAAATAAGTAACCGAAGCCATTGCTGTAAAGCGTTCACCTAAATCAAGTGTTCCGTTTAAACCAAAAGTTGTCTTTTTTAATTCAGTGAACGGAACCATTCCTTTTTCATCACTGTTTCCGATGGATAGTCTTAGTTTATCGGTAGTTAAAGAAACATTGTTGCTAATGTTTATTCCTGTATCCAAGAAGTCTTTTACGTTGTCTGGGTATGATTGCCAAGGAAGTGGAGCACCTCCATATAGTTGAGAGTTCCATTGTATGAATTCCAGTCCGGAATCTAAAGCCGGCCCCCAACTTTCGTCTACACCATCGCCAACACCTCCACCAGCACCGTTAACAAACTCAAAATAGCTAGGGTCTCCACCTTGTCCATATGAGTTTTGGTAATTTGGTAGTAGTAATGGATTTGAAAAGGTTACGTTTGTGTTAATTGATATTCCAAATTTTTTGGCTCCACTGCCACTTTTTGTAGTGATGACAATTACCCCGTTACCTGCACGTAAACCATATAAAGCAGCTGCGTTAGGTCCTTTAAGGACGGTTACTGATTCAATGTCATCAGGATTAATATCAGCAGCGCCATTAGGTAAATCTACTCCTCCTCCGCTTCCTGCGTTACCAAATGACCTGTTGTCTATAGGTACACCGTCTACGACATATAGTGGTTCATTGTTACCTGTAATAGAGGAGTTACCTCTAAGTACAATACGTGAAGAGGCTCCTACACTTCCGGAAGTTCCAGTTACTTGAACTCCAGCAACTTTACCACTAATGGCATTTGATATGTTACTTTCTCGAGCTTCAGTCATACCCTCACCTTTGATACTTTGTACAGAATACCCTAGTGCTTTTTCTTCTCGTTTAATCCCTAAGGCGGTTACTACAACTTCATCAAGAACAGCCGCATCCTCCAACATAGTGATGTTAATTGTACTTGATGAGCCTACCGTGATTTCTTGGGTTTTTAGTCCGATGTATGTAAAAGTTAAAATATCACCCGATTTAGCTGTGATGGCATAGTTTCCATCAAAATCTGTTTGGGTTCCATTTGTAGTGCCTTTCACAATGATGTTAACTCCAGGAAGCGGTAGGCCGGTTTCATCCGTAACCGTTCCTGAAATTGTTTTTTCTTGTGCAAAAGTTATTTGCACAACAAACGCCAGTATTAGCGTTAGAATTCCACTAAACTTTGTTTTCATATTTAAATTAATTTGAATTAGCCTGTTCGAATATCTTAATAAAAAGTTAATAAAACAACAAACTTGCATTAAAAATTAATGAAGCCTTTTAATTTTTTTGTTAAAATGTAGAGGAAATGCTGATGTGGATTTTGGAATCGGAAAACTTAAATTTCTGGTTTTCTGTCTTTCCGTTGGAGTAGTTGAGTTTAAATAACCCTGTGTTTGTGCGAAGTCCAAAACCAAATCCTACTCCAAATAGTTTTTTTTTGGTGTCGTTTAATTGGTTTTCAAAATATGAGGCGTCTAAAACACTGTGAACATAAAGGTTATTTGAGAGGCGGTATCTGTATTCTGTATTGAGTACTGCGTATAGGTTGGCTAAGATGCTGTTTTCTTCAAATCCTCTTATAGAATTGATGCCTCCAAAGCGATACAATTCGTTTTCTAAATATTGGTCGGAATTTAAATAGGCTCCATTTAAACGAGTGAATAGGCTGTTCCTGTCGTTTAAGTTGAAAATTTTATAGCTATTGACTTGAAACTGGGTTTGCCTTTCTGTTTTGAATTCTGATGAGCGTTTTCCAAAGCCGGTAGAAAAATCAAACAGAAAGTTTGTTGGAAATAGGTTATCGTAATATTGTGGTTTTATGAAAGCGTAATTGATTTTATAAAAAGTCGATTTGTAATCTGTAATGGTACTCGTTGCGTTGTCCAGTAAATTGTTGGAGTTGATTCCGTGTATCCCAGCTGATAGTTTGTTCCTAGAGTTGAGTTGGTAAAATATGTTGGCGGATTGTGTGACATTCACAAACGAGGAATCTCTCCTGAAAATATTAAGATTACCATCTACCCCAATGGGAGTTTTGAAAAGATAGGGGAGACTAACATCAAGGTTGAAGGTTCTTTGGTCATTCTCATCACTCTTATATAGTAGTTTTAAGGATTCACCATAATTGAGATTATTTATTAAGGATAGATTTAAATAACCGTCAAATTCCAATTTTTGAGTTTCCGTATTACTTCCAAACCCTAAAAAGCCATCAAAAGAATTCGCTTTGGTCTTTTCTATATATAAATATAAGGTAGTGGAATCTTTGGTAAATAAAACTTCGGGATCCTTGATTTGGTTGGCGAATTGCAAATCGTTTAACAGGTTTGTTCGTTCTTTTATTTTGGATAGGTTAAATGTTTGAGAAGTCTTGATTTTTAAAAAGTGTTTGACATATGACCTTGGAAATTTTTCATAACCTTTAATTACTATACCATCTATGGTCCTGATTTTATTGCTAATGATTTTCAGATTAGCTGATAGAGTGGAATCATTTATTTTTTTTAGGTCCGTTAATTCAAGTGAACTAAATGGGTCTCCTGTATTGGCAATCTCAGTATTGAGGGCTTCTAAAGTGTCTTCTAGTTCTGCAATGCTAATGAGTAAATAGTCATCAAGTGTTTTTAGGTTGAGTGCTTTTAAATATTTAGGGTCTAATCCCTTAAAATATACATGGATGGTTTTGTAATGGTTGTTTAAATGTAAGAGAGCAAGGTAGCTTGAATCGGATTCTTTTGTGAGGTCTTCGAGGTTTGATTCCAAATACCCCAGTTTGTTTATTTTTTGTTGAAGGGAAAACAGCTCAGTTTCCAACTCGCTATAATTAGAGTAGATTTTTTTGTACCCTATGGAGTCAATGATTTGGGTTTCTTTTTCGGTTTTACCCTGAACGCTTAAGTGAAGTGATTGAGCGTGAATGATGTTGCAAAGCAACGTCCAAAAAATTAATTGCATTAACAATTTTGAGGAGGGCATCATACGGAATTTGATTTCAAAGCTAACGGAAATAATTCAACTAAAATATGCGGAGTAAAAAATAATTCACCAAACTTTTTAAAATTAATCACTTAACATTTGAAAAATTCATTTTTATTCCTACCTTTGCAGCCCTCTAAATAGAGGCTTTAATAAAAATTATATAGTAATATATGCCAACAATTTCACAATTAGTACGAAAAGGAAGAGCCAAAATAACCAAGAAGAGTAAATCGGCTGCTTTGGATTCGTGCCCACAAAGACGTGGTGTGTGTACTCGTGTTTATACTACAACGCCTAAGAAACCTAACTCAGCAATGCGTAAGGTAGCAAGGGTTCGTTTAACAAACGGTAACGAGGTTAACGCATACATCGGAGGTGAGGGTCACAACCTACAAGAGCACTCGATAGTATTGGTTAGAGGCGGAAGGGTAAAAGATTTACCAGGAGTTAGATATCACATCGTTCGTGGAGCTCTTGACACTGCAGGTGTTAATGGTAGAACACAACGTAGATCTAAGTATGGTGCAAAACGCCCTAAGAAGTAATTAAAAAAACTTTAAGAAGAAGACATGAGAAAAAGACAAGCGAAAAAAAGACCGCTTTTACCAGATCCACGTTTTAACGATCAGTTGGTAACACGTTTCGTTAATATGATGATGTGGGACGGTAAGAAGTCTGTAGCTTTTAAAATATTCTATGATGCTATTGATATTGTAGAGTCTAAGAAAGCTGATGATGAGAAAACAGCGTTGGAACTTTGGAAAGATGCTTTATCAAACGTTATGCCTCACGTAGAAGTACGTAGCCGTAGAGTTGGTGGTGCAACATTCCAAATCCCTATGCAAATACGTCCAGACCGTAAAATTTCAACTGCAATGAAATGGTTAATCGGTTATGCGCGTAAAAGAAATGAAAAATCTATGGCACAACGTTTGGCTTCAGAAATTTTAGCAGCAGCTAAGGAAGAAGGAGCAGCCGTTAAGAAAAGAGTAGATACTCATAAGATGGCAGAGGCTAACAAAGCATTCTCACACTTTAGATTCTAATAAAATGGCAAGAGATTTAAAACTTACAAGAAATATAGGTATTGCAGCTCACATTGATGCTGGTAAAACAACAACAACGGAGCGTATACTTTATTATACAGGGGTTTCTCACAAAATTGGTGAGGTGCACGATGGTGCTGCAACTATGGACTGGATGGAGCAAGAGCAAGAGCGTGGTATTACTATCACATCTGCAGCTACAACTTGTACATGGCAGTTCCCATTGGAGAATGCGCAGCCTACTCCAGAGACTCAAGGGTATCACTTTAACATTATCGATACTCCGGGTCACGTTGACTTTACTGTAGAGGTAAACCGTTCATTACGTGTATTAGATGGTTTGGTATTCTTATTTAGTGCAGTTGATGGTGTTGAGCCTCAATCTGAAACTAACTGGAGACTTGCTGATAACTATAAAGTACCACGTATTGGATTTGTTAACAAGATGGACCGTCAAGGATCTAACTTCTTAGCAGTATGTCAACAAGTAAAAGATATGTTGAAATCTAACGCGGTGCCAATCGTATTGAACATTGGTGACGAAGCAGATTTCAAAGGTATCGTAGACTTAGTAAAAAACAGAGCTATCGTATGGCATGATGAAACTCAAGGGGCAACTTTTGATGTTATCGACATTCCAGAAGATATGAAAGAAGAAGCGCACAAATACCGTGCACTTTTAATCGAAGAGGTAGCTTCTTACGATGAGAACTTATTAGAGAAATTCATGGAAGATGAAAACTCTATTACAGAAGAAGAAGTGCACGCTGCACTTAGAGCTGCTGTAATGGATATGGCTATCATTCCTATGATTTGTGGTTCTTCATTTAAAAATAAAGGTGTACAGTTCTTATTAGATGCTGTTTGTCGTTATTTGCCTTCTCCATTAGATAGAGATAACATTATTGGTACTAACCCAGACACAGGAGCTGAAGAGACTCGTAAACCAAGTGTTGACGCGCCTTTCGCTGCATTGGCATTTAAAATTGCTACCGATCCTTTCGTAGGTCGTTTGGCATTCTTTAGAGCTTACTCTGGACGTTTAGATGCAGGTTCTTACATCTTGAACAACCGTTCAGGTAAAAAGGAGCGTATCTCTCGTATCTATCAAATGCACTCTAACAAGCAAAATGCTATCGAATATATCGAGGCTGGTGATATTGGTGCGGCAGTAGGGTTTAAAGACATCAAGACTGGTGATACTATGTCTGATGAGAAACACCCAATTGTATTGGAAAGTATGGACTTCCCAGATCCAGTAATTGGTATCGCGGTTGAGCCTAAAACTAAAGCTGACGTTGATAAACTAGGTATGGCTTTGGCTAAATTGGCAGAAGAAGATCCAACTTTTACAGTAAGAACAGATGAAGCTACAGGACAGACTATCATTTCTGGAATGGGTGAGCTTCACTTAGATATTATTGTTGACCGTTTGAAGCGTGAGTTCAAGGTTGAAGTTAACCAAGGACAACCTCAAGTAGAGTACAAAGAAGCTATTACTCAAACTGCACAACATAGAGAGGTTTACAAGAAGCAATCTGGTGGACGTGGTAAATTCGCGGATATCGTATTTACTCTTGAGCCTGCAGAAGAAGGTAAAGTTGGTCTAGAGTTCGTTTCAGAGATCAAAGGTGGTAACGTACCAAAAGAATTTATCCCTTCAATCGAGAAAGGATTCAAGATGGCTATGGTAAACGGTCCATTGGCAGGTTACGAAGTAGATGCTATGAAAGTAACTTTGACAGACGGATCTTACCACGATGTGGATTCTGACCAGTTATCATTCGAATTGGCTGCTAAACTTGGTTTCAAAGCTGCTGCAAGAGCTGCTAAAGCCGTGATTATGGAGCCTATCATGAAATTGGAAGTTATCACTCCAGAAGAAAACATGGGTGATATCGTAGGTGACCTTAACCGTCGTCGTGGACAGGTTAATGACATGGGCGATAGATCTGGATCTAAAGTTGTAAAAGCGCACGTACCATTATCAGAAATGTTTGGTTACGTAACTGCTTTACGTACGTTGTCTTCTGGTAGAGCAACCTCTACTATGGAATTTTCACATTATGCTGAAACTCCTTCGAACATTGCGGAAGAAGTGATTAAGGCAGCTAAAGGAGTTGAAGCTTAAATCTTAAGAAAATGAGTCAAAAAATCAGAATAAAATTAAAGTCTTACGATCACAACTTGGTTGACAAGTCAGCTGACAAGATTGTAAAAACAGTAAAAAGTACAGGTGCTGTTGTAACGGGTCCAATTCCATTACCAACTCACAAAAAGATTTTCACTGTATTACGTTCACCACACGTAAACAAGAAGTCTAGAGAGCAGTTCCAATTAAGCTCTTACAAGAGATTGTTGGATATCTACTCTTCATCTTCTAAAACAATCGATGCTTTAATGAAACTTGAATTGCCAAGTGGAGTTGAAGTAGAGATCAAGGTGTAAGTAAGCACATCAAGAAAAATTTTCTTGATCACATGTCCGGCGCTTCGTGCAAAGGAAAAACGGAAAAAGTACAGTTCAGGGTTGAAACGTATTTTGACCCTGAATTTTTTAAAATAATATAGTAATCAATTTAATAATTAATAAATATGTCTGGGTTAATAGGAAAAAAGATCGGTATGACCAGCATTTTCGATGAAAATGGAAAAAACATTCCATGTACAGTAATCGAAGCTGGACCATGTATCGTTACCCAAGTCAGAACCGAAGAGGTTGACGGGTATAATGCTCTTCAACTTGGTTTCGATGACAAGACAGAAAAAAGTGCTACGAAAGCGGAACTTGGTCACGCCAAAAAAGCTGGTACTTCTGTTAAGAAAAAAGTCGTTGAATTCCAAGGATTTGAAGGAGATTACAAATTAGGTGATGCAATCACAGTAGAGCACTTCATCGAAGGTGAGTTTGTGGACATCTCAGGAACTTCTAAAGGAAAAGGATTCCAAGGGGTTGTAAAACGTCACGGATTTGGTGGGGTTGGACAAGCTACCCACGGTCAACACAACCGTTTAAGAGCTCCTGGTTCTATCGGTGCAGCATCTTATCCTGCGAGAGTATTCAAAGGAATCAAGATGGCCGGAAGAATGGGTGGTGAAAAAGTGAAAGTTGAAAATTTAAGAGTTTACAAAGTAGTTCCAGAAAAGAACCTTATTGTAGTTAAAGGATGTGTTCCAGGACACAAAAACTCTTATGTAATCATTGAGAAATAATGAAAGTAGCAGTTTTAGATATAAACGGAAAAGACACAGGTAGACAAGCAGAGCTTTCTAAGGATGTGTTTGCTATTGAGCCTAACAATCACGCAGTATACTTAGACGTTAAGCAGTATTTGGCTAACCAACGCCAAGGTACTCACAAGGCTAAGGAAAGAGCTGAAATCTCTGGAAGTACTCGTAAGCTTAAAAAGCAAAAAGGAACTGGTACAGCTCGTGCGGGTAGTATCAAGTCTGGAGTATTTAAAGGAGGTGGACGTATGTTCGGTCCAAGACCAAGAAACTACAGTTTCAAATTGAACAAAAACCTTAAGCGTTTGGCTCGTAAATCAGCTTTGAGCATTAAGGCAAATGACAAGTCAATCGTAGTTTTGGAAGACTTTAGCTTTGACACTCCAAAAACAAAGAACTTCACAGCGGTTTTAAAAGCCCTTGATATTCAAGACAAAAAATCTTTGTTTGTATTGGGAGCGTCAAATAATAATGTATATTTGTCGTCGCGTAATTTTAAAGGGTCTGAAGTGATAACTGCCTCAGAATTAAACACTTATAAAATTTTGAACGCAAGTAAAGTAGTCCTTTTAGAGGGGGCTCTAGAGGGAATTGAAACGAATTTAAGTAAATAAGAAAGTCATGAGTATCTTAATTAAACCTATTATCACAGAGAAAGCAACAACTCAAGGTGAGTTGAACAACTGCTTTAGCTTTGAAGTGAGCACAAAGGCGAACAAGGTAGAAATTAAAAAAGCAGTAGAAGCTGCTTATGGCGTTTCTGTTGAAAAAGTTCGTACTATAAATGTCCGTCCAGAAAGAAGAACCCGTTATACAAAAACAGGTATTCAGCATGGTAAAACAAATGCCGTTAAAAAGGCATTTGTACAACTGGCGGAAGGTGAGACAATTGATTTATACAGTAACATGTAATTAGACGAAAATGTCAGTAAGAAAATTAAAACCGATTACATCAGCTCAGCGTTTTAGAGTAGTTAATGGATTTGACGCCATCACTACTGATAAGCCGGAGAAAAGCTTGCTTGCTCCGAAAAAAAGATCTGGTGGTAGAAACAGTCAAGGAAAAATGACCATGCGCTACATTGGTGGTGGTCACAAAAAGAAGTATCGTATCATCGATTTCAAAAGAAACAAAGCAGGAATCCCTGCTGAAGTGAAAACTATCGAGTACGATCCAAACAGAACAGCTTTTATCGCGTTGTTGAACTACCAAGATGGTGAAAAAAGATACATCATTGCTCAAAATGGTTTACAAGTTGGACAAAACGTTGTATCTGGTGCCTCGGGAGTAGCTCCAGAAATTGGAAACGCAATGCCTTTAAGCGAAATACCTTTAGGTACTATTATTTCATGTATTGAGTTGCACCCAGGGCAAGGAGCTGTTATGGCTCGTAGTGCTGGAGCTTTCGCTCAATTGATGGCAAGAGACGGTAAATTTGCTACCGTTAAATTACCATCAGGTGAAACCAGATTGGTACTTGTAACTTGTATGGCTACTATTGGAGCTGTATCTAACTCAGACCACCAGTTGATCGTATCTGGTAAAGCAGGTAGAAGCAGATGGTTAGGTAGAAGACCAAGAACAAGAGCCGTAGTAATGAACCCTGTAGATCACCCAATGGGTGGTGGTGAAGGACGTTCATCTGGAGGACACCCACGTTCAAGAAAAGGTTTACCTGCTAAAGGTTACAGAACCCGTTCTAAGACAAAAGCGAGTAATAAATATATTGTAGAACGTAGAAAGAAATAATAGGACATGGCAAGATCATTAAAAAAAGGACCTTACGTTCATTATAAATTAGATAGAAAAGTTCAACAAAATGTTGAGTCTGGCAAGAAGACAGTTATCAAAACTTGGTCTAGAGCTTCTATGATTACTCCAGACTTCGTAGGACAAACTATTGCAGTACACAACGGTCGTCAGTTTGTACCAGTTTACGTAACAGAAAACATGGTAGGTCATAAATTAGGAGAATTTTCACCAACACGTTCTTTTAGAGGGCATGCAGGTGCAAAAAATAAAGGTAAAAAATAAGAAGAGCTATGGGAAGTCGTAAAAAACAAATGGCAGAGGCTATGAAAGAAGACAGAAAGCAAATTGCTTTTGCAAAATTGAACAACTGTCCTACCTCACCAAGAAAAATGCGTTTAGTAGCTGATTTGGTAAGAGGTCAAAAAGCTGAAAAAGCTCTTCAGATCCTTAGATTTAGCTCGAAAGAAGCATCACGTCGTTTAGAGAAACTTGTACTATCTGCAATCGCTAACTGGCAAGCTAAAAACGAAGATGCTAACATCGAAGAGGCTAACTTATTTGTAAAAGAGATCAGAGTAGATGGAGGAACAATGTTGAAAAGATTGCGTCCAGCTCCTCAAGGTCGAGCACACAGAATTAGAAAACGTTCTAACCACGTAACAGTTGTGATTGGAGCATTAAATAACAACACACAAAGCTAAGATAGAGATATGGGACAAAAAACAAATCCAATCGGAAATCGCTTAGGAATCATCAGAGGATGGGAGTCTAACTGGTACGGAGGCAATGACTATGGAGACAAGCTTGCTGAAGACGATAAGATTAGAAAATATGTTCACGCTCGTTTATCTAAAGCTAGTGTGTCTAGAGTAATTATTGAGCGTACGCTTAAACTTGTAACCGTTACTATCACTACTGCCAGACCTGGTATCATTATCGGTAAAGGTGGTCAAGAGGTAGACAAGTTGAAAGAAGAGCTTAAAAAGATTACAAACAAGGAAGTTCAGTTAAACATCTTTGAAATAAAGAGACCAGAACTTGACGCATTCTTGGTAGGGTCTAGCATTGCTCGTCAAATTGAGAACCGTATCTCTTATAGACGTGCAATCAAGATGGCTATCGCGGCTGCGATGCGTATGAATGCAGAAGGAATCAAAGTACAGATCAGTGGCCGTTTGAACGGTGCTGAGATGGCACGTTCCGAGCACTACAAGGAAGGTCGTATTCCATTATCGACATTTAGAGCTGACATCGACTATGCTTTGGTAGAGGCCCACACTACTTACGGTAGATTGGGAGTAAAAGTATGGATCATGAAAGGTGAGGTGTATGGTAAGAGAGAACTTTCTCCGCTAGTTGGGTTATCCAAAAAGCAAGGAAAAACAGGACGTGGAGGTAATACAAACAAATCTCGACGAAGAAAGTAATTTTAAAAGTAAAAGAAGATGTTACAACCAAAGAAAACAAAGTTTCGTAAGCAACAGAAAGGTCGCATGAAAGGAAATGCCGGAAGAGGGCACGTACTTTCAAATGGAATGTTTGGTATAAAATCGCTTGACTCAGAATTTATTACTGCGCGTCAAATCGAAGCTGCCCGTATTGCTGCAACACGTTATATGAAAAGAGAGGGGCAACTTTGGATCAAAATTTTTCCAGACAAGCCTATCACAAAGAAACCTCTTGAAGTACGTATGGGTAAAGGTAAAGGTGCTGTTGAATATTGGGCTGCTGTGGTTAAACCAGGTAGAATGTTATTTGAAGTTACCGGTGTGCCTTTAGAAGTTGCAAGAGAAGCCTTGCGATTGGCCGCACAAAAACTTCCAGTTAAAACTAAGTTTATTATAGCTCGAGATTACGACGAAGCTCAATAAGAATGTATTATGAAGCAATCAGAAATTAAACAGCTATCTACAGCCGAGTTACAAGAACAACTTGGTGTGACCAAAAAGAGTTATGCAGACCTAAAAATGGCTCATGCAATCTCTCCTTTAGAAAATCCAATTCAATTGCGTTCGGTAAGACGTTCAATAGCAAGAATTGAGACTGAATTAACTAAAAGAGAACTACAATAACTGTATTCTGCTGAAAGATGGAAAAAAGAAACTTAAGAAAAGAACGTATAGGAGTTGTTACAAGTAACAAAATGCAGAAGTCCATTGTGGTTTCTGAGGTTAAGAAAGTAAAACACCCTATGTATGGTAAATTCGTGTTGAAAACGAAAAAATACGTTGCACACGATGAAACAAACGACTGTAACGTTGGAGATACTGTAAGGATCATGGAAACAAGACCTATGAGTAAATCTAAATGTTGGAGATTAGTAGAAATAATTGAAAGAGCGAAGTAATTATGGTACAACAAGAATCAAGATTAAAAGTAGCCGACAACACTGGAGCAAAAGAAGTATTAACAATACGTGTTCTAGGTGGTACTAAGAAGAGATATGCTTCTATTGGAGATAAAATTGTTGTTTCTGTAAAAGATGCAACTCCTAACGGAAACGTAAAAAAAGGAGCAGTTTCTACTGCTGTTGTTGTGCGTACCGTGAAAGAAGTAAGACGCCCAGACGGATCTTACATTAGATTCGACGACAACGCTTGTGTACTTTTAAATGCTCAAGGTGAGATGAGAGGTACACGTGTATTTGGACCTGTTGCTAGAGAACTTCGTGATAAACAATTCATGAAAATTGTATCATTGGCACCTGAAGTGCTTTAATGACTAAACTAAGATGACAAAGCTTAAAATAAAATCAGGAGATACCGTAAAAGTAATTGCTGGAGACAACAAAGGATCAGAAGGTAAAGTACTTAAAGTATTTGTAGATAAGAACAAGGCCATCGTAGAAGGAGTGAACATTGTGAAGAAGCACACTAAGCCAAGCGCACAAAATCCTCAAGGTGGTATCGTAGAGAAAGAAGCACCAATCCACATCTCGAATTTATCTTTGGTAAATTCTAAAGGTGAAACTACTAGAGTAGGTTACAAAATGGAAGGTGATAAAAAAGTAAGATTTGCCAAAAAATCTAATGAAGTAATATAGTAGTTATGACTTATACTCCAAGATTAAAACAAGAGTACCGCGACAGAATCGTTGCGGCTCTTACAGAAGAATTCGGTTATCAAAACGTAATGCAAGTACCTAAACTAGAAAAGATCATCTTATCTAGAGGAGTTGGTGCTGCGGTTGCTGATAAGAAATTAATCGATCATGCAGTTGAAGAATTAACTAAGATCTCTGGACAAAAAGCTGTAGCTACACTTTCTAAAAAAGACGTTGCAACTTTCAAATTACGTAAGGGAATGCCAATTGGTGCCCGCGTAACCTTAAGAGGAGAGAGAATGTACGAATTCTTAGATCGTTTGATTACTTCAGCTTTACCACGTGTAAGAGATTTTGGTGGTATCAAAGCTACTGGATTTGATGGTAGAGGTAACTACAACTTAGGTATTACCGAACAAATCATTTTCCCAGAAATTGATATTGACAAAATCAACAAAATATCAGGAATGGACATTACCTTTGTAACGTCTGCAGAGACTGATAAAGAAGCACATTCGTTATTAACTGAATTAGGACTACCTTTTCAAAAGAACTAAGATATGGCTAAAGAATCAATGAAAGCCCGTGAGGTAAAAAGAGCAAAAACAGTAGCTAAATATGCTGAGAAACGTAAAGCTTTAAAAGAAGCTGGAGATTACGAAGCACTACAGAAGTTACCAAAAAATGCTTCTCCAGTACGTATGCACAACAGATGTAAACTTACAGGAAGACCTAAAGGGTATGTTCGTACATTTGGAATTTCACGTGTAATGTTGCGTGAAATGGCAAATAAAGGACTTATTCCAGGAGTGAAAAAAGCTAGCTGGTAAAAAAAGAATTATAAACTGGTTTGAAGTTCGGAGCCGAAGGTCGGCTCCGAAAACCAAAACCGCAAATTAATATACATGTATACAGATCCTATCGCAGATTATCTAACAAGAATTAGAAATGCCGTGAAAGCCAACCACAGAGTGGTTGAGATTCCAGCATCTAAGCTGAAAAAGGAAATTACTAAAATATTATTCGATCAAGGATATATTTTAAGTTACAAGTTTGACGATTCTTCAGTACAAGGGAGCATTAAAATCGCTCTTAAGTACAATAAAGAAACTAAAGAGCCTGTAATCAAAAAGATTCAAAGAATCAGTAAACCAGGTTTACGTAAATATGCAGGTGCCAATGAAATGCCAAGAATTCTTAACGGTCTTGGAATTGCTATTGTTTCAACATCTCACGGTGTGTTAACAGGGAAGCAAGCGCAACAACAAAACGTTGGTGGAGAATTATTGTGTTACGTTTACTAATTTATAAAAACAGAAAGACATGTCAAGAATAGGTAAAAACCCAGTAACTATCCCAGGAGGAGTTACAGTTGAAGTTAAAGACAATGTAATTACTGTAAAAGGTAAATTAGGTGAATTAACTCAAGAATTTTCTGGTGTAGAAATTAAAGTAGAAGAAGGAAACGTTATAGTTGAGCGTTCTTCAGATAAAAAAGACGAAAGAGCAAAGCACGGTCTTTATAGAGCCTTGATTAACAATATGGTTAAGGGTGTATCTGAAGGGTGGACCAAGCAACTAGAGTTGGTGGGTGTTGGTTATAGAGCATCGAACCAAGGACAAAAATTGGATTTAGCATTAGGTTTTTCTCATAATATTATCTTAGATTTAGCTCCTGAAGTTAAAGTTGAGACCATATCTGAGAAAGGTAAAAATCCAATCGTTAAATTAACCTCTCACGACAAACAGTTGGTAGGACAAGTAGCTGCGAAAATCCGTAGTTTCAGAAAACCAGAGCCTTACAAAGGAAAAGGTATCAAGTTTGTTGGTGAAGAATTAAGAAGAAAAGCAGGTAAATCAGCTTAATAGTTAAGTTATGGCATTGACAAAGAATCAGAAAAGACTAAGAATAAAAAGCAGAATCCGTAAAATAGTTTCAGGAACTGAAGCTAGACCACGATTGGCTGTATTTAGAAGCAATAAAGAAATTTATGCTCAACTTATAAACGATGTAACTGGTACAACTATCAGTTCTGCATCTTCAAGAGATAAAGACATTAGCGCTGCTGCTGCTGGAAACAAAACTGAAATTGCTGCCTTGGTAGGTAAAGCAATCGCAGAGAAAGCTCTTAAAGCAGGTGTTGATACTATTTCTTTTGATAGAGGAGGATATAAATATCACGGAAGAGTTAAATCATTGGCAGAAGGTGCTAGAGAAGCAGGACTAAAATTCTAAGAAATTATGTATCAAAAATATAAAAACGCAGAATTGGTAAAACCAGGTGGATTAGATCTTAAAGATCGTTTAGTTGGTGTACAAAGGGTTACTAAAGTAACAAAAGGAGGTAGAGCATTCGGTTTTTCAGCTATCGTAGTAGTTGGAGATGAAGCTGGAGTAGTAGGACACGGTTTAGGAAAATCTAAAGACGTTGCTACTGCTATCGCTAAAGCTGTAGAAGATGCTAAGAAAAACTTGGTGAAAATTCCAATTATCAAAGGAACTTTGCCACACGAGCAAAAAGGTAAATTTGGTGGTGCAAGAGTAAATATTATTCCTGCAGCTCCTGGTACCGGGGTAATTGCTGGTGGTGCTGTAAGAACAGTTTTGGAAGCAGTGGGAGTACATGATGTATTGTCTAAATCTCAAGGATCTTCTAACCCTCACAACGTGGTAAAAGCTACTTTTGACGCATTATTACAATTAAGAAGCGCTGAATCTGTAGCTAGGGATAGAGGAATTTCTCTTGAAAAAGTATTTAACGGTTAATTTATAGGACGATGGCAAAAATTAGAGTAACAAAAGTAAGAAGTGCAATCAACCGTACGCAAACCCAAAAGAGAACTTTGGAAGCTTTAGGTTTGAGAAAGATCGGTCAGGTTGTAGAACATGATGCCACTCCAAACATCGTTGGTATGGTGAATAAAGTTAAACATTTAGTTTCTGTAGAAGAAACAAAATAATACAGCATAGAAATGGACTTAAGTAATTTAACACCAGCTGAAGGCTCAGTTAAAAATCAAGGTAAGAGAGTAGGTAGAGGACAAGGTTCTGGAAAAGGTGGTACTGCTACACGTGGACACAAAGGAGCTAAGTCTCGTTCTGGATATTCTAAGAAAGTTGGTTTTGAAGGTGGACAAATGCCTCTTCAAAGACGTGTACCTAAATTTGGATTTACTAATGTTAACCGTGTAGAGTACCAAGGTGTAAACCTTGATACATTACAACAGTTGGTTGATGATAATAAGGTGAAGGATACTGTTGATTTTAATACATTGGTTGAACTTGGTTTGGCTGGTAAAAACGAACTAGTGAAAATCCTAGGTCGTGGAGAATTGAAATCTAAACTAAAAGTATCTGCTCATAAATTTACTGCTTCAGCAAAAGCTGCAATTGAAGCTGCAGGTGGAGAAGCCGTAACTTTATAAGACTTATTAGAGTATGAAATTTATAGACACTTTAAAAAATGTTTGGAAAATAACGGAACTAAAAGACAGGATCGTGCTTACGCTCGGCCTGCTTTTGGTTTATCGTTTTGGTGCACAAGTAGTGCTTCCTGGTATTGATGCATCTCAATTGGGAGGTTTAGCAAACAATACTGAAGATGGACTTCTTGGGCTCTTAAATGCATTTACAGGAGGAGCGTTTGCTAACGCTTCTGTTTTTGCGTTGGGTATTATGCCATATATCTCTGCTTCTATCGTGGTGCAGTTGATGGGAATTGCGATTCCTTATCTTCAAAAGCTACAGAAAGAAGGAGAAAGTGGGCGTAAAAAAATCAACCAGATTACTCGTTGGTTAACCATTGGTATCTGTTTGGTTCAAGCACCAGGATATTTGGCAAGTTTACCTACTTTAGGTATTCCTCAAAGTGCCTTTTTATTGGGTACAGGAGGGATGTTCTATTTTTCATCTATAATCATCTTGGTAACAGGTACTGTTTTCGCAATGTGGTTGGGTGAAAAAATCACCGACAAAGGAATTGGTAATGGTATTTCATTATTGATTATGGTAGGTATCATTGCTAAGTTGCCACAAAACTTCTTGCAAGAATATGCTGCAAGGGTTACACAATCAAACGGTGGTTTGATCATGATCTTGATCGAACTTGTAATTTGGTTGTTGATCATCCTTGGATCTATCATGCTAGTTATGGGAGTACGTAAAGTAGCTGTTGAATATGCTAGACGTACCGCAACTGGTGGTTATGAAAAGAATGTTTTTGGTACCAGACAATTTTTACCTTTAAAATTGAATGCTTCAGGTGTAATGCCAATCATCTTCGCACAGGCAATTATGTTCGTGCCTAGTTTAATTGGGAAATCATTTGGTTCTGGAGCCGTAGGTACATGGATGCAAACACAGTTCTCAGATATTTTCGGATTTTGGTATAACGTGGTATTTGCATTATTGATTATTGTATTTACATATTTTTATACTGCTATTACTGTTCCAACGAACAAAATGGCAGATGATTTAAAGCGTAGTGGTGGTTTTATCCCAGGTATTCGTCCTGGATCTGAAACTTCAGAATATTTGGATAAGATAATGTCGCAAATTACCTTACCTGGTTCTATCTTCTTGGCTTTGATAGCTGTGTTCCCAGCCATCATTGTAAAGCTAATGGATGTACAGGCAGGTTGGGCCTTATTTTTTGGAGGGACATCATTACTAATTATGGTAGGAGTTGCAATAGATACCATGCAACAAGTAAATTCTTACTTGTTAAACAAACACTATGATGGCTTGATGAAAACTGGTAAAAATAGAAAAGCAGTAGCTTAAATTATTATACTATGGCAAAACAGGCAGCAATAGAACAAGACGGATCAATCATCGAAGCATTGTCTAACGCAATGTTCCGAGTTGAGTTGGAGAATGGTCATATTGTGACTGCGCATATTTCTGGTAAAATGCGTATGCACTATATTAAACTGTTACCAGGAGACAAAGTAAAATTAGAAATGAGTCCTTACGATTTAACTAAGGCTAGAATAACTTATAGATACTAATACGATGAAAGTAAGAGCATCAGTTAAAAAAAGAAGCGCAGACTGTAAACTAGTGCGCAGAAAAGGTAGACTTTACGTGATTAACAAAAAGAATCCTAGATTCAAACAAAGACAAGGGTAATTATGGCAAGAATTGCAGGTGTAGACATACCAAAACAGAAAAGAGGAGTTATCTCTTTAACTTATATCTATGGAATAGGTAGAAGTAGAGCGAAAGAAATTTTAGCGGCAGCTAAAGTTGACGAGAGCACAAAAGTACAGGACTGGACAGACGACCAAATCGGAAGCATCCGTGAGGCTGTGGCAGCTTATACTATTGAAGGTGAGCTTCGTTCTGAAACTCAATTGAACATTAAACGTTTAATGGACATTGGATGTTACAGAGGTATTCGTCATAGAGCGGGACTTCCATTAAGAGGTCAACGTACTAAAAACAACTCTAGAACAAGAAAAGGTAGAAGAAAAACAGTTGCAAACAAGAAAAAGGCAACTAAATAATAATTAGTAACATGGCAAAGTCAAATACTAAAATTAAAAAGCGTAAAGTAATTGTTGACTCTATTGGAGAAGCGCACATTGCGGCCTCTTTCAACAATATCATCATCTCTTTGACTAACAAAAAAGGAGATGTTATATCATGGTCATCTGCCGGTAAAATGGGTTTCCGTGGTTCTAAAAAGAACACGCCATATGCTGCGCAATTGGCTGCAGAGGATGCTGCAGGTGTAGCTAAAGAAGCAGGTTTGAAAAAAGTGAAGGTTTATGTAAAAGGACCAGGTAACGGAAGAGAATCTGCTATTAGATCTATCCATAACTCAGGTATCGAAGTATCAGAAATTATCGATGTTACTCCACTACCACACAATGGATGTAGACCTCCAAAAAGAAGAAGAGTATAATTTATTCAGAAATTTTATAATTAATATCAATTGTTTTTACAATTGATATTAATTATTTCTGTTAAATTTGCAAGCTGAAAAATTTATAAACAAGTATTAACGGGAGATTTATTGTTTATCGAAGGATAAGAATAAGACCTTAATTCATAAACACTCCCACAATTAATTTTAACAAATGGCAAGATATACTGGTCCTAAAACTAAGATAGCCCGTAAATTCGGTGAAGCTATCTATGGAGATGACAAGGCTTTTGAAAAAAGAAACTATCCTCCAGGTCAACACGGTGCAAACAAGCGTCGTGGAAAAAAATCTGAATATGCTGTTCAATTGATGGAGAAGCAAAAAGCAAAATACACTTACGGTATTTTGGAAAAGCAATTCAGAAACATGTTTAAAAAAGCAACTGCTGCTCCTGGAATTACAGGTGAGGTATTGTTACAACTTTGTGAGTCTAGACTTGACAACGTAGTTTACAGAATGGGGCTTGCTCCTTCTCGTAGCGGTGCTAGACAGTTGGTTTCTCACAGACACATTACTGTGAACGGTGAAATCGTAAACGTTCCTTCTTACCAATTGAAAGCTGGTGATGTTGTTGCAGTAAGAGAAAAATCAAAATCTTTAGAAACCATTCTAAATTCATTGGCTAATTCTAGTGAAGTTTATGAGTGGATTACTTGGAATAGCGAAACCAAGCAAGGAACTTATGTTTCAGTTCCTGCAAGAGTGCAAATTCCAGAAAATATCAACGAGCAATTCATCGTCGAATTATACTCTAAATAATAACTAGAAACAAAACACACAATATGGCAATATTAAATTTTCAGAAGCCTGACAAAGTAATCATGATTGATTCTACTGATTTTGAAGGTAAATTCGAATTTAGACCTTTAGAACCAGGATATGGATTGACAGTAGGTAACGCTTTAAGACGAGTGTTATTATCTTCTTTGGAAGGATTTGCCATTACATCTGTTAAAATAGAAACCGTTGATCACGAGTTTTCTACCATTGCAGGAGTAGTGGAAGATGTTACAGAAATTATTTTGAACTTAAAGCAGGTTCGCTTCAAGCGCCAAATTGATGAAATCGATAACGAATCTGTTTCTATTTCTATTTCTGGACAAGAGCAAATCACAGCAGGTGATTTTCAAAAGTTCATTTCTGGTTTCCAAGTGTTGAACAAAGATCTAGTGATCTGCAACTTGGATCCAAAGGTGAACATCAACATGGAAATTACTATTGAAAAAGGTAGAGGATATGTACCTGCTGAGGAAAACAAAAAAGCTTCTGCTCCAATTGGTACTATATTTACCGATTCAATTTATACGCCAATAAAAAATGTGAAGTATAGTATTGAAAACTATCGTGTTGAGCAAAAGACCGATTATGAGAAATTGGTTTTTGAAATCATCACAGATGGATCAATACACCCAAAAGATGCTTTAACAGAAGCTGCTAAAATCCTTATTCACCACTTCATGTTGTTCTCTGACGAGCGCATTACCCTTGAAGCGGATGAAATTGCACAAACAGAAACTTATGATGAAGAATCACTTCACATGAGACAGTTATTGAAGACCAAATTGGTTGACATGGACCTTTCTGTAAGAGCATTGAACTGTTTGAAAGCGGCTGAAGTAGACACATTGGGAGATTTGGTTTCTTTTAATAAGAACGATTTAATGAAATTCAGAAACTTCGGTAAAAAGTCCTTGACAGAGTTGGAAGAACTTGTAATTGTTAAGGGATTAAGTTTCGGAATGGATTTGAGCAAATACAAATTAGATAAAGACTAACAAACAAATTCCTTCATAGTTTGCTCCCCAATCCTGGGTTGAGCAAGATGAAGGTTAACATCAAATGTCATGAGACACGGAAAGAAATTTAACCATTTAGGAAGAAAGACAGCTCATAGAAAAGCAATGTTGGCCAATATGGCTTGTTCTTTAATCGAGCACAAGCGTATCAACACCACTGTTGCTAAAGCTAAAGCTTTAAAGCTATTTGTTGAGCCTTTGATTACAAAATCAAAAGAAGACACTACGCACAACAGACGTATTGTTATGGCTCGTTTAAGACAAAAAGAAGCTGTAGCTGAGTTGTTCAGAGATGTTGCTGCCAAAGTAGGCGATCGTCCAGGAGGATACACAAGAATCATTAAATTGGGTAACCGTCTTGGGGATAACGCTGATATGGCAATGATCGAGTTGGTTGATTACAATGAAATCTACAATGCTGGGAAACCAGAAAAGAAAACTACCCGTAGAAGTAGAAGAGGTGGATCTAAAGCTGCTGCTCCTGCACCAGCTGCTGCTGAAACTAAAACTGCAAACGAGGAAGAAGAATAGAAAGTATTTTAATACTTTAAGTTCAAAAGGGATAAACAATTTGTTTATCCCTTTTTTTATGGTCTAATTTTTAATCCTTGACTTAATAAACTTTTATATATAGGTATGGAATATATAGGATAGTAAAACAATGTTTTTGATGTTTAGAAAAGTTTAACTTGTTATAATTCCCTGTCAATTTAAAATATAGCCCCTAACATTTTAGTTTGTCCTTTTTTTTGTGGAAATTTGCAAAACTTTTCGAACAAATGAAGTACAATAAAAGAGACAAAGCTTTAGTATTATTATCTGACGGAACCATTTTTTACGGGAAATCCATCGGACAATCTGGAACTGCTTTTGGTGAAGTATGTTTTAATACAGGAACTACAGGGTATCAAGAGATCTTTACAGACCCATCGTATTTTGGGCAAATCATGGTAGCAACCAATGCCCATATTGGGAATTATGGTACCAAAGAAGAAGAAGTTGAATCTGATTCTATTAAAATTTCAGGTTTGATCTGCAAAAATTTCAGTTTCAATTATTCACGTGAAGCTGCCGATGATTCTTTGAAAAATTTCTTTGAAAAGAATAACGTTTTGGCAATTTCAGATGTGGATACACGTGCCTTGGTAAGCTACATTAGAGAGAACGGGGCTATGAATGCTGTAATTTCTACTGATGTTGACAATATTGAAGGTTTAAAAGAGCAATTGGCTAAAGTACCAGAAATGAATGGTTTGGAGTTGGCATCAAAAGTGTCTACCAAGGAGCCTTATTATTTTGGTGATGAAAACGCTACGTATAGAATTGCTGCGTTAGACTTAGGAATCAAGAAGAATATCCTTCGTAATCTAGCAAAACGTGATGCGTACATTAAGGTATTTCCATACAATGCTACTTTTGAAGAGATGAACGAATGGAATCCTGATGGGTATTTCTTATCTAATGGTCCTGGTGATCCAGAACCTTTGGAAGGAGCTCAAGCGGTTGCAAAGAAAATCATTGAAAGAAACTTGCCGTTATTTGGGATTTGTTTAGGGCATCAAGTAATTGCTTTGGCCAACGGTATTTCTACATACAAGATGCATAACGGCCATAGAGGAATCAATCACCCGGTTAAAAACTTAGCAACTGGAAAAGGTGAAATTACTTCTCAAAACCACGGATTCGCCATTAATAGAGAAGAAACTGAAAGCCACCCAGATATTGAGATTAGCCATGTTCACCTAAATGACAATACGGTAGCAGGGATCAAGATGAAGAGCAAAAATGTGTTCTCGGTACAATACCATCCAGAGGCAAGTCCTGGTCCACACGATTCTTCTTATTTGTTTGATCAATTTATAGAAAACATCAAAAATAAATAATAGAAAAACCTCAAAGAAATTCACTTTTTTTTGAGGTTTTTTTTATTCGAAAACAATGTAGTAAGATTAATGTATAATAATGATTTTGGAGCCATTATTTGGGTAACTATTTCGTAAATTTGTTAAAGAAAAAATAGATAATTAAGTAATAAGTAATCAACCTTAAACTAAGCATTATGAGCATAATAATTAACATTCACGCAAGACAAATATTAGATTCAAGAGGAAATCCAACCGTAGAGGTTGATGTAGTAACGGAAAACGGCGTTATGGGAAGAGCTGCAGTACCATCAGGAGCATCTACTGGTGAGCATGAGGCTGTGGAGCTTAGAGACGGTGGCGATTCTTATATGGGTAAAGGCGTTTTAAAGGCTGTAGAAAACGTAAATTCTGTAATTGCTCAGGAGTTGTTAGGGGTTTCTGTATTTGAACAGAATGTTATCGATAAAATGATGATTGATTTGGACGGAACTCCAAATAAATCAAAATTGGGAGCCAATGCCATTTTAGGAGTCTCTTTGGCTGTAGCAAAAGCGGCTGCTAATGAATTGGGAATGCCTCTTTACAGATATGTAGGTGGTGTGTCAGCTAAGACATTGCCAGTACCAATGATGAACATCATCAATGGAGGTTCTCACAGTGATGCGCCTATCGCGTTTCAAGAATTTATGGTGATGCCAGTAAAGGCTAAAAACTTTACGCACGCTATGCAAATGGGAACAGAAATTTTCCACAACCTTAAAAAAGTATTACATGATAGAGGTTTAAGTACTGCTGTAGGTGATGAAGGAGGTTTTGCGCCTACTTTAGATGGTACAGAAGATGCGATTGAATCTATCCAAAAAGCTGTTGAAAAAGCAGGTTATAAATTTGGTGACGAAGTAATGATTGCTTTGGACTGTGCTTCAGCGGAATTCTATGTTGACGGAAAATACGACTATACTAAATTTGAAGGAGATAAGGGAGTGGTAAGAACTTCTGAAGAGCAAGCAAATTACTTAGCGGAATTGGTGGCTAAATATCCAATTATCTCGATTGAGGATGGTATGGATGAAAACGATTGGGATGGTTGGAAATATTTAACTGAACTTATCGGAGATAAAGTACAATTGGTAGGAGATGACCTTTATGTAACTAACGTAGAGCGTTTGGCTAAAGGTATCGAGAATGGAATTGCTAATTCTATCTTGATTAAAGTAAACCAAATTGGAACACTTTCTGAAACTATTGCAGCTGTAAACATGGCGCACAACGCTGGCTATACTTCTGTAATGTCTCACCGTTCTGGAGAAACTGAAGACAACACAATCGCTGATTTGGCTGTAGCTTTAAATACAGGACAAATTAAAACAGGATCGGCTTCACGTAGTGACCGTATGGCAAAATACAACCAATTGCTGCGTATTGAGGAAGAATTGGGAGATGTTGCTTACTACCCGCAAACAAATGCGTTTAAAGTAAAATAACCATAATTTTAAGTGATAATACATTTAGAAGAGCCCTCTGTGAAAACAGAGGGCTTTTTTATTGCTAGTTAGAAATTATTTTAATTTTAATATTGAAATAATGTGTAAACATTTTATTACTCAATTTATTTTAAGTAATTTATGATAAAATAAAGTACGTTAAGCCAAACCCAAACAATTCAGTGTTGGCATTTCAAAAAAAGCATAAATAAGTCATTAGTTAAAACTAAAACCTCAATACATGCAGTCAAACTTTCTTTTTGTTTCAGCCGAAAATGACGCAATCAAAAACTGTAAAGCAGGGGGGATGGGAGATGTAGTTAGGGATGTGCCTAGGCAGATTGCAGCATTTGGAGATAGAGCCCATGTTGTAACGCCGGCTTATGGCAGGTTGCATGTAAACGGGGAAAAGCTTACCGAGCTACATTTTTCTTATCGTGGCCAAGAAGAAATGGCCGAAGTATACAAGGTTACTCCCAAAAAGGAATATGATAATATTACACATTACGTTATTCATCATCCTGAAATTGTTTCTGGAAATATTGCACATATCTACTTTAACGATCCAGAGCAGCCTTTCTTTACAGATGCCTGTATGTTTTCATTGTTTTGTACGGCCGTTGCCCAATCCATAAAACAAGACGTTTTTGGGCATCTGGATGTTGTACACCTACACGATT
Organism: Mangrovimonas sp. sgz306409; assembly: GCF_059735265.1. Lineage (NCBI taxonomy): Bacteria > Pseudomonadati > Bacteroidota > Flavobacteriia > Flavobacteriales > Flavobacteriaceae > Mangrovimonas > Mangrovimonas sp. sgz306409. Next base: position 430,242 of record NZ_JCAPEU010000003.1, read on the forward strand.
GGCATTCCAGTATGGTACTTTTTTTGAGAGCTTACCATCCTGCGTATGGTTTTTTAAATAACATTAGGTTTGTGTATTCCATTCATAATTTAGCTATTCAGGGTATTCGTCCCTTTGAAGGTAGCACGTCCTCCCTAAAGGCCTTTTATCCAGAAGTAGAGTTTGATTACGATCGTTTAAAAGATCCTAGGTACCATGATTGTATTAACCTTATGGCTTTGGGAATTAAGTTTGCAAATGCCGTACATACCGTATCACCCTCGTATAAAGAAGATATAATGAAGCCTAGTGATTTTCCAAACTTTATTGGAGGAGAAGGCCTAGAAGGGTTTTTAAAAGAGGCTAATGATGAGGAGCGTTTGTTTGGAATTTTAAATGGTTGCAACTATAAAAACATCAATTTGGTTCCACATGGTGCTTTTTATGTGAATGCTATTCAAGCTATTTTTGAATGGCTTCAAAATCCGGATAAAGAATACAAATCGCAATTTTTGGTGCATACTGGCGAGAAAATTGTTAAGTTGATTAAAGACCCAGCAAAGTTTGTTTGTGCCAGTGTAGCGAGGCTTACAGAGCAGAAGTTTTATTTTTATAAAAACTCTCCAGAATTATTGATTTCCATTTTAGAAAAGCTTAAACCTGTAAATGGTATATATGTTATTTTGGGTACTGGTGCCCCAGAATACGAGGAGTTGCTTCATAAAATTAGTTACGATTACGAAAATTTTATCTTCTTCAACGGACAGTCTGAGGAAGTTATCGATTCCATCTATACCGAATCCAATCTGTATTTAATGCCTAGTCTTTTTGAGCCCTGCGGTATCAGTCAAATGTTGGCAATGCGGAATGCCCAGCCTTGTTTGGTGCACCATACTGGTGGATTGAAGGATACGGTGAAGCATATGAAAACGGGCTTTGCTTTTGACGGGGCAACTATTAATGAAAAAACACAAAACTTTATTAAGGTGTTCCAAAAGGCTTTGGATGTTTTTTTCAAAGATAAACCCAAGTGGGATGACATCTGTCTTAACGCAAAAGCCCAAAAATTTACATGGAAATCTTCAGTAATAGAATATTACCACAAATTATACAAATTGGAAGTTAACGAGGAAATTTATCAAGAATAAATCCTAGATATTGAAAATAAGACACTTACGAAATTTGTAATTCTAACCTTGTTTTCGGTATCAATTTTATTAATATTTCAATAGTTAAATCCTTTGTTGAGAAGCTTTAATAATCGTGAGATATTTCATAAATTTGGGGCTGTCGTTTCAAGACAACCATTTAAAAACTTTTTATTGAAATATGTCAGATAAAGCTATATTAGAAATTAACGGTCAAAAACATGAGTTTCCTTTAATCAAAGGCTCAGAAGATGAAGTTGCCATCGATATCAAAAATTTACGAAGTGCTACCAATGGAGTAATTACCATTGACCCGGGTTATAAAAATACCGGAGCGTGTGAAAGTGCTATCACATTTTTGGATGGAGAAAAAGGAATTTTGAGATATAGGGGCTATTCTATTGAGGAATTAGCCGAAAAGGCCGATTTCTTAGAAGTAGCTTATTTGTTGATTTTTGGAGAATTGCCAACCCAAGAGCAATTGGACCAATTTCACAGCGATATAAAAAAGCACTCTGTTGTTGATGATGATATTAAAAAGATTGTGGATGCATTTCCTAGATCTGCACACCCAATGGGAGTGTTGTCCTCTTTAACCAGTGCACTTACGGCATTTAACCCTTCTTCGGTAAATGTAGATTCTGAGGAAGAAATGTACAATGCCATTGTTCGAATTTTGGCTAAGTTCCCGGTATTGGTAGCTTGGACAATGCACAAGAAATTAGGATTGCCATTAGATTATGGAGATAAGAATTTGGGTTATGTAGAGAACATTTTGAAAATGTTGTTCAAACAACCAAACGAAGAATATGTTCAAAATCCAATTTTGATCAATGCTTTGGACAAGTTATTGATTCTTCATGCCGATCACGAGCAAAACTGTTCTACTTCTACTGTTAGAATCGTGGGGTCATCTCATGCCGGTTTGTTTGCATCGCTTTCTGCAGGTATTTCTGCGCTTTGGGGACCACTTCACGGTGGAGCTAACCAAGCTGTTTTGGAAATGTTGGAAGCTATTAAAGCAGATGGTGGCGATACCAAAAAATACATGGGGAAAGCCAAAGATAAAGACGATCCATTCCGTTTGATGGGATTCGGACACCGTGTGTACAAGAACTTCGATCCTAGAGCTAAAATCATCAAAAAGGCTGCCGATGAAGTATTGGGAGATTTAGGAATTGAAGATCCTATCTTGGATATCGCAAAAGGATTGGAAAAAGAAGCTTTGGAAGACATGTACTTTGTAGACCGTAAGCTATATCCAAACGTAGATTTCTACTCTGGAATCATTTATAGAGCTATGGGAATTCCAACAGACATGTTTACAGTTATGTTTGCTTTAGGAAGACTTCCAGGTTGGATTGCACAGTGGAGAGAAATGAGATTGCGTAAAGAACCAATTGGACGTCCACGTCAAGTATACGTTGGAGAAACGTTAAGGTCTTTCAAAGAAAGAAAAGACAGATAAAAGATTTTATAAATAGAAAAAACTGCCTTAAAATTGCATACGCTCTTTTTGGGCAGTTTTTTTTTATAATTCATACACTTTATGTTACAATTACATGTTAATGACGAGACGTCACGTCTTAGAGCAGTTGTTTTAGGAATCGCAGAAAGTATCGGTCCCATTCCAACGGAAGAGGAGGCTTATGATCCTAAATCCATAGAACATATCAAAGCAGGTACATATCCTAAAGAAGATGATATGATCAAGGAAATGGACGCTGTGGCTAAAGTGTTTGAAAAGTATGATGTCACTGTTTTTAGACCAAAAACAATCAAGGATTACAACCAAATTTTTGCTCGTGACATTGCTTTTGTGATTGAAGATAAACTGATAAAAGCCAATATCCTACCTGATCGTGAACGTGAGGTGGAAGCCATTCAGCATGTCATTGATCAAATTCCTTCAGAAAATGTGATAACTCTACCTGAAGATTGCCACGTGGAAGGGGGAGATGTGATGTTGTATGGAGATTATATTTTTGTTGGAACCTATTCCGGGCCAGATTATTCCAATTTCATAACGGCAAGAACCAATATGGACGCTGTAATTGCGCTACAAGAGTTATTTCCAGATAAAATAGTGAAGGCCTTCGAACTTCGAAAATCCAACACCAATGCCAAGGAAAATGCCCTTCATTTGGATTGTTGTTTTCAGCCTGTGGGAGAAGATAAAGCAATCCTCCATAAAAATGGATTTTTGGTTGAAAGCGAATACAATTGGTTGGTAGATTTCTTTGGAAAGGAGAATATTTTTGAAATCACTAAAGATGAAATGTATAATATGTATAGTAATGTATTTTCCATCTCAGAAAATGTAGTGATTTCCGAGCGTAATTTTACCAGATTAAACGATTGGCTAAGGTCTAATGGATTTACCGTAGAGGAGGTGCCTTATGCCGAAATAGCAAAGCAGGAAGGCTTGTTGCGCTGCTCTACGATGCCTTTAATAAGAGATTAGGTTTATTTGCGGTAAAGAAAGTAGTTTTTTACCAAATCAATATAAATACGCTTGGCTTCTTCACGGCTTACATTTTGAACCTGGAAAAGCGCATTGGTTTTAAAAGCATTGATGATAGGCTTTCGGCTACTTGGCCGACCATAATCTCCTGTAGCCTTTTTATAGTAGGCGTAAAGACGCAATAAGAAGTCTGCGGGAAAAGGTTCCGTATAGCTGTTAACCATTTTTACGGCTTCCTTAAACTCAATATCCAATTCTTCAGATGTCATTATATCTCAGCTATAATGCTTTCGCCTCCTTTTACAACTTGATTAAGGCTTACTTTTATATCGGCATCTAGGGGTAAAAATACGTCTACTCTAGAGCCAAATTTAATAAAGCCAGAATCGGCTCCTTGTATAGCTTTATCATTTTCTTTGGCATAGTTTACAATACGTTTTGCCAAAGCTCCTGCAATTTGACGGTAAAGTACGTTTCCAAAGGTGGGACTGTTTACCACCACTGTCGTGCGCTCGTTTTCTTCACTTGCCTTTGGGTGCCATGCCACCAAATATTTTCCTGGATGGTATTTGCTGTACACTACATTTCCTCCTACTGGGTAGCGGGTTACATGCACATTGATTGGAGACATGAAAACAGATACTTGTATACGCTTTTCATTGAAGAATTCTTTTTCAAAAACTTCTTCAATAACGACCACTTTACCATCAACAGGGGAGAGGGCGTGGTGCTCGTTTGCGACCGTGTTTCTTTTTGGGTTTCTGAAAAACTGTAAAATCAAAATCAAGAAAACCAAAGCTGCCAACATTAAAACAGTTCTTAGCCATGGCAATTGAACAGTGTAATCAATGGTCATTAATAAAGCAACTACAATAACCAGTGTGATGAAAATAATTTTATGCCCTTCTTTATGAAACATAGGTAATAAATCTTAAATATAAATAGATAAAAGGTGCTGCAAATATAATGCTGTCCAAACGGTCCAGTAATCCACCGTGACCAGGCATAATTACCCCGCTATCCTTTACGTTAGCTTGTCTTTTGAACTTAGATTCTATCAAATCCCCTAAAGTCCCAAAAACACTTGCAATAATTGCCATAGCAAGCCAGTTGTTGAACGTTAAGGTATCTGTAAATTTAGCAATAAAATAGCTAGCTACACAGGAAAAAAACAATCCTCCTAAAAATCCTTCAACGGTTTTCTTAGGAGAAACTTTGGCAAAGAGTTTTTGTTTTCCAAAATTCTTTCCAACCAAATAAGCAAAGGTATCATTGGTCCACAAAAGAATAAAGGTTCCCAAAAGCAGTAATGGAGTAAAAGTGTGGTGTAGGTTGGCAATTAAAAACAAAAACACAAAACCACTGGACAAATAAAATGTGGTGATGATGTATCTCTTAGAACTGAAAAGAGGAATGGTTTTTTCAGAAAACAAATCCTTAATCAAAAATAATTGCACAAAGATGGTGATGACATGAAGTATTTGAATAGAATCATTAAATCCAGATTTAGAATTCAAAATGGAAACCCAATATCCAAATACAAAATATAAGATTGTAAAGATGATGTAAGGTAGAAACTTTTGTAGCCCAATCAACTTTTTGAACTCTGCCAAGCAAACTAGACCAAACAGGTAAAATAAAATTGCCAATGCCCATTTCCAACAAAGAGAAAGCATGAGCAAGCTAACGTATAAAATACCGGATAGAGTCCTAGTAACAAGTTCTTTCATGAATTGTTTTTATATGCTTAGAAGAAAGGATTAAGATGTCCGCCTATAAATCCTCTAGAAGGAGCAAATATAAGTTTTTTGAACTACTTCCGTAGGAAAGGAAATCTTTATCTTCAGTAGGGGCCTTAAAGTGCTTAATGGTAGTAATGTTGGTAGGGATTTTTTCCTTGTTTTTCCCTTTTATACCCCTAAGACCTTCGCCAATATTTTCAACAAATTGGCTTGTGGTAGCATAAATGATAAAATTTGAGGGAAGTTCAATAAGCTTTTTCTCGGCAATTTGATTGGATGAAATCAATAAGGAACCATCATCAGAAATCAAATATTCACAAGTAGATAAAAAGTAGGTAGCCTCAGAAAGGTTTTTGGTAGACTGGTATTGCATTCCTTTGAAAAGCTCTTTTAAGCGATCGTCCAAAAGTAAAACCGATTCATTCTGCCAGTCATTTTCACTTAAAATCAATCTAAGGCTATCTCTTATTTCGTCAAGATTTTCACAATACAGGAATTTACCACCATTAGCCTTAAAATTGATCGTGAATCTTTCATCTACAGGTAGCTTGATCTCCGGCATGTACTTGCCTCTCTCTTCGTTTTTTATGTTATCCTCTTCATTATCAGACTTAAGTCCGAAGATTTTACGAAATAGACTCATGTATGAATTGCTATTAACCCGGGTTATTCGTATTGTATTAATTCAAATATAAAAAAACTTAAAGTAACACATGGTTAATTTAAGTTTTTTATAAAAACATTAGGTGTTTTTCCTAAGCTTCTTTTTCCTTTTCAAAAGGTCTTTTTCCAAATATTTTTTCAAGGTTATCTTTGAAGATGACTTCTTTGTCAAGGAGGACTTCAGCTAGTTCCGTAAGCTTGTCTTTGTTCTCTTCAAGAATCTTGATAGCACGAGCATATTGCTCTTCAATGATATCTGAAATTTCCTTATCAATCAACTCAGCAGTTTGCTCGCTATAAGGTTTTGTAAAGCCATATTCTGACTGTCCTGAGGAATCGTAATAGGTTAAATTACCCACTTTATCACTAAGGCCATAAATGGTTACCATAGCTCTTGCTTGTTTGGTTACCTTTTCAAGATCGCTCAAAGCTCCAGTAGAAATTTTGTCGAAAATTACTTTCTCAGCAGCTCTACCTCCAAGGGCAGCACACATTTCATCCAACATTTGTTCTGGGCGTACAATTAAGCGCTCTTCAGGTAAATACCAAGCAGCACCAAGCGATTGTCCACGTGGTACAATGGTTACTTTTACCAAAGGGGCAGCGTGTTCCAACATCCAGCTTATAGTGGCGTGACCAGCTTCGTGATAAGCCACGGCACGTTTTTCTTCAGGAGTGATGATTTTGTTCTTCTTCTCCAAACCTCCAACGATACGGTCCACAGCATCTAAAAAGTCCTGCTTATCTACCGCTTTTTTGCCATTTCTAGCAGCAATTAAAGCCGCTTCGTTACATACGTTGGCAATATCCGCTCCAGAGAATCCTGGGGTTTGTTTGGCAAGGAAATCGATATCCAATTTTTCAGATTGCTTAATAGGTCTTAAGTGTACCTCAAAAATTTCCTTACGTTCTCTTACGTCTGGAAGATCTACAAAAATCTGGCGGTCGAAACGACCAGCACGCATAAGCGCTTTATCCAAAACATCGGCTCTGTTGGTAGCGGCCAATACAATAACGTTGGTATTGGTTCCAAAACCATCCATTTCAGTCAAAAGTTGGTTAAGCGTATTTTCACGTTCGTCATTAGACCCTGAGAAATTGCTTTTTCCACGAGCTCTACCAATGGCATCAATTTCATCAATAAAGATGATAGAAGGTGATTTCTCTTTAGCTTGCTTGAACAAGTCTCTTACTCTAGAAGCACCAACTCCTACGAACATCTCCACAAAATCCGATCCAGACAATGAGAAGAATGGTACTTTGGCTTCACCGGCAACAGCTTTAGCCAATAAGGTTTTACCTGTTCCCGGAGGTCCTACCAATAAGGCTCCTTTTGGGATTTTACCTCCCAAAGAGGTGTATTTTTCCGGGTTTTTAAGGAAGTCTACAATTTCTTGTACTTCTTCCTTAGCACCTTCCAATCCGGCTACATCTTTAAAAGATGTTTTTACATCAGTCTTTTCATCAAAAAGTTTGGCTTTCGATTTTCCAATATTGAAAATCTGCCCTCCAGCACCACCGCCTCCACCAGAAGACATACGACGCATAATAAATACCCAAACGGCAATAATCAATACAAACGGTAATAAAGAGATAAGGAAATTGCCCCAAAGGTTTTCCTCGGTTTTATATTTTACCTCTGTAGTAAGGTTATTGTCCTTAATGGTTTCGTTAATTCCTTTTTCGAAGTTTTGTAAATCTCCAAATTCAAAAGAATAGTTAGGTAAAGGCGCAACCGTAGGTAAGATACTGTTTGGAATGGTTTTTTTGTGAACCTCCTTTTTCTCGGCTTCGTCAGTTAGGTAGACCTTAGCTTCTCTTTTATTGATGATTTCAATTTTGGAAACATCCCCATCTTTCAGAAATTCCAAAAACTGTTGGGGTGTGGTAGTGGATGTAGTTTCACTGCCAAAACCTCCAAATAATAATTGTACAGCTAAAATCCCCAATATTGCGATTCCATAGATCCAATAGAGGTTAAATTTTGGTTTTTTGTTGGTGTTCTTATTGTCGTTTGCCATTAATGCTCTTTTAGTAACTTGTTTCTATAACTGTTGTTTTTGCGTCTCCCCAAAGGCTTTCTATGTCATAGTACTCTCTAACGTGTTTTTGGAACACGTGTACAACAACGTTCACATAATCGATAAGTACCCACTCGGCATTGTCGACACCTTCAACATGCCAAGGGTTATCTTTAAGTGTTTTACTAACCTTTTTTTGGATGGAATTGACTATGGCGTTTACCTGTGTATTGGAAGTTCCTTCGCAAACAATAAAATAATCACAGACAGTGTTTTCAATTTCTCTTAAATCTAGAATTGTAATCTCCTTCCCTTTAACATCTTCAATACCAGCTAATATCGTTGCTATTAGTTGATCTACATTACTGTTTTTTTTAGCCATTAAATTGATTTAGTTTTGTGCAAAGTTATTATTTTTTTAGTTCTTTTGAACCTTAAATTTTATTAAGAAAAATATAAAGTAATAAATATTTCCTTTATGCACATTATCAAACTTAGTGCCATTGACTCAACCAATTCCTATTTACGGCAGTTAAGTGCTGCTCAATTACTTGAGGATTACACGGTTGTTATGACTGATAGACAAACAGAAGGGCGCGGGCAAATGGGGACTCAATGGGATGCTCAAGAGGGTAAAAACCTTACTGTTAGCGTGCTTAAGGACATTTCTTTTTTGAAAATTGAAGACCAATTTTTCATCAGTATGGCCGCCGCTTTGGCAATCTCTGATGTCTTGAAATATTTTGGATTAAAAAGGGTAAAGGTAAAATGGCCAAACGACATTTTGTCAGAAAACAAGAAAATTGCTGGCATTCTTATTGAAAATGTCATCAAACAAAATCAAATCCAGTATACCATTATTGGGGTAGGACTTAATGTTAATCAAACGGAATACCCCGATTTGCCCAAAGCGTCGTCCATGCGTTTAACTTCCGGAAATGTTTTTGATCTAGATGAAGTGTTGAATAAGATAATCAATAAAATGGAGTATTATTTTACGATGCTCGAAAATGGCGAGACCAAAGAACTTAAAAGGTTATATGAAAAGCGACTGTTCAGAATAAATAAGCCTTCAACATTTAAGGATGTTGAAGGCCATCTATTTGCGGGTTTTATAAAAGGTGTGACGGACTCTGGGAGTCTTGAAGTTCTTTTGGAAGATGAAGTCCTTAAAACATTCGATCTTAAAGAAATTACCTTATTGTATTAAACCGTTGTTGTCATTTTGGTTACAAGCGTCTCTATGAACTTGGAGATAGGCCCTTTGACCATCATGGCCATCATAGGGTTGAAATCGCCTGCAAATGCTAGCTGAACTTCACTTTTGTTATCAGCAGTTTCAGCAATAGATCCGGTTAAAGAAAAGTCCATCTTGCCACCGGCTGCACCTAATACAATTTTATTCGGGGCGATAGTTTCTTTCTTTTTGAGTACGATTTCCGGCATACCTTTAAGTGCAAACAAAAAGGTGTCGTCCCCTAAAATTTCAAATTTGCTAATGTTTTCAGGCATTAACTTTTCAAAATTTTTCACTTCCGATAAGAAATCAAAGGTTTCTTGAGGGGTTTTATCTACAATTACTTTTGGGGATTCTAAATTCATGTCGTTTTTTTATTAAGCTATATCAATTAGCGTTCCATTCACTTGGATTGGCATTCCATTGTGCCAAAAGTTCCTGTTGCTGTTTGGTGATATAGTTGGTTTCTAAGGCCTGATCCAACAAGCTTTCATAGTTGCCTAAAGTTTGTAATTGAATGTCTGCTTCTTCAAAACTTTGCTTGGCAACGTCAAAACCATAAGTGAAAATGGCAATCATGCCCTTAACGTTTGCATCAGCATCTTTCAAGGCTTTTACGGCATTCAAGCTGCTTTTTCCAGTACTGATCAGGTCTTCTACAACCACTACATTCTGTCCTTTTTCAAGGTGGCCCTCAATTTGGTTTTGGCGTCCGTGCGATTTTGCCTCAGGTCTCACATAAACAAAAGGTAATCCTAAATATTCGGCAACCAAGATTCCTATACCAATAGCTCCAGTGGCAACTCCTGCAATTACATCTGGCTTGCCATATTGCTTTTCAATTTGTTTGGCCATGGTTTCGCGAATGTAATTGCGAATAGGTGGATAGGATAAAATAATTCTGTTGTCGCAGTAGATGGGAGATTTCCATCCAGAAGCCCAAGTAAATGGTTCTTGCGGACTAAGTTTTATAGCGTTGATTTGCAATAAAACTTCTGCGGTTTTTTTGGCGGTATGTTTATTAAAAATCATAGGGCAAAACTACACAATTTTGGCATAAGTAATTTTGAAAATTTTAAATAAAATTAAATTTGAAATCCTCAGTATGAATTAAAAAGTAATATTTTTACAGCTTTAAACTATCAGCAATATCAATGTACCAAGTCTTTGTCAATGACAAACCAATTATATTAACGTCGGTTGTTAGTGAGGAAACCAATTTTAAAAATTACCTTTTGGATACGGTTAACATCAGTAAGGTAATTAAGGAGCTCAACACAACCTCATTGGAAGAGGTCAGGCTTATTCATAAAAATCCCGATAAACTTTTAAAGAAATTCCTAAAGAAATTACCTAACGTGGTTGCCGGTGGGGGAAAAGTAATTAACCACAGAGAGGAAGTGCTTTTTATCTACCGTAATAACAAATGGGATCTTCCGAAGGGAAAAGTTGAGGGGAAGGAGTCAATAGAAGAAACTTCTTTGAGAGAAGTGGAAGAGGAGACTGGGGTGCAAGGCCTTGAAATAACAAGGGCGTTGGATATCACCTACCATATTTTTAAGCGCAACGGAAAGCATAAAATTAAGATTACCCATTGGTTTGAAATGAAAACGATGTTTGAGGGGAAGTTGGAGCCACAGGAAAACGAGGGGATTACTAAGGTGAAATGGTTGAATGAAGCTCAACAAATAAAGGCTATGAATAATTCCTATGCTAATATTAAAATTCTCATCTAGTTTTTTGATTTCGAATCTTATTGGGATGTAAAATGAAACTTCTCATTTTAGGGAATTATCTCATTCAAAAAAGCTTAATTTTGTCCGCAAATTTTTAATAGCATGCCACAAACTACAAATACCATATTAATGATTCGTCCAGTAAACTTTAGGATGAATGAACAAACTGCCGTTAATAACTATTTTCAGGAAGATTTGGATTTAGTACAAGCAGATATCAATAAGAAAGCTCAAGAGGAATTTGATGCTTTTGTTGAAAAACTGCGAGCTGTTGGAGTAAATGTAGTAGTGGTAAATGATGATCCTTCTTTGGATACGCCGGACTCCATTTTTCCTAATAACTGGGTAAGTTTTCATGAAAATGGTGATGTGGCTTTATATCCTATGTTTGCTGAAAACAGAAGGAGGGAGCGTCGTGAGGATGTGCTTGAAATATTGGAAAAAGAGGGATTTACTATTGAAAATATTGTGGATTACACCAGTGCCGAAGAAGAAGGTGTCTTTTTGGAGGGGACTGGGAGTTTGCTGTTGGATCGTGTAAATGGTAAAGCCTACTGTGCGCTATCACCTAGAGCCGATGAGGAGCTGTTTATAGAATTTTGCGAAGATTTTGAATATACTCCCGTGGTATTTACGGCATTTCAAACAGTAGAAGGGAAGCGTTTACCTATTTATCACACCAATGTAATGATGTGTTTGGCTGAAACTTTTGCAGTTATCTGTTTGGACAGTATCGATGATAAAAAGGAACGCAAAAATGTGCTTACTCATTTAAAGACAGATGGCAAGGAAGTTATTGCCATTACTGAAGCGCAAATGCATCAATTTGCTGGAAATATGTTACAGGTAAGAGGTGCAAATGATCAACGCTTTTTGGTGATGAGCCAATCAGCATATGATAGTTTGACCAAAGACCAAATTGCTAAAATTGAAAAGCATTGTCCTATTTTGTCTAGTTCACTTGAGACTATTGAAACTTGTGGAGGTGGAAGTGCCCGTTGTATGATGGCTGAAGTGTTTTTGCCGCGTACAGGATTAAGATTGGCTTAAATAAACTGGGTATAGCTGTTAGCTTTGCTTTCCAAAAGTCTCTTTTGCCCTTGTTTCGAAAGTTACTTGTTCGGTTTCGATTTAGGTAATTCCACAAAAAACTTACTTCCTACATTAGGAGTGCTTTCTACCCAAATTTTTCCGTGGTTCAACTCAACCAATTCTTTACAGATAGTAAGTCCTAAACCAGTTCCTTTTTCGCTCTTAGTGCCAACGGTAGTGAAGGTGTTGTTTTTGAAAAGCTTCTCCATGTTTTCTGGAGAAATCCCCACGCCTGTATCCTCTACACAAATTAAGGATCTGCCATTTCTGTCAATATTGGAAACGGTAATAATATCTCCAACTTTACTGAACTTCACGGCATTGGTCAATAGATTTTGAATAACTATTTCAACCATACTTCTATCTGCGTAGATGAAATCACGTTGGGATTCGTCAATTAAAACGATGCGTTTTTGCTCCACCTTTTGTTCAATCAAGCTGATCTTGGTTTGAAATACTTCCTGGATATTGAACAGTTCAGGGTTTGGTTCCAGGTTCTGCATTTGCGATTTGGACCAGTTCAACAAATTGAATAATAGCAGGGAGGCATTATTGGCATTTTCGCTAAGCTCTGGGATAAGGTCGTAGAATTCTTCTTTGGAAAGGCTGTCTTCTTTTAACAGATCAATAAACCCTTTGATAGAAGACACCGAATCCTTCAAGTCGTGTGAAACGATAGAAAACAAACGATCCTTCACTTTGTTGATTTCTTCCAAGTGAAGGGATTGCTCCAAAATGGCTTCGTTTTGCATCTGGATTTGTTTGTTCTTTTCTTCAAGTTCCTTGGTGTAGGCCAATCTGCTCTTTCGCCTTAAATAAATGAGCATTAAAAAAGTGAGTGCGATTAAAAATGCTGCAACAAGGACATAAGAAATCAGTTTCAGTTTTTTGACTTCCTGACTGTTTTTGGATGTCAGGCTAGGGATAATTGCAGAAGCTTCTTCTGTGCTAGAAGTAACCAATGGCTTTTCTTCCCTAATAATAACATCTGTGTTAACTGGTATTTTTGGTTGGTTTTGTTTTTCCAACTCTTCTTTAAGTGCGTAATATTTGCCTTGCCAGAAAAAGGCATTTTGATATTGCCCCTGCATGGAATCCAACTCTTTGTGGAGTTGGTAGTTCTTTAGTAATTCCAATTGGTCGCCGCCATCCTTGGCAATGGCGTAGGCTTCATCTAATTGCCTTTCTGCCAACCTTGTTTTATTTTGTGTAAGATTTAGTTTTCCAACCGAGTTGAGGGAGCGTAACAAGCCTTCCTTATCATTTCTTCTTCGGTTAAATTTTAAACCTTCAACCAAATAGTCTGCAGCTTTGTCGTAATCTTTAAAACGCAAATATTCTTCCCCAATTCTGGGAAGAATTTCACCCTTAAGATCCAAATCCTTTTCTGGATTGAGTAATTTCAAGACCTTTTCATAATACTCAATGGCTTTGCGATGCTCTCTTCTTAAAGAGTAAAGGTGGGCAATGTTTTTTGTGGAAGTTTTAATGCCAGTACTGTCCTGTAATTGTTCTCGAACGCTCAAGGCTTTTAGGTTGAACTCAATTGCTTTGTCTATTTGCTGGGTTTTGTAATATGCTTCGGCCAAATTGTTGTAGGCCGAACTTAATTCTTCCCTGAGATTTTTGGTTTCAAAAATATTGATGGCCGAAAGCGAATTCTCTAATCCTACAATATAGTTACCGCGCTTAATTTCTATAAGTCCCATGCAATTGCTCACTTTGGCAATCCCTAAGGTATCGTTAAGCTGTTGGTATAATTTTCTGGATTTGTTAAAACTGTCTATAGAATTATAGTAGTCTCCCCTTTGGGAATAGATAAGGGCTTTGTAGTAAACAGACTCGGCAACACCTTTGGTGTAATTAAGCGATTTTGATAAGCGCTCTGTTTGGTCCACAAACATAGAGGCCTTTTGGTAATCCTTGGTTTTATAAAGGTTTTTTATAAGCAATAATGAGGTTTCAACCTTGATAGAATCTTGTTTTTGATACGCTAATTCTAGGGTAAGGCTGTCTATCTCCCTAGTTTGAGAATAACTAAGGAGGGCAGAAAATAAAGCAGCTAAGATGATTAACTGTTTCATTTTCCAAATAATGTTTTACTTGTTGCAATACTGTTTTTAAGCCAACTTGCCTTGAGGGAGAGGTGAAGTAAGGACACAAAATACAATAATAACAATCCTACTACGGGTTGAATATTAAGTATCATCAATATTTGGGACTTTGATTAATAGCTCCCTTCAAAAATCTTTAAAAGCCAAGTAAAAATCTAATTTTTGGGTTTTACTACCAAAAAATTAGATAAAGTGAACGGTATCTCCTACTAAAAAATGAAAGTATCGATGAAATGCATAGAATTGGCAATTTTAATGAGAAGTTTCTGTTAAATTTTGAATTCTGTTGAGTGTTTTTATAATGTTCTGACTTGTAGTTTGTTGGGGTTTTTTAATTCATTTTAACGAATAACTTTGAAGATGTAAAGTTGCTATAGAAAGATGGGCTGTATTCAAATAGCAATTCTGCAGGCATTCTCGTAGGAAGAGAGAGGTTATAGAGATGTATGTTGTGGTGTATTGTTATTGAAATACTGTTAAAAGTGCTATCTTTGCACACTTAAAAATAAGCAAAATGAACCTTCAAGACACTTTATCGAAATACGTAAAACAGGCTGTTAAAGATATTTTTAATGCTGAATTGGAAACTGTAGAATTTCAGGCAACCCGTAAGGAATTTGCAGGAGATATAACAGTTGTGGTGTTTCCTATGTTGCGTGTGGTAAAAGGAAATCCTGTTCAAATAGGAGGGCAGATTGGAGCATATTTGGTAAAGCATGTTGAAGAGGTGAAAGGCTATAATGTTGTAAAGGGCTTTTTGAATGTTGAAATTGATGATGCTTATTATTTAAACTTCTTTACCTCTATTTCAGGAAACTCTGACTACGGTTTTGTAACACCAGAACCTAAGGACAAGGCTATTATGGTAGAGTATTCCTCACCCAACACTAATAAGCCATTACACTTGGGGCATATTAGAAATAATTTGTTAGGATATAGTGTTGCTGAAATATTGAAGGCTTCGGGTAAAAAAGTCTACAAAACACAAATTATCAACGATCGTGGAATCCACATCTGTAAAAGTATGTTGGCTTGGAAACGATATGGTAATGGTGAAACCCCTGAAAGCACAGGTTTGAAAGGTGATAAACTGGTAGGGAATTACTATGTAAAGTTCGATCAGGAATATAAAAATGAAATCCAGGAATTGGTGGCGCAGGGCTTATCCGAGGAAGAAGCCAAAAAACAGGCGCCTATTTTATTGGAAGCTCAGGATATGTTGCGTCAATGGGAAGCAGGAGATAAGGAAGTTGTTGAACTGTGGACTAAAATGAATGGTTGGGTATATGAAGGTTTTGATATCACTTATAAAAATTTAGGTGTTGATTTTGACCACTTGTATTACGAAAGCCAAACTTACTTATTAGGAAAGGAATTTGTAACCGAAGGGTTAAAATCAGGTGTGTTTTATAAGAAGGAAGACGGTTCTGTGTGGTGTGACCTAACCGAAGATGGTTTGGATGAAAAGTTGGTGCTGAGAGCTGATGGAACGGCCGTTTACATGACCCAGGATATTGGTACCGCCATTCAACGAATTAAGGATCATCCGGATGTTGGTGGTATGGTGTATACAGTGGGTAATGAGCAGGATTACCACTTCCAAGTGTTGTTTTTGATCCTGAAAAAACTAGGATTTGACTGGGCCAAAAATCTTTATCACCTAAGTTATGGAATGGTGGATTTGCCTTCTGGAAAAATGAAAAGTAGAGAAGGAACCGTAGTGGATGCCGATGATTTGGTAGATGAAATGGCCGCTACAGCCAAAGAAATTTCGGATGAATTGGGAAAATTGGATGGTTATACCGAAGAGGAAAAAATCGAGCTTTACAAAACTATTGGACTGGGAGCTTTGAAGTATTACATTTTAAAGGTTGATCCTAAAAAACGAATTTTGTTCGATCCAAAGGAATCTATCGATTTCCAAGGAAATACAGGTCCTTTCATTCAATATACATATGCCAGAATCCAATCTATCCAAAGGAAAGCAGGAAGTGCATTAGAAGGAGCTTATAGTGATATTGAATTGCATGAAAAGGAAAAAGAACTGTTAAAGCAATTACAGTTGTTTCCCGAGGTTGTGCAAAACGCAGCTAACAATCATAGTCCTGCATTAATTGCCAATTATACGTACGATTTGGTGAAGGAGTTCAACTCATTCTACCAAAATGTATCTATCCTTGGAGCCGATAATGACAATGACAAAAACTTTAGAGTTCAGTTGTCCAAAATGGTTGGGGTAGTGGTTAAAAACGCCTTTAGCCTTTTAGGGATCAACGTGCCAGAGCGCATGTAGGTTTCAACCTAAAGCTGGTTTTTAAATTTTAAAAATTTACTCTAAAACTTACATTAGGGGTAATTCCTAGGGAACTGATTTCTACTGTAGAAACGGTGTCTTCATTCAACGTGTAATAGGTGTTTACTACATTTTTGCGGTTGAGTAAATTCCATATGGACATGCCTATAATGGCATGCGATGTTTGACTTGTTTTGAAGGTGTAATTAGCGGAAACATCGGTTCTTAAATAATCCTTTAAGTTGCTGCCGTTGGGATTACTATATTCAATGGTGTTATTGGAATTGTCTTGGATAGTTGCAGGTAAAGTGATGGGTTTTCCGCTATGCCAATTCACTCCAAGGGCCACTTTAAGACTGTTCATTTGGTAGGTTCCAGCAAAAGTTAGGGCATGTTTGATGTTTAGGTTGTTTGGGAAGTCGTTCCCTTCATTGAATTCTTCAAAAGTATAATCATTGTTGCTGTTGGAATAGCTTAACCACGCACTTGTAGATTTAAATTCTTTATGGACCAAAAAGTCGAAGCCCTTGGTGAAATAAGACCCTATCGTGTTTAGAAACTGGTATTGATTCTGGAATCCTTGACTTCTACTGTTAATGCCCTCTACTTTTTTAGCAAATATCTCGGCACTTATAAGTAACTTGTTTTTGTTGTAATGAATTCCAGCCGAGGCTTGTTTACTCTGTATCACAGGAATGTTGTCGTTATTTGAAAGTACCCAACGGCGTTTTTCAATTCCTAAGAAATCATCTTGTAAATCGATAATTTGTGCCATGGTCTGGCTTTTGAATTCAGCAAGGAATTCGGCTCTAAAGGCATTGTTGAGTTTATGGCTAACGGACAATCTTGGTTCGGTATAGACTTCGTTCAACTTTTCAATAATATTGGTGCGCAAACCAATTCGAGCGTAAGTATTTTTATTGACTGAGGTGAATTCCGCTTCGGCATAAAGAGCATGAATACGGTTAATTTCCTTAGAATAATCATGGTATTCCGGATTAAGGACATCTTCCGAATTTTTTACAACCACGCCGTTGAACTGGTAGCCGCCGTAGATTTTAAGATTTTGGTCTACGTGGTTGGTGGCATTTATACGAATGCCTATGTCGCTCACAGCGTTTTTTTGCATCAATCGCTGCTCGTCTATCAAATCGTAATTGGTGGTATTCAAATTGTAATTAGACCAATAAACTTGGGTGGTTGTGGTCAATCGGCTGTTCCAATATTTTAAATACTCCAAGCCCATAGCCAAATTGTCCTGTTCCAGGCTACTATTCAAGGTTTCTAAAGTATCTTCGATATTGGTCTGTTCATCATAATCTAGGTTGTTTCTAATCGTCAAAAAATTAAATCGTAATTGGTCAGAGTCGCTGATATCATATAGGAATTTGGTGGATATATCGTAAAAGTAAAAATGCTCATTATTACGAATGACTTGGGAAGATTCATTGGTTCCTGAAAGGTCTGAGTCCTGAAAAGCTCTTTTGTAATATTGTTCGTAGGTTGGTGTAATAATTAAATCGGAAATGGAGCGTCTGGCGGCTATTTGGATTTCTGTTTTTTCTGAAAGTGGTATTTTGGAAAACACATCGGCACTGATAAGGTTGAAGCCTGTACCAACTTTAAAATCTTGGTCTAGGTTGTTGGATTGCTTCATGTTGATCAAACTTGAAACACCGTCCCCGAACCTTACACTAGTTCCGTTTTTTGAAACATCTACAGATTTGGTTAAATAGGGATTGAAAGCCGATACCAAACCAAAAAAATGTCCTGATTGGTACATTTTGATGCCGTCCCACAAAATTAGGTTTTCATCGTGGGTACCACCTCTTACATTAATGTTGGATACGGTTTCATTAACACTAATAATTCCTGGCAATGCCTGAATAGTCTGCAAAATATCGGGTTCAATTAGGCCTGGTAGGATTCCAAACTTGCCAGTTTCAATAGTGACTTTTCCATCATTCTTTTTGGAAATTCCCTTGGTAAGGAAGTTGTTGATGACAACCTCTTCCAGTTTCTGGGTAATCACTTCACTTAAAGGATTGATGCGCTTTGAAATCACGACACTTTTGGCATCTATGACAATAAAGTCCAAATTGGTTTCAACTTTGAGGAGCTCCAAAGCTTCTTCTAATGATAAATGATCAGGAGGAAGCGTAGTATAAATGGCTTCAACCGTTTTGTCTATATAACTAAAGTGAATATCGTAACGGTCTTCTAAAGTGTTTAAAATAGAGATGAGAGGCAGGTCTTTTTTTAAGGTCTGTTGCCCCGAAATTCTATTGACACCAAAAAAGAACAATGAAATGAAAAGAAAATAAACTTCCTTTTTACTCACGTATCAAAGTAATGGTATTAGCAGTTTTAGTAAATCTTAATTGGAGTGGTAAGGTAATGGATTTTAAGGCAACATCCATGTTTTTATGCGTAAAACTTCCCGTGAATAATTGCGATGTATCTATGTCCTGAAGTTGGATAGTGACGTTATATTGTCTTTCAAACTCCGAAATGACTTCACTGTAAGGCGAACTTTTAAAATAACTTTCGTTGTTGGTCCAAGTAGGAGCTGCGGTTTGGGTAATGTCGGTTTCAATATATTTGCCATTTCTTATCAGGAAATGCTCTCCAGGGTGGAGTTTGGTGAGTTCGTTGTTATAGGTTACACCAACCAAACCTTCGTAGCATATAACTTCAAAATAATTGTCTCGTTCCTTAACGTTGAACTGAGTTCCGTAAACAGTTACAGTGCCAAGATCGGTTTTTACATCAAAGGTGGCGCCTTTGGCAACTTTAAAAAAAGCTTCTCCATCTAGAATCACTTCTCTTTTTTGTTTCCAATGTCTTTTGTTATAAACAAGGGAGGTTAGAGCGTTTAAAGTGACGAGTGATTTGTCTGGCAGCGAAATGGTAGATTTCTCGGCAGCCAAAGTTGTTACGGTGATGTCTCGCGATGTATAAAAATAGTATATGCCAAACGTTACAAGAAAAATGGCGCCAATACGCATTAAAATAAGGGGCGTATTGATACCTTTTTTCTTTTTGGACTTGATACGTTTTAATACCGTGGCTTGGGTTTCTCCAACATTAAATTCGGGAGCCTTAAAGTACTTCATGGACTGGTCCAACTGTATTAAAGCTTCGTAGTCATCAAGCTTTTTAAAAGCCTCATGTTCCTCTTCGCTAAGGTTGTGGTCCAGCCATTTCTGTATTAAATCTTCTCTTTCCATGGTATTCGTTACACCTATATAACAATTAGTCTTCCCAATTTCCTACCCGATATCTTGAAATAGTTTGGTGAAGGTATATTATTTAAATCCTTCTATATCTTCTTGTAATTTTTTTAGGGCGCCATATATGCGCTTTTCAACAGCTTTGGTGGAAATTCCCAAAATCTCGGCAATTTCTTTAAATCGTTTGCCCTCAACTCTATTCATCATAAATGCTACTCTTTGGGCTTCTGTTAGGTTACTTAAGGCTTTTTCAAGCTTTTTCAAGTACTCTTCCTCCTGCATTAAAAATTCAGGGGTGATGGCGGTATGCGATTTGGGTTTTATCTGTTGGTGCTTGAGGACTACTTTTTGGTGGGCAGCCTCGTTAAGCATCAAATTATTTCCGGTAGTAAACAGGAAGCTTTTAGCTTTGTTAGGAGGGATTTTGCCGCAATTTTCCCAAAGTTTGATAAAGGCATCCTGAACTTTGTCCTTTGGGTTCAAACGGTCTCCAAACTTGTAATACAAAAAATCATGTAAATCTTTTGAGTATTTCTTAAACAACGACGAGAACAGGTGTTCGGCACAGATGTTGTCATGTAATTGTTTGGGCATAGTTTGATTTTCAGCCCATAAACTTATTAAAAATAAATATTAACGGTAGGAATTTTTTGTACCTTCTTGTTTTATTAATGAGAAATAAATTTTGCTAACAATGAAATTACCAACCAACCAATTTTTTCGAAACACCTTTTTTTGCCTTTTAACCCTTATCATGGCCACATCTTGTCAAGAGGAAGATGTGGCACCCAACCAACCTGATACGACCGATGTTGTGAATTTTGATGCAACTTTGGTCAGTGTCATGGCGTTGACTTCTGCAAACGACGGAACCCTGGATGATATTTTGGATAATGCTAGCTGCCTGTCGGTTGATTTGCCTGTAACTGTGATAGTAAATGAAACTTCTATTACCGTTAATACCTTGGAAGATTTACAGGGAATATTGGAGATTTTTGATGAATTTGATGAGGATGATGATACCTTGGAGTTCCTTTATCCAATAACCATTCTGCTTAATGACTATTCGGAAATAGTGATCAACAATGACGAGGAGTTGGAGGTGTGGATTGAAACCTGTGAAGAGGCTTTGGAAGTCATCGATTGCATCGATTTTGTCTACCCAATATCATTTTCTATTTATAATGCCAATTCCCAAGCTACCGAAACAGTGACTTTGGAAAGTGATTGGGAACTGTATGAATTCCTTCAGGGGTTACAGTTGTCTAACGATGCACAACTGTTGGCTAGTATAAATTTTCCAATCACAATGGTATTACCCAATGAAGATGAAGTGGAAATAACTTCTAACGAAGCTCTGCTTGAGGCTATTGAAAATGCCGCGGCAATCTGTAATGATGATACTTGTTCCGAAATTGAAGTAGATGAATTCCTAACAACTTGTTATTGGGAAGTAGAAAGCTATAATGGTTCGGATGATTTTGAATCATTGAAAATAAACTTTGAAGACAATGGCACTTTGTCAATAGCAGATGGGGATACAGCGGTGGCTATTGGAGGCAATTGGCAAACGTCCATTTCAGACCAAGGTGTGATTGTAACTTTATCCGAATTGACTGCTTTTTCTGAGGATTTGGGAGGAGATTGGTTGGTGATAGAATGTGGTGAAGAGCATTTTGAATTGGTGAAAACAGTCGGGGATGCTCAAATTACCGTAGTGTTGGAAAGAGAATGTGAAGATACTTCAGATTGCAATTTGGAAACCATACAGGAGTTGTTAATGGAATGTAGCCAAATACCAGCTTTAAATAACTATCCACCTTCGTCAACTGTCTTTTTGTTCAATACAAATGATCAATTGACATTGTTAAACGAAGAAGAAGTGTACGATGAAGGCACTTGGGAAATTTCTGTGGAAGAAGGGGAATTGTTTTTAAGTATTAACCTTACTGGGACGGATACCTACAATGGCGTTTGGCAGCTTTTGGAATGTGAGGAAGATGGGCTATTGTTTATGGATGGTGACACAGCATTGACTTTAATACAAAATTGTGAAAATGAATCCGTTTTTGAGTGTTTTTCGGATGCAGAAATGACTATGTGTGATGAAGAACCTTTTGATGGCATGGCCAGCTTTGATCTGAATAATGTCTATCCAAATTGTGTGACAGATGAGGTTGAGGTAGACTTTTATGAAACTGTTTCTGATACCGAAATGGAGATGAATCAATTGGTTTCTCCATACAACAACGTGTCCAATCCGCAAACCATTTATGCTAGAGTGACCATGGCGGGCACGGATACTTTTGAAATTTTTGAGGTGGAATTGGAAGTAGAGGATTGTAATGATTGTGCAAATCCCGGAATTATGACCAATGATTTGATCATTTATATGCCTTTTTCCAATGAGGCTGTTAATCTAATTGATGGTAATGAAGCTGGGAATATGACTGTAGATTATGTTGAGGATAGAAATGGAAACCCAAGCTGTGCAGTGGCATTTTCTGGTGAAGATTATTTGTCGATAGCTGTGACAGAACAAAATCAATTGGTTCAAGGGGATAGCTTTTCAGTAAGTCTTTGGTTTAAAATGCAAAATACAGAAGAAGGTAATTTAGAGTGGCTCTTTCAAAAAGGGGCAATGGGAAATGAGGGGTTTCAATTGGCTGTATATGATATGAATACTCCTATGATGAGTGATACTACAAACGATTACGGTCTTTGGGATATGGATTGGAATGCTAGTACAGATTTATGGTATGATATTACAAATTGGCATCATCTAGTGCTTACAGTAGATTCTAACAATACAGTAAGGCTTTATAGGGATGGGACTATGAGAAATGTTGATGAAAACTCAAATTTCAATATTGATGAAAGCCAATTGGAAAATTACATTCTGGGGCAATGGTTTACTGGTCATTTGGATGATTTAAGGGTTTATAAAAGAACGCTCAGTCCAAACGAAGTAGGAGAATTATTTACACTGGAAGCAGATTGCTTCACGTGTCTTTAAGATAGTTTTTTTTAGTTTTTAGGTTGTTAAAAGGGGTTGCTCGCCATAGCAATCCTTTTTTCTTTTAGAATTAAGAGGTTTACTTCCTTAATATATTACAAATTGTTAACTTTGCACTTCTTAAAATTTCAGGAATAATATGTTTAATAATTTAAGTGAAAAGTTAGATAAGGCCTTACACGTTCTTAAGGGACATGGAAGTATTACCGAAGTCAATGTAGCAGAAACTCTTAAAGAGGTAAGACGCGCCTTGTTAGATGCCGACGTTAACTTTAAGATAGCCAAAGAATTTACCAATAGAGTTAAGGAAAAAGCACTTGGGCAAGATGTATTGACATCTCTACAACCAGGGCAATTAATGGTGAAATTGGTCAAGGATGAATTGACCGAGTTAATGGGTGGTGATGCTGAAGGAATCAACCTTTCTGGGAATCCAAGCGTTATTTTAATGTCCGGTTTGCAGGGGTCTGGTAAAACTACCTTTTCAGGAAAATTAGCAAATTATCTTAAAAATAAAAAGACCAAGCGTCCATTATTGGTTGCCTGTGACGTATATCGTCCAGCGGCGATTGATCAGTTGCACGTAGTAGGGGAGCAGATTAATGTTGAGGTTTATAGCGACAAGGGAAATCCTGATCCGGTTGCTATTGCTCAAGCCGGTATTGCCCATGCAAAAGCCAACGGATTTAATGTGGTAATTATCGATACCGCGGGTCGTTTGGCAGTAGATGAGGCTATGATGACCGAAATCTCGAACATCCATAATGCTATCCAACCACAAGAAACATTGTTTGTGGTAGATTCCATGACTGGTCAAGATGCGGTTAACACGGCAAAAGCCTTTAACGATGTATTGAACTTCGATGGGGTTATCCTTACCAAATTAGATGGGGATACTCGTGGTGGAGCAGCTATTTCTATTAAGTCTGTAGTAAATAAACCAATCAAGTTTATTGGTACCGGTGAGAAAATGGAAGCCATAGACGTGTTCTATCCTTCACGTATGGCCGACCGTATTTTGGGGATGGGGGACGTTGTGTCCTTGGTTGAGCGTGCGCAAGAGCAGTTTGATGAGCAGGAAGCACGTAAACTTCAAAAGAAAATTGCAAAGAACCAGTTCGGGTTTGATGATTTCCTAAAGCAGATTCAGCAAATCAAGAAAATGGGTAATATGAAGGACCTTATCGGGATGATTCCTGGTGCTGGTAAAATGATGAAGGATATAGATATCGATGATGATGCCTTTAAAGGAATTGAAGCGATAATTCATTCTATGACTCCAGAAGAGCGTTCTAACCCTTCAATTATCAATGCCAGTCGTAAAAAACGTATAGGTAAAGGTTCTGGAACATCGGTTCAAGAGGTTAACCAATTGCTGAAGCAGTTTAACCAAATGAGCAAAATGATGAAGATGATGCAAGGTGGCGGCGGTAAACGCATGATGCAGGCCATGAAGAATATGAGATAAAAAATATCAACTTATAAAGGTTGTCTCCCTGGACGCAGACGGGTGAGGTTTTAATGATAAGTTTTTGGTCTATTCTGCGAGTGACCAACCAAAGCGGAAGAAATGACAATTTTAGACGGTAAGAAAATCAGCAATGATATTAAAGATGAGATAGCGATCGATGTTCAAGGCATGATTGCTAATGGTGAGAAAGTGCCGCATTTAGCTGCGATTTTAGTAGGGACCGATGGTGCGAGTATGACTTACGTGAATGCTAAAGTTAAAGCTTGTGAGAAAATCGGGTTTAATTCAACTTTAATAGACCTGCCAGAAGAAACCACGGAAGCCGTTTTATTGGAAAAAATCCACGAATTAAACACGAATGATGATATCGATGGATTTATCGTTCAGTTACCTTTGCCGAAGCATATCGATGAGCAAAAAGTATTGATGGCAATCGATCCTGATAAAGATGTTGATGGATTCCACCCAACAAACGTAGGTAGAATGACTTTGGATTTGCCTACCTTTTTACCGGCGACTCCATTTGGGATTATGGAATTGTTGGAGCGTTACAATATAGAAACCTCAGGAAAGAATGTGGTGGTTATGGGCCGTAGCCATATTGTTGGTCGCCCTATGAGTATCTTAATGAGCCAAAAGCGTAAGGCTGGTGATGCTACCGTTACTGTGGTACATAGTCGTACTAAAAACTTGGCAGACATTACTCGTAGTGCCGATATTATCGTAGCTGCTATTGGTATTTCAGAATACCTTACAGGTGATATGGTTAAAGATGGTGTGGTAATTATCGATGTTGGAATTACACGGGTACCAGATGAGACTAAAAAGGCAGGTTACCGTTTAGCCGGTGATGTGGATTTTGCAAGTGTAAGTCCCAAGGCTAGTCATATTACCCCTGTTCCAGGTGGTGTAGGGCCTATGACAATTGCTATGTTGCTTAAAAATACTTTATTGGCAAGAGAAAGACATCAAGCAGCAAAATAGAAGTTTGCTAATACATATAAAAAAGGAGCTCATCGAGCTCCTTTTTTATTATAAATATTTAAGGGTTTTTACGTCTTGTTGGTGGTTTTGGGGTATAGCTTTTGGTTGAACCTTGCAACAACTTTTCAAGGCCGTTCATTTCCTCTTTGGTAAGTTCACGGTATGCTCCAAGAGGTACATCAAGATTGATATTCATGATTCTTACACGCTTTAAGGTTTGTACTTCGTAACCCAAATACTCACACATGCGACGTATTTGTCGGTTGAGCCCTTGGGTTAATACAATCTTGAATTCATACTTGCCTAACTTTTCAACTTTACATTTTCTGGTAACTTGATCCAGAATAGGAACACCGTTAGACATACGCTCGATAAACGTTTGCGAAATAGGTTTGTCAACAGTTACAATATATTCCTTTTCGTGGTTGTTGCTAGCTCTAAGAATTTTATTGACGATGTCACCGTCATCTGTCAATAGGATCAATCCTTCACTGGGTTTATCCAATCTTCCAATGGGGAAAATACGTTTAGGGTAATTTATAAAGTCAATGATATTGTCTTTTTCAACTCGGGTATCTGTAGTGCAAACAATACCTACAGGTTTGTTGAAAGCAAGGTATACAAAACTTTCTTTGGTGTTGGTGACTAATTTTCCATCCACATGTACCTGGTCCGTGGGAGCTACTTTTGTACCCATTTCAGGAACTTTTCCGTTAATGGTCACGCGTCCAGCATCAATAAGTTTATCGGCCTCTCTTCTTGAGCAATAACCAACTTCGCTGAGGTATTTATTTAATCGTTTCAATTGATCTTCCATGGCGCAAAGATAGTGTTTAACCCTCTAAAAAAGAATGAATATGATTGCTTACCGTAGCATTGTTGAGTGAATGGCCAAAACCATTGGTGGTGATCAATTTACTGTTGTGGTAGGCATTTTTTAGTAGAAGGGCATCTTGATAAGGAATGATCTTATCCAATTCATCATGGATAATCAGTGTTTTTGGTGTGATATTAGAGATGAATTTTGAAGTTGAAAACTCTTTTGGAGTAACGCCAAATCTGTCTCGAATAATGGAATTTAGTTGATTGGATACTCTTCTATTGTAGCCTAGCATTTCAACATAACGATTCAATATTCCAGAAAACTCGGAAGGAGCTCCCAATAAAATCATTTTTTGTATGGAAGAAATCTGATGGGTGTGTTGAAAATAAACCGAAGCCATGCCACCAACAGAATGCCCAATAATAATGCTTGGGCTATATTTTTTAGCAACCACATTTATGAATTCAGCATAGAGAAGTGCATTGAAGCCCTTGCTTCCTGAATTTCCATGTGCCGGAGCATCTAAAGCTACAATGTTGTAATCCTTTGCCTTTAATTCTAGGATGAGGTTTTTCCAGCGTGCCGAATTGCTTTCCCAACCATGAACCAATAAAACGGTTTCTTTCTTCCCCAGCCAACGATAGGTCATTATGGGAATGTTGTTGTATTGTAATTCTTCCTTGAAAGCCGTGTTTAAAAAATCCGATTGTTCTTCATTAGGCCTGCCCTTTAAAGGAGTTGAAAATATGCTTAAGGCCCTTTCAGCAGCAAAAGATTTCGAGATGAAACTTGAGGTGTTTACACTTAGTCCCACAAGTTTAACCAAAGTATTTTTCATTATGATTCTCTATTGACCAAGTCCATTGAAAACGCGGGTTTGCAAATAGCAATGTATTCGCAAGGTTCTGTAAATGGATTGGAGTATTGTATTCTAGTATGCTTGTTTATTTTAATAGATTGACCTGCTTTTAGCACAACGGTTTCTCCTTCAATAATGAATTGCTTTTGACCTTTTATAATGAAAGTATATTCATCAAATTCCGGTGTTTGGAAAGGTTCGCTCCAGCCGGGAGGTGCTATCATATGGGCAATGCTCAATTGGGTGTCGCCATTGGTGGCCACTCCAAAATGTTCCTTAATTACTTTTCCATCATCGGTGGGAACAACAAAAGGATTGTCTTGGACGGTATAATTTTTCATCGACTTTATTTTAATGGTTTTCTCTTGATCATGCCTCCTTTAATGTCCTTGACAACTCCCATAATAATGAAAGCGTTTTTGTCTATCTTATCAGTTTCGGTGTGTAATTTAGCCAATTCCAAACGTGTTACTACTGTATAGATAATGTCTTTTTCGTAGCTTTTTCCGTGTTGGCCATAACCGCCTTTTCCAGCGTAAATGGTACAAGCACGACGTAGTTTTTCAATAAGCATGATTCGTATTTCTTCATGTTTTTCAGAAATAATGGTCACACCAACATATTCTTCCACACCGTCAACAACAAAATCAACAGTCTTGGCAGCGGCAAGATAGGTGAGAATGGCATAGAGTGCCGTTTCTATTGAAAGAATATAGGCGCCAAATGAAAAGATAATAATATTGGTCACCAAGAGGACATCTCCGACAGTCATCGATAGTTTTCGGCTTAAATAGATGGCCAAAACTTCTGTTCCGTCGATAACGCTGCCGCCACGCATAGCCATTCCAATTCCCAACCCTAGGAAGAATCCTCCAAAAACAGCAATGAGCAGTTTGTCATCGGTAATAGTGGGATACTCCACAAAATGGACTACAAAGGCCAAAAAGGCTATTGCGCTAATACTTTTTAAAGCAAATTTAAGGTTGAAGGTGAGAGCGCCTAAGATTAAAAATGGGATGTTGACCAAGACAAGAAGGTAGCCTAGTTCAATGTGGGTGATATTTTCCAATAACAGGGAAATCCCAGTAGCTCCTCCATCGATAAAGCGATTGGGTAATAAAAACCCTTTTAATCCAAATCCAGCCGAAAATACACCAAGGACAATAAAAAAATAGGACCTGATGGCATGTGACAATTCTACCCGTAGGGATGTTACCATTGGCTCAATTTGCTTTTTGGAAATAGGTTTGTGGTCTGTTTCCAGGCGTTTGCGAGCAATGTCGGCGAGTAGTTTTGAAAAAAAAGGGTTCATTTCGTTATTTCATATCTAGTTCCAGTGTACGAAAAAGTACTTCACTTTGGCACTGTCTGGAATTTGTGATTTTTCAATCTTCAAATTCATGTCAAACCTTAAGTTGGCAGGCAATTCTTTTTTGTCAATCGTAAACGAGGCATTGATTTCATCAACAAATACCACAACGGTATTGATAAGGTTATTGATTCTGGTAATTTTATAAGAATCTTGAATTTCCTTAAATGTACTTACCGTAGAAATGTTTTTTGCGGTTTTGAAGCGTGGGTCCATTATCTGTACACTTTCTATGGTAGCTGTAGAATCCAATGCCTGAGTTGGAGTCAATACCAACAATTTGTCTCCGGTTTTTGTGAAAATTTCTATATCGCTGCCTCCTCTCATATATTCATCACCTGTAATTGGTTGGGCAATGGAATCCTGGGCAAAAATCATTTTGAGATCTTTAACTTTTGTGGAATCGGTAAGCAATCCTACATGTTGCTTTTCAATGGCAAAAGGATCTTGTTCCTTTTTACAGCTTACCGCTAAAATTGATAGAATACTGAGGCTTAAAATAGATTTGTACATTTCTTTAAAAATGGTTTGTAATTAATATTAGGTTAAAGGTTTATTTTAAAACTTTGTTAAGTATACCAAAGACACCACGGATAAATGAGGGACTGGTCACTACTTTAATTAAGGGATCTAAAGAGTTGTCTCGCTTGGTAGACGATGTTTGCTTTCTTTGAGCTTTCTCTATGGTTTTTTGCTCCTGTTCGGCTTTTTCTTGAGATTCTTTGGCTTGGGCTACTTCAATTTTCTTGTTCAGTAGTTCGTAGGCACTTTCTCTGTCAACAGTTTCATTATATTTTTTGACCAAATTAGATTTGGAAAGTAATTCACTCAACTCTGTTTCGGTTAGAATGTCCATGCGGCTCATGGGAGCACGCATCATGGTTGCTGCTAAAGGCGTTGGTCTTCCTTTTTCATCCAATGCAGAAACCAAGGCTTCTCCTGTTCCCAAAGAAGTAAGGACTTCCGTTGTATCGTAATAGTCTGTTTCAGGATAGTTTTCAGCGGTAAGCTTAATGGCTTTTCGGTCTTTGGCTGTAAAAGCGCGAAGGGCATGCTGGATCTTAAGTCCCAATTGTCCCAAAACAGATTCTGGCACATCGGTAGGATCTTGCGTTACAAAATAAATCCCGACACCTTTACTTCTGATAAGTTTTATGATACTCTCTATTTGGTTGAGTAAGGCTTTGGAAGCTTCATCAAAAATAAGGTGAGCCTCATCGATAAATAGTACCAGCTCTGGTCTTTCGCCATCACCTTGTTCTGGAAATGTAGAATAGATTTCAGCCAAAAGACTCAACATAAAGGTTGAAAACAGTTTAGGACGATCCTGAATATCTGTAAGGCGGATGATGTTAATGTACCCTTTGCCTTCTTCGTTTACACGTAACAAATCTTGCGGATCAAACGAGCGTTCTCCAAAAAACAAATCGCCTCCTTGCTGTTCCAGTTCCACAATTTTTCTCAAAATGGCTCCAGTGGAAGAGGTTGAAATGCGTCCGTAGGCAGCTTCAAATTCTTCTTTGCCTTCATCGGTAGCATATTGAAGAATCTTTTTGAAATCCTTCAAGTCCAAAAGCGGCAATTGATGGTCGTCACAGTATTTAAAGATAACGGCGATAATCCCTGCTTGGGTTTCGGAAACATCCAGTATTCTGGAAATTAACACAGGGCCAAATTCACTCACGGTAGCTCTCAATCGAACGCCATCCTGTTCAGAAAGGGTGAGGACTTCAACCGGGAAGGCTTTACTTTCAAAAGGAAGGCCAATGAGTTCATGACGTTCTTCAATTTTTGGATGACCAGGACTTGGTTTGGCTAAACCACTAAGGTCACCTTTGATGTCCATAAGCAATACAGGAATTCCTTTTTCAGATAAATTTTCCGCCAACACCTGCAGGGTTTTGGTTTTTCCTGTTCCCGTGGCACCGGCAATAAGGCCGTGACGGTTCATGGTTTTTAAAGGAATATTTACAAAGGCTTTGGGCAATGTTTTTCCATCCAACATAGCTGAACCTACTGTGATAAAGTCTCCTTTAAATGTGTTTCCTTCTTGAATGATATTGAGAAAGTCTTCCGTTTTGCCCATAGTCCCAAAATTTTTATAAAAGTACTAATCTTGCAGCAATACGCTGGAAAATCTTTTCAATATTTTAACAAGAAACTTCTACTAGTAACCTATCTTTGCACTCTATGAAACAAGATGTACAGACCTTGGTAGACAAGGGACTAATGTTGCCTTTGATGGAGGAATTTTACACCATTCAAGGGGAAGGATTTTATAAAGGAACAGCTGCCTACTTTATCCGTGTAGGTGGTTGTGATGTTGGATGTCATTGGTGTGATGTGAAGGAAAGCTGGAATGCCGAAATCCATCCGCCTACAGAAACTTCCAAGATTGTAGAAAACGCTGCAAAATATAGCGACACGATTGTGGTTACCGGTGGCGAGCCATTGACTTGGGATATGACGGAGTTAACAAGACAGTTGAAGGAGAAGGGATTGAAAGTTCATATTGAAACGTCTGGTGCATATGAGTTGAGCGGAACTTGGGACTGGATTTGTTTATCACCCAAAAAAATGAAGCTTCCAACACAAAAAGTGTATGAGAATGCCAATGAGCTTAAGGTGATTGTCTATAATATGGATGATTTCCGTTTTGCTGAAGAGCAGGCGGCTCAAGTAAACAAAGACTGTATTTTGTACTTACAGCCA
The DNA here is from genome assembly GCF_059735265.1 of Mangrovimonas sp. sgz306409. Lineage (NCBI taxonomy): Bacteria > Pseudomonadati > Bacteroidota > Flavobacteriia > Flavobacteriales > Flavobacteriaceae > Mangrovimonas > Mangrovimonas sp. sgz306409. The sequence continues at coordinate 461,198 of NZ_JCAPEU010000003.1, forward strand.
GAGTGGAGCAAACGCGAAAAGATGATTCCGGAAATTGTGGATTATGTCATGAAAAATCCAAAGTGGAAAGTGTCCTTACAAACGCATAAGTACCTAAATATACCCTAATAAAAAAGGCCTTGAATTTTCAAGGCCTTTTTGTTGTGCTATGTAAAAGAATTTATTTCACTTCAATTGGGATGGCTACTCTTAGGGTGTCCCATCCTAAATACATGGTCGCATCTTTATCAAAAGTAATTGAAAAGGCTTCCAAAGCTTTTTTGTCTTCACTTACCGGAACGGTAACTCTCGCGACATCTTGTGCTTCGTCATAGGAATAAGCTCCCCAAACATTGGTAGCAGAATTCAAAATAATTGTCCATTGCTTTTCACCTGGAATTGTAAAAAATGAATACGTTCCGGCTTTTACAGGTTTTCCTGCAAAAACAACGTCTTTAGAGAACGTGATTTCAGTAGCTTCATTAGCTCCTGTACGCCAAACTTTGCCTTCTGGAGTCAATTTGCTTAGTGGGCGTCCCTTTAATTGAGGGCGGCTGTATATTACTTTAATGCTCTTGCTGCTTTCTTTGTGGCTAGTAGGATATGCAGCTGCATCCATTGGACTTTTGTCTAAATCGCTGAATTCTTGGGCATTTATACCTTGCGACAAAAACATGGTGAATACCAGTAAAAGTGTTGTGATGATTCTATTTTTCATAAAAATGTTTTTTTGACTGTTTAAAGATAGAAGAATTTGTAAAAATAGTTTCCGAAAAATCATACATTTTAAATTGACAATTGAAATGTGAATGGCTTAAAACCGTTGTTTTTAAATAACGATTTTTATTTAAAAATATTTTAAAAGTTACAAATTGGAAGTATAATGTGTTGTTATGTTTTTATTATGATATGTAAAATACATCTTTGACATGTAATTAAAACTTGATTAATATGTGTGGAATTGTATGTGCATTCGATTTAAAACAGAAAGCAGAAGATTTAAGACCCCAAGTATTGGAGATGTCTAAAAAGATCCGTCATCGCGGACCGGATTGGAATGGGATCTTTAATAATGAAAAGGCAATTTTGGCGCATGAACGTTTGGCTATTGTAGATCCCGCCTCAGGGAAGCAGCCGTTGTTGAGTGATGATGGTAAGTTGGTGTTGGCGGCCAATGGCGAAATTTATAACCATAGAACTTTGCGTAAGGAGTTCACAGGGACTTATGAATTTAAAACTGAAAGTGATTGCGAAGTTATTTTGGCGCTTTATAAAGAGCGTGGAGTTGATTTTGTAGATGAGCTAAGCGGTATTTTTGCCTTTGCTATTTATGATTTAGATAAGGATGAATATTTTGTGGCTCGTGACCATATGGGGATTATTCCTTTATATATAGGATGGGATGCCAATGGAACTTTTTATGTAGCTTCTGAATTGAAAGCGCTTGAAGGTATTTGTACTAAAATAGAATTGTTTCCTCCGGGGCATTATTTATATAGTAAGGATGGCGAATTTGTGCAGTGGTACAAAAGAGATTGGACCGATTATGAAGCTGTAAAGGATAATGAAACCAGTATTGAAAAAATTAGGGAAGCCTTGGAAGCAGCTGTACACAGACAATTGATGAGTGATGTGCCTTATGGGGTGCTGCTGTCTGGAGGTTTGGATTCTTCGGTAACATCGGCCATTGCTAAAAAATATGCCCAAAAACGTATTGAAAGCGATGATGTATCGGATGCTTGGTGGCCGCAATTACACTCCTTTTCTGTAGGATTGGAAGGCTCACCGGATTTAGCTGCGGCTAGAAAGGTAGCAGATCACATAGGCACGGTGCACCACGAAATAAAGTTCACCATTCAGGAAGGCTTGGATGCCATTAGGGATGTTATCTACAACTTGGAAACTTATGATATCACTACCATTAGGGCAAGTACGCCAATGTATCTAATGGCTAGAGTAATCAAGTCTATGGGGATTAAAATGGTGTTGTCTGGAGAAGGTGCTGATGAGCTGTTTGGAGGTTATTTGTATTTCCATAAAGCACCAAATGCACAAGAGTTCCATGAGGAAACTGTGCGTAAGTTGAGCAAGCTTCATATGTACGATTGCTTAAGAGCGAACAAAAGTTTGGCTGCCTGGGGAATTGAAGGACGTGTACCGTTTTTGGACAAGGAATTTATGGATGTGGCCATGAGCATCAATCCGCAGGATAAAATGATCAACGGAGAGCGTATGGAGAAATGGGTCGTGCGTAAGGCGTTTGAGAGTTATTTGCCAGAAAGCGTTGCTTGGAGACAGAAGGAACAATTTAGCGATGGTGTAGGGTATAGTTGGATTGATACCTTAAAGGAATTGGTAAGCGAAGCCGTAACCGATGAGCAACTGGCTAATGCTAAGTATAAGTTCCCTATACAAACCCCAACCAATAAAGAGGAGTTCTATTACCGCTCTATTTTTGCAGAGCATTTCCCTAGTGATGCAGCTGCTTTATCGGTGCCACAGGAAGCTAGTGTGGCCTGTAGTACCAAAGTTGCTTTGGAGTGGGATGAAGCCTTTAAAAACATGAACGATCCATCGGGTAGGGCCGTAGCAAATGTGCATGCCGAGGCCTATTAAGGTCTCAATTAGATTTCGTAGTTTTGTTTGTGAAACCTAAAATGTCGCCTCTGCGGGATTTTAGGTTTTTTTGCTTTTTGCTGATAAACGAAAAATGGAGAAAATCTATTTTAAGGCCTTTTTTAGCCTTTTTAAGCCATTTTTGAGTAGTTAACAATTGTTGATAATTTTGAATCAAACTCTCTAAAAAGCTTTTTAATGGTGCCTTAAATTCTTATCTTTGTGAGTACACTAAAAGATGCCGTACAGGGCATTTTTTTATGTGTTTTTGTAAAAATACTTGCTGATTTTTTATGCGAGTGATTAATGTAATTTTTAATCTATTAAAATTCAGTTAGTTATAAAATTTTAAAAGAAAATATAACATAGTAATATATGAAGGAAGAATTCAACAAGCACAATTATTCGGCGGATAGTATCCAGGCGCTTGAAGGGATGGAGCACGTACGTATGCGTCCATCCATGTATATTGGTGATGTAGGAGTACGAGGGTTGCACCACTTGGTTTATGAGGTGGTTGATAACTCAATCGACGAGGCTCTTGCGGGACACTGTAACAACATTACGGTTATTATCAACGAAGATAATTCCATTACTTGTGAGGACGACGGACGTGGTATTCCGGTAGACCTTCACAAGAAAGAGGGAATTTCTGCTTTAGAAGTGGTAATGACTAAAATTGGTGCTGGGGGTAAATTCGATAAAGATTCCTATAAAGTATCAGGAGGTCTGCACGGGGTAGGTGTGAGTTGTGTGAATGCGTTGTCTGAGCATTTAAAAGCCACCGTTTACAGAGACGGTAAAATCTGGGAGCAGGAGTATGAAAGAGGAAAATCTCTATATCCTGTAAAGACTGTTGGAGAAACTGAGCGTAGAGGTACGACTGTAACCTTTAAGCCAGATCCAACAATTTTCCAACAAACCTTAGAGTATAGCTATGATACCTTGGCAAGTAGAATGCGTGAGTTGGCTTACTTGAATAAGGGAATTACCATTCACTTGTTGGATAAGAGAAACAAAGACGAAAAAGGTGAATATTTAGGGGAAACTTTCTATTCTGAAAATGGATTGAAGGAATTCATTACCTATTTGGATGGAAACCGTGAACCGTTAATGAAGGATGCCATTGCCTTTGAAGGTGAGAAAAATGGTGTGCCAGTTGAGGTAGCCATGATTTACAATACTTCTTATGCTGAAAATTTACATTCCTATGTAAACAATATTAACACCCATGAAGGGGGAACGCACTTATCTGGTTTTAGAAGAGGATTGACCCATACTTTGAAAAAGTATGCCGATGAATCTGGAATGTTGGATAAGTTGAAGTTTGATATTGCAGGAGATGACTTCCGTGAAGGTTTAACGGCAATCATTTCGGTGAAGGTAGCGGAGCCTCAATTTGAGGGACAAACCAAGACCAAATTAGGAAACAGAGAAGTGTCTGCTAGTGTGAGCCAGGCGGTTTCAGAGATGCTGACTGACTATTTGGAAGAACACCCAGAAGATGCAAAATTAATTGTTGAAAAAGTAATCCTTGCTGCACAGGCACGTCATGCCGCTCAAAAGGCGCGTGAAATGGTGCAACGTAAAACAGTTATGAGTATTGGGGGGCTTCCTGGGAAACTGAGTGACTGTTCAGAGCAGGATCCAACAAAATGTGAGGTATTCCTTGTCGAGGGAGATTCGGCAGGTGGTACTGCCAAACAAGGTCGTGATAGAGCGTTCCAAGCTATTTTGCCTTTGAGAGGTAAAATCTTGAACGTGGAAAAAGCAATGACCCACAAGGTATTTGAAAACGAAGAAATCAAGAATATCTTTACCGCTCTTGGGGTGACTATTGGTACCGAAGAAGACAGTAAAGCCTTGAACCTTTCGAAGCTTAGATATCATAAAATTGTGATCATGTGTGATGCCGATATCGATGGTAGCCACATTGCAACCTTGATTTTGACCTTCTTCTTCAGATATATGAAAGAGTTGATTGAAAACGGACATATTTATATCGCAACGCCGCCACTTTACTTGGTGAAAAAAGGAAACAAAAAGCAGTATGCGTGGAACGATAAGGAACGTGATACTATTTCTGAAGAGTTTGGAGGAAGTGTAAACGTACAGCGTTACAAGGGTCTTGGAGAGATGAACGCAGATCAGTTGTGGGACACAACCATGAATCCTGAGTTTAGAACCTTGCGTCAAGTGAATATTGATAATGGTAGTGAGGCAGACCGTATTTTCTCAATGTTGATGGGAGATGAGGTGCCGCCACGTAGAGAATTCATTGAAAAGAATGCCATTTACGCAAATATTGACGCGTAATTGCAAACAGAATTAGAATAAAAAAGAGTGCTGAAAAGTACTCTTTTTTTGTTTATAAAAACTCTTCCCTAATAGGAGAAAAACTATCTATTAATCTCACATGTTCTGTGAGCGTCTGTATAGAGTGTTTCAGGTTGGAAGCTACTTTAAAACTGTCGCCGACATGCAAGGTGTATTGTCGGTTCTCAATAAAAAATAGTAAGGAACCAGAAGCTACATAAGTGATTTGTTCGTGTGGGTGATGGTGAAAAGGATCTGGAACTTCCATAGGGCCATTATGAAAATCGATGATGGTTACCATCAGGTCGTTTAGGTGAATAACTTTTCGTTGGATATCGGGATTTGAATTCACGGGTTGAAACCCATCGTCTGCTTTGATAACTTCCATTTTGTGTTGTGATTTCTTATTGAGAATGAACCAATAAAAGTACGGGATTTTTTTGTGTTTTCTGATTGAATTTCTTGAAAGTTGCGGTAGTTAGACAAGGTTTTTTACGTTTTGAAAACGGGCTTAAAATTGTTGCAAATATCCTTGTTATTTTATCTCTTTAGGCTTCATTAACCGTATAAAAATTCGTATTTTTGGCTGACTTAAAATCAACAAATACTAAAAATTTTTTTATATGAAAGTAACAGTAGTTGGAGCTGGTGCGGTTGGTGCCAGTTGCGCGGAATATATTGCAATTAAGGATTTTGCAAGTGAGGTGGTTTTGTTGGATATCAAAGAAGGTTTTGCCGAAGGTAAAGCTATGGATTTGATGCAAACAGCTTCTTTAAACGGATTTGATACCAAAATTACAGGGGTAACCAACGATTACACCAAAACTGCAGGTAGTGATATCTGTGTAATCACTTCAGGAATTCCTCGTAAGCCAGGAATGACTCGTGAGGAATTGATTGGAATCAATGCTGGAATTGTGAAAACAGTATCTGAAAATTTGATTGCAAATTCCCCAAACACAATCATCATTGTGGTGAGTAACCCAATGGATACTATGACCTACTTGGTACACAAAACATCTGGACTTCCTAAAAACCGTATCATAGGTATGGGAGGAGCTTTGGATTCGGCTCGTTTCAAGTACAGATTGGCAGAGGCTTTAGAAGCGCCTATCAGTGATGTAGACGGAATGGTTATTGGTGGACACAGCGATACAGGTATGGTACCGTTAACTGCCCATGCAACCAGAAACAGTATTAAAGTAACTGAGTTCTTATCGGAAGAAAGACTGGAGCAAGTTAAGGAAGATACTAAAGTTGGTGGAGCCACTTTAACTAAATTGTTAGGTACTTCAGCTTGGTATGCACCTGGAGCGGCAGTAAGCGCTTTGGTACAGGCTATTGCTTGCGACCAAAAGAAAATGTTCCCATGTTCTGCGTTGTTGGAAGGTGAGTTCGGTTTGTCTGACTTGTGTATCGGGGTACCAGTAATTTTAGGTAGAAACGGTATTGAAAGCATCGTAGAAATTGAATTGAGTGATGCTGAAAAAGCACATATGGCTGCTAGTGCAGAAGGTGTTACAAAGACCAACGGTTTGTTGGACGTATAATCACCAAACAATAAAAGATTGAAAAGGTTGCCATTAGGCAGCCTTTTTTTGTAAGAAGCTATTTATAAGTAGGTTTTAAATCTGATATAGCACCTTAATTTATGCGGGATTCAGCGAGTTCAATCTTGAAATTTTTATATATTTGGCGCATGAATTCAAGATGGTACATTAGTACTTTAATAATTATCCTTTCACTCTTAGGGGGAATTGCAGCAAAACAGCACAATCCTGTTCCAAATCAGGAAATCGTGTTGCAGTTCTCTAATGGGGATGTATCATCAGCTGAAGCCAAAAAGGCCATTGTCGAGCTAACCGAACAACTACAACAAGTAGGGGTTGAACATATCAAGGTTAGTGAACTTCAAGACGGACAGTTAAAAATTACCTATTACAGCGACACCGATGTTGCCAGTATCAAAAAGTTATTGGCAGAAGATGATTTGTTGGAGTTAGGCTACACTGGAGTTGAACACAAAGAGCAAGCTCCAAAAGTTCCAATCAAAGATTCTTCGGTTAAGTATGATCTGGATGTCTACGAAATCCACAAGGGGGATCATTCCGCCTTTGATTTAGGTGGAAAGATGGCTGTGGAACTGAAAGCAAACCACGATCGTTCTTTCATGGCACACGAATCCTTATCTGTGGAGGTGTTCAGTATTGAAACGGTGCCAACAGATGTAAAGGTTGCCTATAAATTCTACACAAATATTGCGCTTGCAATAGACAATATCTCCAAAAAAATCCCAGAAGTAAGGGCAGGCCCCAGCTTGTATGGGATGTTGGGATAAAATTCTTCCCGCACAATTATCAGCAAAAGAAGTTTTCAATGTCAACCAAAAAAGGGACAGCGAAAGCCTCAAAAAACACAGCTAGCTTTATGGAATATTCCATAAACAGCTAACCACTTACAAAATCATTTAGAATAATTGTCAAATCAAGGGTAAATTCTATATTTGCCCGATTAAAAAATTGACCAATAAATAATTAAAAATGCAAAACAAAGGATTAGTAAAATTGTTTGCACTATTGTTTGGACTGGTAAGTATCTATCAATTATCATTTACCTTTAAATCCAATCAAATAGACGCAGCTGCTGAAGAAGCGGCATTTAGTAAATACAATACTCCAGAGGAAATCAATGCCGAGGAGATTCGTTATTTGGATTCACTTCAAACCTATAAAGTTGAGGTGGACGGAAAAAGACAAAGTATTAAAGTATTTGACATAGGTATTGCAGATTATACCTATACAGAGGTTAAGGACAAGGCCATGAACCTTGGATTGGACCTTAAAGGTGGTATCAACGTAATCTTGGAGATTTCTGTAAAAGATATCTTGGAAGGATTGGCTAACCACACTACAGATCCTGTTTTCAACAAAGCATTATCTGATGCTGAAGAAATCCAAAAAGATGCTCAAGAGCCATATTTGGAGTCTTTCTTTACTGCGTTTGACGCTATTAAAGGTGACACAAAATTGGCGTCTCCAGACATTTTCGCTAACCGTACCTTAAGTGAAGAAATCACTATTGACATGTCTGACGACCAAGTTAAGGATGTTATCAAGAAGAAGGTAGATGAGTCTATCGTATCTGCTTTTGAGGTATTGCGTAAGCGTATCGATAAGTTTGGGGTGACACAACCAAACATCCAACGTTTAGGAAATTCAGGACGTATCCTTGTAGAGCTTCCAGGAGCCAAGGATGTAGAGCGTGTTAAAAAATTATTACAAAGTACAGCTCAGTTAGAGTTTTGGGATGCTTACAGAGGAGATCAATTTTTACCATTTTTGGCACAAGCTAATGAGGTGTTGAAGCCGATTGTAAATGCTGAAAAGAAAACAGAAGTAGCTGAGGTTGCTGAAACTGCAACAGATTCTACAACTACAGAAGAAGGAAATGCTGATTTATTGGATAAATTGGTAGGTGAAACTTCTGCTGATTCTACAGATGTGGAAGCAAATCCAATTTTGGATTTATTGAGAGGTTACGGAGCAGGAGGTGCTTCTGTAGCCACTTTTGAAGCTAAGGACAAAGACTTAATCACATCTTACTTGAACAATCCAAAAGTAAGAGCTTTATTGCCAGCTGAGCAACGTTATGTGAAATTTGCATGGGGTATCCAACCTAAGGATAGCGACTATATAGATTTATATGCATTGGTTGGAAACAGAGAAAATGAGCCAGAATTGAGTGGAGCTGTAATTACAGATGCACGTCAATCTTACAACCAATTAGGGAAGCCTTCTGTAAGCATGCAAATGAACAGCAAAGGTGCTAAGATTTGGGAAGAAATGACTGGTAGAGCTTACCAACAACAAAGCCAAATTGCCATTGTATTGGATGACATCGTATACTCTGCACCTGGTGTAAGTACAGGGCCTATCTCTGGAGGTAACTCTGAAATTTCTGGTGCTTTCACATTAAATGAAGCAGTGGATTTAGCAAACGTATTGAGAGCTGGTAAATTACCTGCATCTGCCGATATCGTTCAAGCTGATGAGGTTGGACCATCTTTAGGAAAAGAAGCTATCGACTCTGGTATCAAATCATTTATGATTGCCTTGGCTTTAGTATTGGTATGGATGATTCTTTACTATGGTGTTGCGGGTAGCTTTGCGGATATCGCATTGTTGTTCAACATCTTGTTGATTTTTGGTGTGCTTTCAGGATTGGGAGCAGTATTGACACTTCCTGGTTTAGCGGGTATCGTATTGACCATTGGTATGTCGGTGGATGCTAACGTACTTATCTTTGAGCGTGTCAGGGAAGAAATTGCGGCAGGTAAGACACAGCAAGAAGCTATTAAAGACGGTTTCTCAAATGCATTGTCTTCAATTTTGGATGCCAACATCACTACTGGTCTTACAGCAATCATCTTATTTGTATTTGGTACAGGGCCAATCAAAGGATTCGCAACTACTTTATTAATTGGTATCGTAACATCGTTGTTCACTGCAATTTTCATTACAAGAATTTTAGTAGATTGGTATGTGAACAAAGGGAAGTCTTTAGAATTCTCAACTGGATTAACAAAAGGTTTGTTCAAAAACACGAACATCAACTTTATCACCAAAAGAAAAGTTGCTTACATCATTTCTGGAATTTTATTGGTATTGAGCATCGGATCTTTAGCTACTAAAGGTTTGGATCAAGGTATCGACTTCGTTGGAGGTAGAACTTACCAAGTGCGTTTTACTGAAGACGTGAAGCCAGAAGAAGTTAAAGCTAACTTGATGGATAAGTTTGGTAGTGCCGAAGTGAAAACTATCGGAAACTCACACCAATTGAAAATTTCTACTAAATACAAAGTAGACGAAAACTCAGCTGAAGCTGATGAGGAAGTACAAACAATGTTATTTGACGCCTTGAAGCCTTACTTGCCTTCAGGAATGGCTTACCAAGATTTTGCCGATGGTAAAAACGGTATTGGTAAAGTATTGTCAAGTAAAGTAAGTCCAACCATTGCCGATGATATCAAGAAAGAATCTTTCTGGGCAGTATTAGGATCTTTGGTTGTAGTATTCCTTTACATCTTGTTACGTTTCAAGAAATGGCAATTCTCATTGGGTGCTGTTGCGGCGGTATTCCACGATATTATCATTGTATTGGGTGTGTTCTCTATCACGCATTCTTTCATGCCATTCAGCATGGAAATCGATCAAGCTTTCATCGCGGCTATCTTAACGGTAATTGGTTACTCGCTTAACGATACCGTGGTTGTATTTGACCGTATTAGAGAGGTGCTTGCTGAGAAATTAGGATTCAAAGGAGGCGCTAATATCAACTCTGCAATCAACAGTACATTGAGTAGAACCTTGAATACTTCCCTTACTACTTTGGTAGTATTGTTGGCCATGTTTACCTTTGGAGCAGATTCATTAAGAGGTCTATTGTTTGCCTTGATCGTTGGGGTAGTAGTAGGTACTTACTCTTCTGTATTCATTGCAACGCCTATCATGTATGATTCTTTAAAGGATAAAGGTGAAGCACCAAAAGAAGACTAATAATTTCTTTATATAATTTGAAAAAGGCTACCGTTTTGGTAGCCTTTTTTATTGGCTAATTATTAACTAAAAATTACGCTGCCCTCTAATTTTTGAATTGATTATTTGACTAATTTTGAATCGAAAAATTAGACGTTACGTTTATGATTATTTTTGACTTTTTGGAGTGTGAAAGCACAGCCTACACCTCCTAGAAAACTCCTCTTTGTTTCTCGATGGGGAGAAATATTGGATATTGCCTATGCAGCTTCACTAGAAGGCAATCAAGTAAAAATGTGTATTGAAGATAAGGACTCCCGCGAAATTGGCTTCGGGTTCCTTAAAAAAGTTAGGGATTGGAAAGCGCATATCGATTGGGCCGATCTTATAGTTTTTGACTATACCGGCTACGGAAGGGAATGTGAAGACTTGCGGGCTCAAGGTAAATTGGTGTTTGGTGGCACTGAATATACCGATAGGTTGGAACTCGATAGGGATTTTGGCCAAAGCGAATTGAAGCGCCACAAGATAAAAACCTTGCCCTATAAGGAATTCTTTAGTTTTCAAGAGGCTATTCAATACATTCAACAGCATCCCAATGCTTATGTTATTAAACCCTGTGGAGAAACACAGGACATCAAACAATTGTTGTTTGTGGGGAGTGATGATGAAGGTTTGGATGTCATTAGGGTTTTGAAAGCCTACGAAAAATCTTGGGGAGACCAATTTGGAACTTTTCAGTTGCAGAAAAAGGTAAAGGGTGTGGAGATTGGTGTGTCTGCCTTTTTCAATGGTACCGATTTTCTAGCACCAATCAACATCACGTTTGAGCATAAGAAGCTATTTCCAAAGGAGCTTGGTGTGTCTACAGGAGAAATGGGTACGAGCATGTTTTGGGCCGACAAATCTCCAATTTTTGAAGCTACTTTAAGACATTTTAAAACTACCTTGTCGAAACATAAGTTTGTGGGGCATATCGACCTGAATTGTATCGTTAATGGTAAAGGAATCTATCCATTGGAGTTCACCTCGCGTTTTGGCTATCCGCAAATCTTGATTCAACGGTCTTCTATTGTTGAGCCAATTGGCGAAATGCTGTATAAAATTGCTTCGGGACAACAGTTTAGGATTTCCGTGAAAAAGGGCTTTCATGTGGGGGCGTTTATCGTAGTACCACCATTTCCTTATAATGATAAAAAATCCTTCGAGCTCTTTTCAAAGGACGCCGTGGTGGTGTTTAAAAGGAATGTCAAGGAGGGTGTGCACCCAATGCATTTGAAAAATGTGAATAATGAATGGCTTATTACCGGAAATACTGGGATTGCCGTTTTGGTAACTGGATCTGGACTTACCATGAAAGATGCCCAACGCTTGATGTATAACAGGATTCAGAACGTCATCATCAATAACGGATATTACAGAACCGATATTGGTGATCGTTGGTTTGAAGATTCCGATAAATTATGGTCTTGGGGACTGCTATAGGTGATGGAACTATTAGACTATACAAATAAAGCGAACCTTTTTTTTGAAAAACTTCCAGAGGATTGGCAAGAGGCTATTGTGCCGTTTTGGGAAGACATTCAAGAAACTACAAAGCTGTATGTAATTAAAAACAATGAACAAATTATGGTGGGAGGGCTAGTGTTTAAGCAGTGCCCACCAGATTTGTTATACTATAAGCAAGGTGCCGAAAATTGGTTTTCAAAGGAATATTTTTATCTAGGTTTTATTTATACCATGGAAGCCTTTAGGGGGCAGAAATTGGGTTCGGAATGGTTGATGTTGGTAAGGGAAAATTATCCTAAAAATGGCTTTTGGTTAGCTATTGAGGATGAAGCATTGCATAGTTTTTATGCCAAGAATGGCTTTGGAAAAAGTGAATGCATCACAACGCCATATGGCGATACAGAAATCATCTATAGTTGTCCGCCGTTGCTTTTAGAGTCTAGTAAAATAGATACGATCTCCGGCTCTTAAATTCCATTCATCAGAAAGCCCTCCGTTAATTTCCAACACATATTGGGCTGGGGCAGTGGAAGGCAAGGAAGTTTCATCAAAAGGTTTGGCATTTTTTTGGATATTGATAATGGTTTTATCCTTGTCAATAAAGATAATGTCCAAAGGAATCCGTGTGTTTTTCATATAAAAACTATGGAATTCTTCCCTTGGGAATATAAAAAGCATGCCTTGGTTGTTTTCCATAGTGTTGCGATACATCAAGCCCGTTTGGGTTTGATAGTCGTCATCGGCAATTTCAATGGCAATGGTTTTTACTAGGGAGTCGGAAGCTGCTTTGTAAAGACTAAGCGTGCCTTCTTTCTTAAATTCAACTATAATCTCCTTGACAACCTTGGGTTGGTCCTTACAGGATATAACCGTTATGGCTATAAATAAGGAAAGGAAAAGAAGGCTGCCAATAGATATTTTACGCATTTTAGCTCAATTCAGTTTTCGGTTTGTATACAAACATGAAGTAAAGGCCAATAAGAATAAATGGAATACTTAGCCATTGACCTGTGTTCAAAGCCCAATCGGCACGTTCTGCATTTTGGGCTTCCTTCACAAATTCTACACAGAAACGGATGGTCCACAAAAGCACTAGGAACAAACCAAACAAAAAGCCTTGTTGCTCGCTTTTGTTGGTTTTCCAATAGAAATACCATAAGATCAAAAATACGAATACATATGAGAAGGATTCGTAAAGTTGAGCAGGGTGTCTTGGCACTTGCATGTCCTGAGGCAGTTGCTTAAAGATCACGCCATAGTCACTTCCTGTTGGTTTTCCAATAATTTCAGAATTGATGAAATTCCCCAATCTTACAAATACAGCACCAGAAGCTACCGGAATTACTACGCGGTCCAAAATCCAAAGCACCGATTTGTGAAGTACTTTTTTATTATAAAGGTACATGGAAACAATCATGGCAATGGCAGCTCCGTGGCTGGCCAAACCTTGAAAGCCTGTAAAGTGAATGCCGCCTTTAAAACTGAACGGTAAAAAGATGCTGAAAAAGTCTTCTTTGAACAATTCTGGTTGGTAAAAAATCACATGTCCCAATCGGGCACCCAACATAATTCCTATTACTGAATAGATGAAAAGTGAATCCAAAGATTCATCGCTTTGGTTCTCGTGCTTGTAGATGCGTTTCATAATGGCAAGTCCAAGGACAAATGCCACAATCCACATCATGCTATAATAGTGTAGGGTAAAAAAGCCTAAATCGATTCCTTTTGAAGGGTCCCAAACGAAGGATAAAAAATGCATATGATAAAAATTTTCAAGGGTAAATATAGCACTTTGAAAAAGACTACACGTTATGGTTTGGGTAAATTAATGTGTTGGTTTAGGGAACTGGGTCATAACCGCTGCCTCCCCACGGATGACAGCTCAAGATTCGTTTAATGGAGAGCCAACCGCCTTTAAAAAGTCCGTGTTTTTGGAGCGCTTCTTTAGTGTAGTGTGAGCAGGTAGGTTGGTAACGGCAAGTAGACGGTGTGAACGGGGATATCATTGTTTGATATACCTTTATAAGAAATAGAAAAGGAGCAATGAGCAACTTTTTCATGAGGCTAAATTATAATTAAATAAGGGCGCAATACTATTGCACCCTTTTATGATATAGGTAGACTGCACAACTAATTAATTGGTCGTAAAAGTGGTGCCGTCTTTACCGTCTTTTAACTGAATGCCTGCTTCAGCCAATTCGTCTCTAATTTTGTCGGACATGGCAAAATCCTTATTGGCTCTTGCTTCCTGTCTTAATTTGATCAATAGTTCTACTGCGCCTGAAAGTTTATCTGTGCCAGAATCTTCTGCAGTTACATTCACCAAACCTAAAATGTCAAATACAAATGCATGGATGGTTTCCTTTAAAGTTTTTAAATCTTCTTCGGAAATACTCGCGCTTCCTTCTTTCAATTGATTGATGAACTTAACGGCCTCGAACAGGTTGGCCACCAAAATAGGGGTGTTAAAGTCATCGTTCATAGCGTCGTAGCAGCTCTGTTTCCATTCCAAAACATTGAAGGTAGAATTGCCCGAAGGAGTAATGCTATCTAATACATTAATGGCATCCATAAGCCTGTAGAAACCTTTTTCACTTGCCAATAAGCCATTATTGGTAAAATCCAAGACACTTCTATAGTGCGCCTGAAGCATAAAGAAACGGGCTACACTCGGTGAGTAAGCTTTTGTAATATGAGGATTGTCTCCTGAGAAAATTTCATTTGGCAAAATGTAATTTCCAGTAGATTTCGCCATTTTCTTACCGTTCATGATCAACATGTTGGCATGCATCCAATAGTTTACGGGCGCGTGGTTGTTGCAAGCTTCGGCTTGGGCGATTTCACATTCATGGTGAGGGAATTTTAAATCCATTCCGCCTCCATGGATATCAAATTGTTCTCCCAAATATTTGGTGCTCATGGCAGTACATTCCAAATGCCATCCAGGGAATCCATCGCTCCAAGGGGAAGGCCAGCGCATGATATGCTGTGGTTCTGCTTTTTTCCAGAGGGCAAAATCCTGAGGATTTTTCTTATCTGTTTGTCCATCAAGTGCGCGCGTGTTGTGAATTAAATCCTCAACATTACGCTTGCTCAAGATACCGTAAGGCTTGGTTTCGTTGTATTTTAAAACATCAAAATACACCGACCCATTTACCTCGTAAGCCAAACCGTTATCAATGATTTTTTTGATGAGTTCAATTTGCTCTATGATATGGCCTGTTGCCGTTGGCTCAATGCTTGGCGGAAAAAAATTGAAAGTATTCAGGATGTTGTGGAAATCGACAGTGTAACGTTGTACAACTTCCATAGGCTCAATTTGTTCCAAACGTGCCTTTTTGGCAATGCGGTCTTCACCAACATCAGCATCATTCTCCAAATGACCAGCATCTGTAATATTTCTAACATAACGCACTTTATAGCCTAGATGCTTTAGATATCTAAAGATAACATCAAAGGACATAAAGGTTCTTACATTTCCTAAATGGACATTGCTATAAACCGTAGGTCCACAAACGTACATGCCTACATAGCCGTCGTTGATAGGTTTGAACGCTTCTTTTTGTCCGCTAAGTGAATTGTATATAGAAATAGGTTGTTGCTCGTAAAGTTGCATGCTGATGTATTACGTTAGGTTTTTAAACTAAAATTGGGTGTCTAATTTAATATAATCCAGAAATTCTCTACGGGTTTCTTTTTCTTTAAATTTTCCGCCAAATTCCGAAGTTACTGTGCTGCAGTCCACATCTCTGATTCCTCTAGAGTTCACACATAAATGTTTAGCATCGATAACACAGGCAACATCTTCGGTATTTAAAACCTCTTGAAGTTCTTTTACTATTTGAATGGTCAAACGTTCCTGTACTTGTGGACGTTTGGCAAAATAATCAACTATACGGTTCATTTTTGAAAGCCCTACTACCGTTCCGTTAGAGATGTAGGCCACATGGGCCTTTCCTACGATTGGAAGCAAGTGGTGCTCACAAGTGGAGTATACGGTGATGTTTTTTTCCACCAACATTTCTCCATATTTGTATTTGTTATCAAAAGTAGAAGCGTTAGGTTTTTTGTCGGGGTTAAGACCTCCAAAAATTTCTTTTACGAACATTTTGGCAACGCGCATTGGGGTGCCTTTTAAACTGTCGTCAGTTAAGTCCAGACCTAAGGTTTCCATGATATGGCGCACATCATCCTTGATGATATCGATTTTTTCATCATTGGAAAGTTTGAAGGCATCTTCTCTCATCGGTGTATTTGCCGAAGTACCAATATGATCGTTCCCTAAAGCTTCAAAATCTTCTATGTCGTTTTCTATTTTCATTTCAAAAATTCAAAATAAGCTCTTATTAAACAGATTGCAAAGATAAGCAATTAAAAAAATCAAATTGCGGGTAGGGGTTTTTTAATTTGAGCTGTTATATCATTGCACAAAGCAAGTGTTAAAATCATTAAGTAAGTGCTAATATTTTATTAAAAATTCCTTAAATTCCGCACCTTTAAAAACTAAACTACAATATGAATTTAAAACTACCCTCCCTACTTGTCGTAGGTTTTGCACTTTTTTTTATAAATCATTCTGTCGCCCAAACGCGATCTAACAAGCAATCACTTGCTCGAGTTATATATTACGAAAATGTTGATGATCCATTAGATTCTAAAGAATTATCTAAAATAATTGAAGTTTATGGAGATAAAGCTGAAGAAGATATTTTGACTAGACCACAAAGGTTAAAGGATGTAAAAAATATTTTGAGGAATAGAGTTGAAGTAACTCAACATCCCGGTAAAGATTTATCTGTTTATCAAAAGTTGTCTCAAGTACCTCTTTTTACAGCTTATATTTCCAATTTAGAAAGAGATATTTTTTCAGTGGATGGATTTAATCCTTTGAAATATCAGTTTGATTTTTATTCAAAAAATAGGTTTACAACTTATTATTGGGTTGATAATACAAATTATTTGATAGCTATTAAACCTCAACATCAACAACTTTAACTCCCTATCTTAGTTTATGAAAAAAGCTTTACTAGTATTTTTCTTGATATATTCATACGTCTCGTTTTCCCAGGATGTCATAATGCAAAACGGAATAGTAAATCAGTGTTCAGGTATGTTCTATGACTCTGGAGGATCTGGTGGTAATTATTCAAGTAATGAAAACTTTGTAATAACCATATGTCCTGAAAATACTGGGGATGTAGTACAATTGAACTTTACAGAATTTTCATCACAATTAAACGCTGATGTTTTAACTGTCTATGATGGTGATACTACTTCAAACCCTACTTTAGGTACTTTTTCTGGAGCTAATAACCCCGGTTTTATAGAGCCTTCTTCGTCTAACACAAGTGGATGTTTAACTTTTGAATTTATTTCAAATGGAACAGGGGTTACAACAGGTTGGGCCGCAGAAATAAGTTGTTATACACCCTGTCAGAGTATTGTGGCAAATATAGAAAGTACCGTCCCCGCCTTAGATACAACCAATACAGTAATTGCAGATGTAAATGAAACCATAACGTTTAATGGTAGTGGTTCCTTTTCAGTAGACGGTAGTGGTGCTACATATTTATGGGATTTTGGAGACGGAAATACTGCGGTGGGACAAAGTGTGACTTATACCTACACAACTGCGGGAATTTATGATGTAACATTAACTATTACAGATAGTAACCCAGCTGGATGTCAAAGTGCCAATGACATAGGGGTTGAGGCTCAAATTGGAGCATCCACGCCAGGGAATCCTTATGTCGATGCAGGAGAAGATGTAGTTATTCCTTGTGGGGAAGATTGTGTTGAAATATCGGCCACTTTTTTAGATATCGGGGAAACCAATACTTATGATATCACTGAAATTGTATTTGTGCCGCCATTTCCTTTTCAAGGATTGACCAATTCTGTAAACACGGATATTGATGATGCATGGAATGCACCCCAACAATTGCCATTTGACTTTTGTTTTTTTGGAGGTATTGAAACACAATTCCAAGTGGGCTCTAATGGTGTAATTAGGTTTGATGTAGATCCAAGTGATACAGGGACAGGCTCTAATGGTTATGCATTTACAGAGTCGCTTCCAAATAACTCAAACCCTACATTAGGCGAAGCTAATATTTTTACACCTTGTCATGATATTAACCCTTTTGCAGGATCTAATGAAGAGATACGGTGGGAAATCATAGGGACAGCTCCTAATAGAGTTTTAGCGGTTTCGTTTTATAATGTCCCAATGTACCAATGTACTAGTTTAATAGCGACACATATGGCTGTGCTTTATGAAACTACAAATGTCATTGATATTTATATAGCTAATAGTCCTTCATGTCCTACTTTTAATAGTGGAAGTACAGTGATTGGAATTCAAAATGATGCAGGAACAGAGGCTTTTGTTCCTCCAGGGAGGAATACAGGGGCATGGTCAACTTCGGAGGAAGCTTGGCGTTTTACTCCTGCAGGTCCTAGTGTAATTGAATTCTCTTGGTTAGATTCAGATGGTAACGTAGTGGGAACGGATCCTGTTCTGTCTGTTTGTAATACTACAACTGAAGTTTATACTGCTCAAGTGGTTTATACTAATTGTAATGGAGATACTGTAACAGTAACAGATGATGTAGTGGTTTATAAAGACCCTGGTTTTGAGGTGAATTTAGGACCAGATCAAGTAGTGTGTAATGATGGCTCTTCAGTTTTATTAAATACTGGGGTTAGTTCAGAGACGGCTACATATCAGTGGATTTATGAAGGAGATGAGTTAGTTGGAGAAACTAATTCAAGTTTAATCGTTTTATCTCCAAATTCTGGAAGTTATTCAGTAATAGTCACTGATGAGGATTGTGTGGTTTCTGAGGATGTAAATGTGACTTTTGTCCCATTAGCCGAAGCATTTGAACCAACAGATTTAATTGTATGTGATGATAGTTCTAATGATGGAGTTGATATTTTCGACCTAACGGCCCAAGACAGTTTTATTTTGGGAGCACAGGATCCAGCGGTATACAGCGTTGATTACTATACCAGTCTTACGGACGCTGAATTGGCTCAGGGAGCCATTTCAACACCTTCTTCCTACGGCAATACTTCCAACCCACAGACCATTTATGTAAGGGTGGAGGATGATAACTATCCGGACTGTTACGGTACCACGAGTTTCCAGCTTTGGGTGAACCCATTGCCGAGTTATGTGGACCCGACCCCATTGGAAGTGTGCGACGACAACGTACCGGACGGTTCGACTGACATTGACCTTACCATAAAGAATTCAGAGATCAACGGAAACAATCCATCATTTGTTGTAAGCTATTACAACTCACTGGCTGATGCCGAGTCGGGAGCGAATGCACTGGCGATCCCTTATTTCGGGACCACGGGCGAGACGGTTTTCGTACGTATTGAAGATATCCAGACGGGCTGCTACAGTACAACCACCTTGGACCTTGTGGTGGAACAGGCGCCAGAGGCGAACATCCCCGACCCCTTGGAGTACTGCGATGCGGACAGCGATGGCTTTGGCGTGTTCGACCTTTCGGATGCCGAGGCGGCGATCACCGGGGGGAACACGGGATTGGTGCTGACCTACCACGAGACCTTGATCGATGCAGAGAATGGGGCGAGTGCCCAGTCGAGCCCCTACTACAATATTGTCCAGAACCAACAGACGCTTTATGTGCGGGTTGAGAGCGCAACGATCGCGACGGACTGTGCGACGATCGTAGAGCTTGTTTTGGTGGTGCACCCGACTCCTCAGCTTGAGGAGCCAACGGCATTGGAAGTGTGCGACGACGCCTCGGGAGACGGCTATGCACAGTTCAACCTGACACTGAAGGACAGCGAGGTCCTTGACGGCCTTGACCCTGTACAGTATGTGGTATCCTACTACCTTACGGAGGACGATGCCGAGTCCGGCACCTCTGCCATCCCGAACCCACTGAGCTTTACCAACACGGTACCGTTCGCACAGCAGGTGTGGGTACGTGTGGAGGACAGCGCCAACGGCTGCCACAAAGTGGTGCCACTGGAGCTTATCGTGAACCCGTTGCCGGTACTGATGGAGCCAGCGGCATTGGAGCTCTGCGACTACAACAGCCCTGGCGACGAACAGGAGTCCTTTCTACTTGAGGACAG
The DNA here is from genome assembly GCF_059735265.1 of Mangrovimonas sp. sgz306409. Lineage (NCBI taxonomy): Bacteria > Pseudomonadati > Bacteroidota > Flavobacteriia > Flavobacteriales > Flavobacteriaceae > Mangrovimonas > Mangrovimonas sp. sgz306409. The sequence goes on from NZ_JCAPEU010000003.1 coordinate 481,273, forward strand.
TACGGCGGGTATCCTTGGCGGACAGGTTGGGATCGTGCTTAGCTACCACCTTACAGCGGCGGACGCCGATAGCGGCGACAACGCCCTTTCGAGCCCCTACACGAACATAGCCAACCCCCAGTCCCTATTTGTTAGGGCAGAGAACAGCAATACGGGCTGCTACAGCACGGTGATACTTGACCTTAGGGTGAACCCTATCCCTTCACCGGAGGCGGACCCGACCCCATTGGAGGAATGTGACGGTGACAACGACGGCTATGCGAGCTTCGATTTGGAGGAGCGCACCCAGGAGATCATCAACGGGGAACTTGACATTGCCATCACCTACCATGAGACCCAGGCAGATGCAGAGAACGGCGACACCCCGCTGTTGAGCCCCTACGACAATATCGTGGCCAATGCCCAAGTGGTATATGCCAGAGCGGAGAACATGCTCACGGGCTGCCATACCGTGGTAGGCCTGCAGCTGAACGTACTGCCGTCACCGGTAGTGCCTACGGCCATCGAGGACTATGTGATCTGCGATACGAACACGGACGGCTATGCGAGCTTCGACCTGACCTCTATGGATTCAGGGATCCTCGGGACACAGGACCCGACACAGTTTGACCTTAGCTACCACCTGACGGCCGCCAATGCAGAGTCGGGAACGGCACCGATCGCCAATCCATGGGGCTATGTGAACCAGACCAACCCACAGACCATATATGTAAGAGTGGAGAGCCTAGGGAACGGCTGTGTGAGCACGGGCGAGTTCGAGATCCGTGTGGAACTGCCGCCGGTAGCGATCCAGCCAACGCCGCTGCAGCTTTGTGACGACGAGGTGGCCGATGAGCTGACGGTGTTCGACCTTACCGTTAAGGACGGGGAGATCACGGGCAACGAGGGAAGCTGGAGCGTGAGCTACTATGAGACCCAGGCGGATGCCGATGCGGGGACCAATGCGATACCCGACCCAACGGCCTATGTTAACACTTCGGTGAACGGAGTGGCGGCCAACCCACAGACCCTGTTTGTGGTGGTGACCGATACGGACACGGGCTGTACGGACCAGACGACACTGACGATCCGCGTGTTGCCGAACCCTACCCCGAGCCAGGACCCATCGGACATCGAACTGTGCGACGACGAGAACACTGGTGACGAGGTGGAGCTGTTCGACCTAACGGAGAACGAGACCTATATCATCAACGGAGAGGCCGGGGTATCTGCCAGCTACCACGAGAGCCTTTTCGATGCTGAGCAGGGGACCGGAGCGATCCCCGACCCAACGGCCTATGCGAACATGGCCAGCCCACAGACCATCTATGTGCGC
>NZ_JCAPEU010000030.1:0-3180 GCF_059735265.1 Mangrovimonas sp. sgz306409
AATCAGAAGCAATGAATTATACACTGTGTTGTAAACAGTGTTTTTACTTAGTTTTTTTCATTTCTACAATTAAAGTATCAGATTGGTTTAAGTACTTAGCTTTTGAGCTACGACTATACTTTTCATCTATTTTGGTTTTTTTATATCCTTTTTTTGTAAAATAAAGTTCATATTCATCGCATCCGCCAAAAACACAACCAACAAGAGTAGAAGTACGGAAGTAGCCGTTCGAATCAGTCGTATCTTTAATGTTTGAAACATTTGGTGTTTCTAATTCAACAGTTACATTAGATAATCTTTCTCCAGATTCAATATCGACTACAATACCATTTAGGCCAACAAAACCTTCACAGCTTATTAAAAAAAGTGAGAGGAAGAATATATAATATAGGTTTTTAGGTTTATGAAAAAATAATATCATTTGTCCTCTTATTAATTAGCTGTGTTTTTAGAAATTTTTAGAATGTTTTTTTCAGTTCGACAAAGTTCATTTTGAGAGCTAGGTACATTGTTTACAACGGTTTGTGTATAGTTTCGTTGCGTGAAAATCCGCTAGGATTTTCGTGTTAAGAAACTAAGATAGCAAACTTGCGAGGATTTTCCGAGAGGAAAATCGGAAGCAATGAATTATACACTGTGTTGTAACACGTTTTTATTTTTTAGTTTTCCAATAAAATAGGTTCATTATAGACTTTCATATTCAATAAATCAATTGTTCCACAATTCGGCTGGTGATATTTTTTTGAGTTTGGTATTCCGTATTTATCTTTTTCCCAACTTGTATTAAATTTGTATTTCAGCGTGTCCAATTTTACTTCAAGAATCTTTGATTGATGATTAACTAATTCCCATTCATAGGTTTCATTTTTCCAACAGATTCCTATTTCATCTCCGATTGGGTCGATTCCACTTTTGTCAATTTTTATGTAATTAGTTGTTGGAACCGAATTATGTTCTCCATTTATTATATATCTAGTTTCCCCGTGAGTAATTACAGTTATACATTGCTTTTTGTCCAAAGAATAAATTCGGAAATTAGTCCGATTAGTATGGTCTCCAAAAGCGACAATGAAAGCAATAATAGCAACTACAAAAAGCACTACTGCTATTAAAACTATTTTAATTAAAAATTTCAAATTTTAGGTTTTGGTAAATGTGTTACAACGGTTTGTGTATAGTTTCGTTGCGTGAAAATCCGCAGGATTTTCGTGTTAAGAAACTAAGATAGTAAAGTTGCGAGGATTTTCCGAGAGGAAAATCAGAAGCAATGAATTATACACTGTGTTGGCAAATCGTTTTTAATACTTTAAGTCAAATTCCCCTTTTCTTATTTCAATAACTTCTCCATCTTCATTTACTGCATCAAACTCGAAACTACCGCCCAAAATATAGTTATCAATGTTGTGGTATAGAATTTCTAATGTTCCAAAATAAATGTTATTCGTTTTGTAGACAGAGTTAGCGGTGTCAATACTATATTCTCCTTGATTTGGCTCATCAACAAGATTATAAATATTACCGACCATTGAAGTTGTTGTGCTAACGTCAGTAACTTCTATTTTTACAAATTGATCTATGAAATCTGGTGATTGACCTCTGTTTCGAAATGAAAGGTGCAAAGCATTTATATCATAATATTCATTGTCAACCACGCTAAACCATACAGAATTTGCTCCTGGACTTGTTACTACAGATGGTTTTAATAAACTGCCATTTACTTCACATTTCACACCACCTCTACCGTCAAATACGTAGTTCTCATCGTCCAAATCCACTGAAGCTGTATCACAGGAAATGAAAGACAATATTGATAGAATTAAAATCATTTTCTTTTTCATAGTATACTTTTTTTGTAGATGAAATGCGATTTTAATGGTTGCGTCAAAATGTTTGCCAACGGTTTGTATAACCGTCAGTTATCGGTTTAAATATACTTTAATTTTCGCTTTAGCACTGTCGTTTGCAATTCCGAGTGGATTCGGACGTAGTCGAATCCGCCGTAATTGCGGTTATATGTTGTTGTAAAACGTTTTTTATTCCCATTCAGTTGTAAACTCTGAAATCAAAAAGGCATTAATTATTCCACCTTTAAATTTATGTTCATTAGTAAACAAAGCATAAAGAAGGACCTTTTTTCCTTTTGTCATTTCATTTTTAAAGGCGTCAATAAGTTGATTTTGTATTGGCATCCATATTTTCGATTTTCCAATGTTAAATTCGAACTCTTTAGAGACTAAACCATTCAAAACTTCAGCACTTCCTGTTTTAATTTTAAAAACTCTTTTCATTGAGTTCAAAACTTCTGAATCTATTTGCCTTTCATTTCCAGTAAATTCAGCTATAAATCTAAATTTAGACATGGCAACGTAATAGTGCCCGTCCGTTGTGTCTTTTTCAACTTCTTTGGCATAATTAATTTCATCTTGAATTATTTTTTCAGCACTTTCATATGTGTAATTTTTATCCCAATTTTCAAATCCGTTTTGTGAGTATATTAAATTGGAAATGAGTACAAATAATATTAAAACTGTTCTATTCATAGTCCTGTTTTCAAATGTTTTACAACGGTTTGTGTATAGTTTCGTTGCGTGAAAATCCGCAGGATTTTCGTGTTAAGAAACTAAGATAATAAAGTTGCGAGGATTTTCCGTGAGGAAAATCATAAGCAATGAATTATACACTGTGTTGTACAACGTTTTTTTATTTTTTAACATTTTCCTCTAACCAATATTTTGCATAAGTCCACATATGATTTTCTTCATCTTTAGACAACAAATTTTTTAGTTCAATTTGGTCAAAATAAGTGCATCCTGAACAAACAGAAACCAAATCAGTCGACGCATATGCCTTTTTAATTAATTGCTTATCAGTTTCAGTGAGATCATATTTATTCAACTCTGATAATCGTTCGGTAACAATTACCGCCATAAATCTTTCAGCTGGATTTTTAGAGTTCAATTTTTTTATGACCTTTTGATATTTTCCATTGTGAATGTCAAATGTCACTTCATTGACAACCTCAGAACTTGTTCCTACCCAATAACATCCAAACCCAATTAATTCTTTAGGATTGATATTTTTTTGAGCAACACCGTTGAGTGAAAGAAGAAAGGAGAGTATTAATATTAGTATTCTCATTATTGGGTAAATGTTGTACAACGGTTTGTGTATAGTTTCGTT
>NZ_JCAPEU010000031.1:0-2984 GCF_059735265.1 Mangrovimonas sp. sgz306409
TTTTACTCGCAACGGAATTATAGCCCAACCGTTGCCATTAATTTGAAAAATGAAAAAAATAACAATAATTATACTTCTGACTTTATTAATTTCCAGTTGTACAGACATTAATCAAACCGAAAATAAAATTTCTGAAATTGAAAACCTACGAGCGGAAAATGATAGTCTAAAAAAAATTGTAGCGGAAATAAACAATAAATATGTTTTTGATAGTATAACAATAAGGGACATTCCTCACTACAAAAATACTTATGAACTGAATTCAAATATTAGCGGAGAAATTGTTTTTGTTGGTTATAATAATGATATTAAAAATACAAGTGTAATAATGATTGACAGCATTTCATACAATCCAAAAAAACTTTATAATCCCGACACTCTTACTTTAAAAAAAGGCGGATTTCAATACCAAAAGAAATTAGATGCTGACATGATTTATTGGAAAGCTCAAATCCAAACAAAACATAAATACGGAAAAAAATTTGGTGCAATGTTATCCAATGTTGCCAAAGTGAAAAAAAACTAATGGCAACACAGTGTATAATTCATTGCTTCTGATTTTCCTCGCGGAAAATCCTCGCAACTTTATTATCTTAGTTTCTTAACACGAAAATCCTAGCGGATTTTCACGCAACGAAACTATACACAAACCGTTACAAGCAATGCACAAATTAACTTTCATATTGTTTATTCTAATCTTTTCAAATTCTTTTGGTCAAGAAAAGAGCCTTCTTGAAATTACCAAAATTGAAACAATTACAGAAGACTTGTGGATTATTGACACTTTAAAAACAGAAAAATGGAATGCCCTTGACGAGAGACGAAAATCGAAAATACGTAATTATATCGTTGAAGAGAATACAAGAATCAAAAATGACACTTCTCGGATAACCCAAATATTGTATTACGGATTACCAGAAAAAATAAAAATTGTCGGAATCGATTTTGACAAAACAATAGAAACAAAAAATGAATCCAAAAAATATTCCTATAGAAAAATGATTTGTTATCCAGTAAAGGAAAAAACTTACGAATTAATTGCTTTTGACCGAAATACTGGAATAAAAGAATTTACCTTTTACTTTTTAGACTCGAAGCGTTTTGCAAACTTAAATTTCGATACTAAATTTTCAGAGGTTTACATAAACCCAAATTTTGATATTGAACTTGAAGAATTTGAAGAAGGAGCTTTTTTTGATGGATTAGATGAAAATGGAATTCCCTTACTAGCCAAAACAAAGATTATCAAAATGGAGGACGAAATAATAGTTGACCATAGATATGCAAGAAAATAAATACAGCTTGTAACAACGGCTATAATCCATTACTAGCTCCCTACTCTATCCTAAAAACATTATCTTTAACCAGCTACAATTCCTACTCTGAAAAATCTCCGATTTTTCCTCGCAACGGAATTATAGCCTAACCGTTGTGCGATATGCTGACCCGGCCGGAAATAAGGCTACAGAACCAGCATAGAGAGGGGCAACTAAATAAGGCTAAAACCGCTTTTCAATTAACTTACCAGTTCTTGGTATTCGACTTTTCCCACAATACTTGGCACATCGCTATCCACTTTTGGACTGAAAAGATCTTTACTCACCGAATAGGCATCTAGGTGTTCTTCAGGGAAGGTATAGTTGATGATGTCCTTGATCTCTGGTTGTGTAAGGTCCATGGACAGCCAGTTATGAGCATAATCGGCATCGAGTATCAATGGCTGCCGTTTTTTCTTATTATGGATTCTAGCAAACAAGGGGGAGGCTTCCCTAGTTAGGATGGCAAAGGTTATATAGGTACCGATAAGGGTGTACAGGCCTGCCAATGCCAAAGGCTTGTTTTCTTTATCCTTAAAGTAAAAAGGGTATTTTTTGCCTTTGTGTTCATGGGGCTCGAAAAAGCCGGACACTGGGATAATACATCTTTTCTCCTTGATGGATTCCCTGTAGAGAAAGTGTTGGAATACTTTTTCTGAACGGGCATTTAAGCCGGCCCCATACTTCACAGATTCTTTGTAATAGGGTTTGATTTCCTCTACTGTTCTATCATTTGGAACGATGCCCCAGACCCCAGGTGCCAAAACCGCCGAGTTTTCTTGGGGAATGACCAACATATTGGGATGGGAAAAGCCATTGTGATGGTAGTGTGGCTGTTTAAAATAAGGCCGCAGATTTTCATCGACCAATTTTACTTTAAAATTCCTTTCTAAATTTTGCGGCTCTTGATATGTACTGACACGGAAACACATGACCTCAACTTTTGAACCTGAATTTACAAATTAATATTCACTTGTATCGATATTCACTTAGGCACTAACATTCTTGAGCAGGCAGGGAAACGCGCGTAGCGTTGGAGCGCAGCGGAAACAGCGAGCCGGCTGCGAGCGGAGCAACGGTGGTACAAACGGGAGCCCTGAGAAGGGCGGTTTGTAGCTATGTGTGAAGGGGAGCGTAGCCTTTTTGTAACTTTTGCTTACACAAAAAGGCGGAGAGCCCCGGAACTTGACACAAGGCGTACCGCTATCTGGCCAAAGCATTAGACTGACGAAAGGAAGGCTAAAGCGGTGGCAGCACAGCTACGGTAAGCCGCAGCCCGCAGCGACCCGCAGGCGAGCACAATTATGGGCAGTGGTTGGATGTTTGGCTACTGACTGGAGGTACGGAAGGAAGGTGCCACACATACAAGGTGAACTGCCGTGACAACTGACCGAGGAACGCGATAAAGATGCCAAACCGCCCCCTGGACAGGCACTAGACAGATAGGGCACCCGCAGGGCAACACCGCTCTTTTTTTGACTTCCTAAATAACTACCACCAAAAAATGTGCGGTGTTGGTTTGGCGGCTTTATTGCCTGACGACCGAAGGCGGAACACCACTTTACCTGCCCTTCCTGGACTTTCACCCCAGCCCTTTTTAATTAAGAATGTAGAAGTAATAATGGAGAATGGGTGGTGAGTAGTGAGTAGTGAGTAGTGAGTAGTGAG
>NZ_JCAPEU010000032.1:0-2591 GCF_059735265.1 Mangrovimonas sp. sgz306409
GGACCAGAGGTACTTGCTATAGGAGCGAGTGTATTTAAGGTATAGGTATAGTTGCTTTCCTGGCCTCCTGTTACGTTTTCTACAACAATTGTAGCATTCTCGTCTCCAAAACAGGACAACATAGTCGTGCTAGGAGTAAAAGTTGCTGCAATAGGCTCTGGAACTTCCAGGGTCACGTCCACAGAATCAATACAGCCCTGTGCGTCCATAACGTTTACTGTATAGGTACCTGCCGAAAGCCCCGTAAAGGTTCCGTTTGGTGAGTAGGCCACCGTAGCGGCTCCGGTCAGTTCATATTCATAAGTGCCCCATCCCCCTTCGGCAATGGCCACAATGGTCCCCTGGTCATCGGTACAGGTCACGTTGGAGGTTTCCGTGGCTGTTAGTGCCAACGCTTCGGAAGGCGAGCCTATCACCACCATAGAAGTCGCCGAACAGAACGGCACGTCCGTTTCGGTGATCACCACCGTAAAGGTGCCGGCATTCATACCCGTTACCGTTTCTGGGTTGGTGGCCGTATTGGCCGCAACCGCTCCCGTTACCGATACCCCGGCATTGTCGAATACCTCATAGGTATAGGCCCCGGAGTAGTTGGACACGTTGATATCGAAGGCGCCCGTATCGTCACCAAAACAGGTCACGGTACTTGGCGTGGTCGTAAAGGTTGGCAATACCGCTGCCGGTAGGGATACCTCTACAACTTCCTCACAGAAAGTCACCGTATCCGTAACCGTAATGGTATATAGTCCCGAAGGCAGTCCCGAGAACACATTGCCCGATAGGGTTGCCGTGGCCGGGTTCGGACTGATCGTATAGGTAAATGCTCCTGAACCTCCCTCAGTTGCAATGGACAATTGTCCATCGTCGTTGTTACAGGTAGGCAGTGCCTCTACAGATGGCGTTATGTTCAGCGGTGCCGCAATGCTCACCGTTACCGTGTTCCCACAGCCGTTGGCATCCTTCACCTCTACCGTATGGTCGCCCGAGGCTAGGTTCGTTATGGTAAACGGTGCCGTCTGAGTCTGGAAGGCGCCGCCATCGATGCTATAGCTATATGGAGGGATTCCTGCAATGTCCAAACTTACCGTCATTTCATAGGTACCGTCCACATCCAGACATTCATCGGCAAGCGTTGCCGAAATCTCTGGGGAAGGGTCCGCTGGCAGCACCACCACTGGACTGCTCACGATACAGCCATAGGCATCCATCACATGTACATAGTAGTTCCCTGCATCCAAGCTGAAGGTACTGGCCGAGGCCCATGCTGCATCCGTTTCCGAAGGTGCGGTTGCCGTGGTTGTTACTTGGTATTGATAAGGCGCCGTTCCGTCGTGTCCCACCGCACTGATCTGTCCTGAGGCCACGTTACAGTTCGCATTCTGGTCGATCGATGTGCTCAGGCTCAAAGGGATTTCCGATTCGGTAATGTTGAACGGAATGGTCACAATGCTACAGCCTGCGTTGGGGCCCGTATTCTCCGTGATCAACACATAGTAGTTTCCAAAAGGAAGCGGTCCTAGGTCCGTTACCGTCAAGGAGCCGTTGCCCCCTACCGTTCCTGACCCGGTCACCCCTGCAGGTTCCTGCGTCAGGGTGTCGAACACTTCATAGTCGATGTTGATGGAAGTGCCATAGGAACTGTTGATGGTGAACGACACGGTTCCGTCCGCACTGCCCGTACAGCTGATGTTAGCCGCCGATACGGCCGTGGCCGTTAGGGTCGAGTTGGTCGGGATCGGTGTGGTGGCCGGTTCAAAATAGCTACAGTTGGTCGATGCATCGTATACGATAAAGGTATAGCTCACCCCTGGGGTCAGTCCCGTAAAGGTGGCCGACTGGCTGCCCGGTGCATCCTCCGGGATCCATGATCCCGCTGGGTTTGGATATACCGATACCGGTCCCTGGTAGATGCTGAAATAAAATGGTCCGGAGCTTACCAAAGTGGAACCGATGCTCACTACCGCCTCTCCTCCTGTGGTACAGTCCACTGTGCTGGCGATATTGATATCCAGATCGGTCGGTGGCGAGGCCACCAAGACATCCTGGATCAAAACCGAACAGCCGTTGGCATCCACCACATTGATCTGGTAAAGCCCGAAGTCCACTACGTCAAAGCTCACCGAAGTGGAGCCCGTGGCGTTAAGCTCGGAGTTGTCGTAACCGTTGGTTCCGGTCACAAAATAGTTATATGGCGCCGTACCTCCCGTTACCCCATCGATAATGATGGATCCCTGGGATACCCCCGTAGAGGTACAGGTGATGTCTATGGTATGGTAGTCCACTGCTATGGCATCCGGCTCACCGATGGTTACCGTCTCTGTGGCCTCACAGGACTTGGCATCGGTTAGAGTTACCGTATAGGTTCCGGCCGTAAGTCCTGAGGTCTGCGTACCGTAGTCCACTCCCGTGGTGGTGTTGGTTACGTTGATGGTGAACGGTGGCGTCCCTACCGTAGTGTCGATGGTCACGTCTATCGAAGCGTTGGCATCGCCGTTGCACAATATTGGTGCATGCAGGTCCACCGTTAGGTCCGGCATGGAAATGGGCTGAACTGTGATCACGCCCGTTTCTGCCGTACACCCACTGGCATC
>NZ_JCAPEU010000033.1:0-2068 GCF_059735265.1 Mangrovimonas sp. sgz306409
AAGTTAAAGGGAAAGGCAACGGTGTTGCCAATTGCTCCCCTTTACTAGCCATGCCTGCCAACCATTCGTATACTGCAGACGTGGAATTGGAAATTGAAGGAGAAGCCATAGGCGGCTTGGTACTGTTCTATAACGAAAGTGCGTTTTCGGGAATTCTAGCTGACAAAGAAAATGTACTGGCCAATTTAAGAGGTTGGCAGTTTCCTACAGAACGTAACGTCATTAAAAGACACGTATATCTGCGCCTGAAAAACACCAATAACTTGGTTGACATGTACTACAGTTTAGACGGAAAGGAATGGCTTAAAATTGAAAACTCATTCGATGCCACTGCCTACCACCACAATGTCCTTAGTGGTTTTATGGGACTAAGAATTGGCCTATGCTCTATGGGAGAAGGCAACGTACGCTTCAAGAATTTTGTTTATACTCCGCTGAATTAAAGCATAATGATAATACTACCAAAAACACTAAAATCAAACGGCATTAAACTTACCATTATCACGGTAATGGCCTGCTTCAACCTCTTTGGACAAACAGCTCCAACCACTTTTGATAATCCTATTCTCCCAGGATATCATCCCGACCCGTCCATTTGCAGGGTGGGTGACGACTATTATTTGGTGAATTCCACCTTTGTTTGGTTCCCGGGTTTACCAATTTATCACAGTAAAGACCTTGTAAATTGGGAACTTATTGGGCATGCTATTGACCGCCCAGATCAAATGAATTTCGATAAGTTGCCAGATATGCTTGGCCTGTTTGCAGCTACCATTAGGCATCACAATGGAGTTTTTTATATCATCAATACCTGTGTAGGTTGTGGAATGAATTTTTATATAACCGCTACTAACCCTGCTGGTCCATGGTCAGATCCTAATTGGCTGCCTGAAGCGGATGGCATTGACCCTTCGTTGATGTGGGACGATGATGGCAAATGTTACTATACGGGAGTTGTAGGTGCCGAAACTCCAGAATGGAAAGACCAAGGGGTTATTTTCACCCAAGAACTGGATTTACAACAAAAGAAATTGGTAGGCGAACGCCATAACGCTACCTACGGCCATGCCAACAACGCCTCCTATTCCGAGGGGCCTCATCTTTACAAAATAAATGGCAAATACCTCTTGATGATTTCTGAAGGAGGCACAGGCATTTACCACGCCCTTACCGTACACCATAGCGATACTGTATTTGGTCCCTACACCACGGACTATATCAACCCTGTGTTGAGCCACCGACATTTAGGACAGGATTACCCCGTACATGCCATTGGCCATGGCGATTTGGTGCAGACCCAAAACGGCGAATGGTGGTGTGTCATGCTTGGAAAACGACGCTTGGACAGACTAACCACCTTAGCCAGGGAAACCTTTTTGGCCAAAGTAGAATTTGATGAGCAAACGCCTGTATTTAATCCAGGTGAAGGCAAAGTACTCATGACACAACCCCGTCCCAATTTACTTTGGACGCCTTTTGAAAAACAACCTGCCAAGGACGAATTTAATGGTGACAAACTGGATCTAAAATGGTGTACCATTCGCATACCTAAAGAGGCCTTTTACACCGTAGAGAAAGGAGCGGTTCACCTAAATTTACGCAAGGAAGTTATGGATAGCCTTGTCAATTCTTCCATTTTGGTTCAGCGCATTGAACACCATAAATTTGAAGCCTCTACCAAGATGTCTTTTAAAACCTCAAAGGATAATGAACAGGCAGGTTTAACGGTATACAGAACCAATGAAAACCACTTCAACCTTTTAAAGGACAAGAATTCCTTGGTATTGATCAAAGCTTTTAAAGGCGAACAAACCGAAATTGCCCGTATCCCCTACAAAAACAAAGAGGTCTATTTTCATGTTGAAGGCAACGATTTGGACATTCAATTTAGCTACGGAGAAAGTATGGACGCCCTTAAACCAATTGGAGACAAACAAAACCTAATTGTCATTGCAGACCTTCAGGGGAATGCCATGTTTAATGGCCCGGGTATTGGCATGTATGCAACCAGCAATGGCAAGACCTCCAAAAACAAAGCGGTTTTTGATTGGTTTTATTATGAAGGGAA
>NZ_JCAPEU010000034.1:0-1068 GCF_059735265.1 Mangrovimonas sp. sgz306409
AATCGGAAGCAATGAATTATACACTGTGTTACCACACGTTTTTTATAATTTGCTTAGCCCACGATCAAGGAAGTCTAAAAAATCTTGGGAAGACTTAGTGTATTGAAATTTTTCCAAAACTTGACCATCAGAGTTTAATATTACAAAAAGTGGTTGTGTATTGCTTTGGAATTTTGTTATTTGATATTCACTGTTTTTTTGTCCTATAGTTTTGATGGTTTTACTATAAACTTTTGAGTTGAACCATTCTTTTTCGGGTAATTGAGTTCTGTCGTCTACGTATAGGTTTATGACAAGGAAGTTGTTTTTTAAAACGTCAAAGATTGGTTTCATTTTGAAAATATTATCCTCCATTTTTCTGCAGTTAACACAGGCGTAGCCAGTAAAATAAAGTAAAATTGGTTTTTTATTTTCTATGCTTAGTGTTGATAGCTCATTAAAATCCACATTGCCTGGGTTGTTGAAAATGTCTGTCAATTCAACGTTGGAAACTGTATTTACTTCTTTTATTGATTCACTAAAGGATATAATGGCTTCCTTGTATGAATTGAAGGTTTGGTTGTTATTTTTTAGAAATATATAGAATTCAGAAATATATTGTTCGGGCATTTCTAATTGCTGAAGCAGTAATTTGTCTTCTTCCCAATTATTAATGTTGGCAGGTCTTTTTTCAAGAGCTATTGAGGCCTCATTGATGTTTCTTAATTTTTGGTATTGTTCAGTTTTTTTAAAATCAAGGATTTTATCGAAAAAGTGGCGATAGGTTAGTTCAGAACCATTATTGTTTTCACTGACAATGTCCATTAGAAATGTAGCGGCAATAGGACCATTGGAGAATATTGTTAGATCTATAGAATCAATCCCGCAACCAACAAGTTTTAAGAGGTTGTTTCGAAATTCTTCTGTTGCCTTTGTATCATTGAAGTTTGAATTGATTTTTTTAGATAGTATTGATTCACAATCGTTTTGTTGAGGATATATGTTTGAAATGGAACATAAGAATAATAGCAAGAATAATTTTTCTTTCATATGTGTGGTAACGGTTTGTGTATAGTTTCGTTGCGTGAA
>NZ_JCAPEU010000035.1:0-810 GCF_059735265.1 Mangrovimonas sp. sgz306409
AACGGTTGGGCTATAATTCCGTTGCGAGTAAAATCCGTAGGATTTTCCGAGTAGGAATTGTAGCTGGTTAAAGTTAGTATTTTTTTGGTAGAGTAGGGTGTTAGCAATGGATTATAGCCGTTGTTGTGTGTAGGCTTTTTATGTGAGGTTCTGTTATTAATAATCGTACGGTTCTGTTATTAATAATATCGTTAATTCAGATTTTGGATAAAACAAAGTCCATATGAGACTGTTGCAATAATTTGTGTGATGGTCGAAATAATTACTCCATTTATCATTCCAAAATATGATTTCAGGTTTTTCAATATCCAACAACTCTTTTTTTATTTCTAGAAATAAATTATTTAGTTCAATATTTGATTTTCTTTTTTCTCTCTCGAAACATGATGAAAAACATGGCGTTGTGTTTAAATCAATTTCGGGGGGAGTTACCCGAAGTTTAAAATTCTCCTCATATGGATAAATGAAATAATGACTATACCACTGTTTTATTCCACGCAGCAATAGGCTATTTGATTTTTCATCAAAGTAAGGACCTATAAATTCGTCTACTTCAATTTGTGTACCGCAAATTTTGTCGAGTTCGAAAGTCAGTGAAGGTTTTTCAAACCAATCTCTTTCTACTATATTTTCAATTCCATTTATAAGTTGTCTTTGCGATATTTCATAATAATTGTCCCCAAAATAGTCATCATCGTTATTGGTATACATTGAGGTGAATTTTATAAAATGACAACCAAGTTTATCGAAAAAAAGATCTTCAATTTTATATATGTCAATCATTTATGGTTTTTACAGCTTACACACAAC
>NZ_JCAPEU010000036.1:0-763 GCF_059735265.1 Mangrovimonas sp. sgz306409
TTTTACTCGCAACGGAATTATAGCCCAACCGTTATAAACAAGTTTGAAAAAAACACTGCAAATATTATTATTAGTCTTTGGATTAACATATTGCCAAGCTCAAGAAGTTAAAGGAATATGGATGTCGTATCAGAATTATATAATTGATATTAATTCAATGGTCGCTTCTGGAAACGAAGGATTTTTAATTGACTTTGACAATCAAACTATCGGAACTATACATTCGGACAGTGTTATTCCTTTAAAAATTGATTTCAAAAAGTCAAAATTATTTATGACAAACGACACGCTAAATGTTGACTTTAAGATCTTCCAAAAAGACTCAATTGAAATTGACTTTGGACAAAATATGATGCACGTATTTCGTCCTTTGAACTTGAATCACAAATTAAATACTGACAAAAAAACAATTCAGGATTTTTTGACTAAAAATCGTTTTGAGAAAATCAATGGAGAATTAGAAATAGAATTCAGTGATAAATTTTTCTTTCGTGACCTTATGTTTGAGAAACCGAATAAGAAAAATGCTCTTATAAATAAAAGTTGGGATGATGAAGGATATTGGTTCATCAAGGAAATTAACCAGAATTTTTTCTTAATATTTACCTTAAGTCAGATTGACAAGCAAAATATTTATCAATTAATTTCAATTAATAAATGTAAAATAGAACTTAAACAACTTCAGAAAGCTGACTTCGGTAATGGGCTGACTGAATTAAAAACCTGTTTATAACACAGTGTATAATTCATTGCTTCTGATTTT
>NZ_JCAPEU010000038.1:0-698 GCF_059735265.1 Mangrovimonas sp. sgz306409
GACATCTACAGATTCGCCAAGGGCGAGGACGGCAGCTTCACGGAAGGTGAGCTGTTGGGCAAGGAGATCAACACGAAGTACCACGAGGGTACGCTGTCCTTTACACCGGACGGCAACACGATGTACTTTTCACGTGAGAGCTTCTTTGAGAAGGTATACGAGAAGGAGGACCGCACGAAGATCAGTGTGATCCACCTGTTCCGCTCGAACAAGGTAGGCGACAAATGGGGACCTGCAGAGGGCTTTGCGATCAACAGCGACAGCTACTCGGTAAAGGACCCAGCGGTAAGCGCAGACGGGAATACCCTGTACTTTGCCTCCAACATGCCGGGGGGTATGGGCGGCTTTGACCTTTACAAGGCAAGCATCAATGCCGATGGCAGTCTTGGAGAACCTGAGAACCTTGGATCTAAGATCAACACGGAGGGGCACGAGGTGTTCCCATTTGCGGGGAGCAACGGTGAGCTCTATTTTGCCTCGAACGGGCACTTGGGCCTAGGAGGGCTTGATATGTTCCAGGTGAAGGCGGACATGTCCGGTGTTGACAACATGGGGGTACCTGTGAACAGCAGCGGAGACGACTTTGCCCTTAGCTATGACGATGCCACCGGTATGGGCTATGTGTCCTCTAACCGCGCAGGCGGGAAGGGCAACGACGATATCTACCGCGTTAGAAAGGTAGAGGAGCCATGCGATAC
>NZ_JCAPEU010000039.1:0-682 GCF_059735265.1 Mangrovimonas sp. sgz306409
CACGCAACGAAACTATACACAAACCGTTGTACACCATTTGCCAAAAAATTGAAATTAGGAGATATATACAAAACAGAATTTAACGAAAGACCGTCTCGGATAATCGGATTTGACGATTATGAAGTGTTCTATGACTGTCTCTGGTCTGAAAACAATTGGACATTTTCAAACAATTTTGGTGTCAAAACAATATTCTACCGAATGTCAACCGAGATTTTCAAAACTAAATCGGAATTGATTGAAAATTTGCCGTTAACAGAAAAAGAATCTCAATATTTTCGTCCTGACTTGCCAATGCGTTTTGGAAGAACTAAAAATGTAAGTTGGAATTCTTTCAACTCTCATGGAATTAAAGACTTAAAATCTGACTTTGGGCACCGCAAATTCAACGCAACAAAAATTATTCTTGTTCCCTATTGCCCAAAAGGTGGATTTAAAAAAGGAGAAATTCTTGAATGCAAATCGGAGTTCACTGAATTTGAGATAATATTAAAGGCAAAAGAAATCCAAGAATTAAGTAATAACGAAAAAAGCAACGGAATTGGCTTTTACCGATTGGGTTATCAGAAAGGACTTCCCACGTATGCCATTGGAGAATATTTTGACCGAGCAGGAATAATGAAAAATTAAAAAAACGGTGTACAACACGGTGTATAATTCATTGCTTCCGATTTTCCTCTCG